>NZ_WXYH01000019.1:0-24880 GCF_009872365.1 Rhodococcus sp. T7
TCGACACACTGTTGAGTTCTCAAAGAACACGCGCACACCATCACTTCTGACTCACTCGCCAGCCGCTCCGGGGCAACTTTTCCAGCTTATCTCATCAGGCTGACCGGCGCAAACCGGCACCCGCTGAAGACATTCCGGGGTTGAAGCACAACCATACACGATGGTGAACTTCGGATTTGCCAGGCACTTCGTACAACCTCGTTGCATCACCAGGTGGTGAATGTCGGTGTCCGTGTCGCTCTGACTTGGAATAAGTTACGCGAACCGTGTGCCGTTTTCCAAATCGCCTGGTCGCAGCGATTTCGGCCGCAACTCTTCAGGATCTGTCACTCTCGCCGGCACCGACTCCCTCTATATAGGGACTCCTATATAGAGGGTCGCAAGACTGTGTCTTCCTCAGCCACAGGTGCGCAGGACCGTCTGCCCCGTGTCCAGCCGGCGGATGTTCTCGGTGATGTCGCGGACGCGGCCGAGGAACGTGTGGTCGGTGACGCCGGACGAGTGCGGGGTCATCAGGACGTTCGGCAGGTCGCGGAACGGCAGTGCGCTCGGCGCGCCATGACCGCCGGCATCGGGATAGGAGTACCAGACGTCGATGGCCGCGGCCGCGATCCGGTGCGACGCCAGTGCGTCGTACAGCGGCTGTTCCTGAACGAGGGGTCCGCGCCCGACGTTGATCAGGACTCCGTCCGGTCCGAGCGCCTCGAGTTCCGGCCCGCCGATCATGCCGCGGGTGTGATCGCCCAGCGGCGCGGACACCACCACGACGTCGGACTCGGTCATGAGCCGGAGCAGCGACGTATTGCCGCCAGCCCAGACCAGTCCTTCCGCGTCGGCGTCGAGATTTCCCCGCCCGGTGACCGCGCAGCCCTCTGCACCGAACGCGCGCAGCAGGCTCCACGTCCTCCCGCCGATGTGACCGAAGCCGACGAACCCGATCCGCGCGCCACGCATGGATCGGGACTGCGCAATCGCGTCGTCGTAGACCGACGTCGCCCACACGTCGCCGCGGAGGGCGCGGTCGTGACCGAGGAATCCGCGGCGCAGCATCAACGCCGCCGACACGATGTATTCCGCGATCGAGTCCTCGTGGTGGAACGTGTTGGCGACCAGGGTGTCGGGAGGAAGGGCGTCGAAGGCCACGTTGTCGGTGCCCGCGCCTGCGACGTGCAGTAGCCGCAGCTTCGGTGCGGCGGCGGCCATCGCGGCGGTGAACCGGCCGCCCACGTACACGTCGGCGTCGGTCAGGTCGGGGACGATCTCCGACTCGTCGAACTTCCGATGCCATGACACCGCGGCGCCGGACGGCAGGCCCGATTCGAACAGTTCGCGATGCGGCAGCAGATTCCGGTCGCCGACGACGATCTTCATCAGGCGCGGACCAGCGCCGGACGCTTGCTGTCGAACGACCAGCCGGGCACGAGGAACTGCATGCCGACCGAGTCGTCGCGCGCACCGAGACCCTTCTGGAGGTACAGCTCGTGCGCGGCCTCGACCCGGTCCATGTCTAGTTTCACCCCGAGACCCGGCGTCGACGGCACGGTCAGGTAGCCGCCCTCGATCTCGTACGGGTCCCTGGTGATCCGCTGACCGTCCTGCCAGATCCAGTGGGTGTCGATGGCGGTGATGTCGCCCGGGGCCGCAGCGGCGACGTGGGTGAACATGGCGAGCGACACGTCGAAGTGGTTGTTGGAATGCGATCCCCACGTGAGGCCCCATGCGTCGCAGAGCTGGGCGACGCGGACCGATCCGGCCATCGTCCAGAAGTGCGGGTCGGCGAGAGGGATGTCGACGGCGCCGGAGCGAATGGTGTGCCCCATCTCGCGCCAGTCGGTGGCGATCATGTTGGTGGCGGTGGGCAGTCCGGTGGCGCGCTTGAATTCGCTCATCACCTCGCGGCCGGAGAAGCTGCCCTCGGGACCGACCGGGTCCTCGGCGTACGCGAGCACGTCCTTCAGTCCGCGGCAGGTCTCGATAGCCTCCGACAGCAGCCACCCGCCGTTGGGGTCGAGGGTGACCCGCGCGTCGGGGAACCGCTCGGCCAACGCCGTCACGGCCGCCGCCTCCTCGCGGGGCGCGAGGACGCCGCCCTTGAGCTTGAAGTCGGCGAAGCCGTATCGCGCCTGGGCGGCCTCGGCGAGCCGCACGACGGCGTCCGGTGTCAGCGCCTCCTCGTGCCGCAGACGCAGCCAGTCGTCGGACTCGCCCGCACCCGACTGATAGTCCAGGTCGGTCTTGTTGCGGTCGCCGACGAAGAAGAGGTAGCCGAGCGCCTGCACCTTGTCCCGCTGCTGACCGTCGCCGAGCAGGGCCGCGACGGGGACACCGAGGTGCTGCCCGAGAACGTCGAGGAGCGCCGACTCGACGGCGGTGACGGCGTGGATCGCGACGCGGAGATCGAACGTCTGGTTGCCGCGGCCGGCGGAGTCGCGGTCGGCGAACGTGCGCCGCAGGTCGGCGAGTACGCCGTTGTACTCGCCGATGCTGCGCCCGGTCACGATGGCGCGGGCGTCCTCGAGGGTACGCCGGATCGGCTCGCCGCCGGGGACCTCGCCGACACCGGTGTTGCCGTCGGAATCGGTGAGGATCACCAGGTTCCGGGTGAAGTACGGGGCATGCGCGCCGGACAGGTTCAGGAGCATGCTGTCGTGTCCCGCGATCGGGACCACTCGCATGTCGGTGACGACCGGGGTGCTCGTTGTACTCATCTTCCGAAACCTTCCTTCACAGCGCAGCGCCGCCCGTGAGGCGCCTCACAACGAAAACCCTAAGTGGCCCGATCGATACATGTCCAAGACTTGTTGAGCATCGATCGATGCAGACACTGCATCAGAGAAGCTGCTGTCCGATCAGCATCAGCGCACCCACGCAGGACACCGCGATCGAGGTCCGGCGCAGGCGAGAGGCGTCCAGGTGGCGGTTCACGAACCGTGACGCCACGTATCCGAGCACCGTCGCCGGGACGAGCAACGCGAACATCACCGCCGACTCGCGGTGCACCGAACCCGTCGCGGCGAGAACGGCGACGGACAGCGTGGAGCCCACCAGGAAGAACGCGCTCATGTTGCCGCGCAGCTGCGCCCCCTTCGACCCCTGCATCACCAGCGCCATCGGCGGTCCGCCGATCGACGTGGCCGTGCCGAGAAGACCCGACGCGGCCCCGGCGAAGGCGAGGTTCCGGCGTCGCGGCGGCGGCGCCCAGCCCAGGGTCGCGAAGACGACCCCGGACAGCACCACGCCCGCGAGCAGCAGCGACAACCCCCGTTCCGGCAGCACCACCAGCAGCACCGCGCCCGCGATGGTGCCCGGCACCCGGCCGGCCAGAGCCCACCCCGTGCCGGTCAGGTCCAGGGCTTCCCGTTCCCGCCACACCACCATCACCGTGACGACTGTCGCCGTCATGATCAGCGTCCCGGGCAGCAGGCTCGGATCGACGAGCGCCACGACCGGTGCCGCGAGCATGCCCATCCCGAATCCGATCGACGCCTGCATGCACGAGGCGAGAAAGACGGCGAGCGCGATGACCGCGAACTCGGCCCCGCTCACCCGACCGCGACCGGCACGCCGAGCGCGACCGGGCGGCGAGGATGGTGGCATTCGGCGGCGTGGCCGCTTTCGCGCTCGTCGACGGCGGCGGGCGGCACCGTGCTCGCGCAGACGTCGGTCGCGTGGGCGCAGCGGGTGCGGAACCGGCAGCCCGACGGCGGGTTCAGCGGCGACGGAACCTCACCCTCCAGGATGATCCGCTTGCCGCGGGAGTCGGCGTCCAGCTTCGGCGCCGCCGACATCAGGGCCTCGGTGTACGGGTGCGCGGGACGGTCGAAGACGGCGTCCGTCGCACCCGTCTCCACGATCCGGCCGAGGTACATCACGGCGACGCGGTCGGCGACGTGCCGGACCACCGACAGGTCGTGCGAGATGAACACGTACGAGATGCCGAGCTGTTTCTGCAGGTCGTTCAGCAGATTGAGCACCTGAGCCTGCACCGACAGGTCGAGGGCCGACACGGGTTCGTCGCAGATGACGACGCTCGGGTTCAGCGCCAGGGCGCGGGCGATCCCGAGACGCTGACGCTGGCCGCCGGAGAACTCCTGCGGGTAGCGGTGCTCGTCGCTCGGCCGCAGACCGACGAGGTGCAGCAATTCGCGCACCCGCGCCGCCCGGTCGCGGCTGGTCTTGTACATCGTCCTGTAGGTGCGCCACGGCTCCGCGATGATGTCGGCCGCCGACATCCGGGAGTTCAGCGACGCGTACGGGTCCTGGAACACCATCTGCACCCGGCGGCGCAGCGCCAGCAGGTCCTTGCCCTTCAGCGAGAACGGGTCGACGCCGTCCCACGTCACCGAACCGGAGTCGGGACGCTCGAGCATCATCAGCGTGCGGGCGAGGGTGGACTTGCCGCAGCCCGATTCGCCGACGAGCCCGAGGGTTTCGCCGCGGGCGAGGTCGAGGTCGATGCCGTCGAGCGCACGCAACTGGTTCTTACCCGCCGCGTTGGCAGGCACCTTGAACGTCTTGGTCAGGCCCCGCACCTTCAGAATCGACTCGGACATGTCAGACCTCCTCGGGGAAATGGCACGCCGAGCGGCGGCCGGCCGCGACGCCGGCGAGCGGCGGGCGGGTGGTGCGGCACAGGTCGCGGGCGAGCGGGCAGCGCGCCTGGTAGACGCAGCCGGACGGAATGGAGTGCAGGTCGGGCGGGGTGCCGCCGATCGACTTCAGGTCTTCGCCGCGGACCGCGTGCACGGGGACCGAATCGAGCAGGCCCTTGGTGTACGGGTGCTGCGGCGAGGAGAAGACCTCGGCGACCGGTCCGGTCTCGACGACGTTGCCCGCGTACATGATCGCGACGCGGTCGGCCTCCTCCGCCACGAGCGCGAGGTCGTGGGTGATGAGGATGACGGCCATGTCGTGCTCGGTGCGCAGGTCCCGCAGCAGCGACATGATCTGCGCCTGCACGGTGACGTCGAGTGCGGTGGTCGGCTCGTCGGCGAGCAGGACCGTCGGGCTCAGCGCGACGGCCATCGCGATCAGCAGGCGCTGCCGCATGCCACCGGAGAACTGGTGCGGGTAGGAGTCGACGCGCGATTCGGGCTCGGGAATCCCGACCCTCTGCATCAGCGAGATCGCTTCCCGCCGCGCCTCTTTCGCGGACAGGCCACGGTGGATCCGGAACGGCTCGGCCAACTGCTTGCCGACCGTGTAGACGGGGTTGAGCGCGGTCAGTGCGTCCTGGAACACGATGGCGAGTTCGGTGGCGGCGAGGGTGCGGCGGGTCTTCGCCTTCGCCGTCACCAGGTCGACGTCGCCGAGGCGGACCGAGCCGTCGGTGATGTCGGCAATCGGTTCGAGCAGGCCGACGAGCGCCTGCGCGGTCATCGACTTGCCGCACCCCGACTCACCGAGCAGCGCGAGGGTCTCCCCACGTCGCGCGGTGAACGACACGTGGTCGACGGCCCGGACCGTGCCCGAGGGGGTGCGCAGGTCGACGGTGAGATCCGCGACCTCGAGTGCGACGCGGTCGATGTCTGCGGCGAAGTCGGGTGATTCGACAGCCGGTGCAGGTGCGCTCATGAGACGACCTTTCGGGTGGGGAACAGCCGGGAGCGACGCGACCGCGGCACGGTCAGACGCCAGCGCTGGGCGGGGTCGGTGGCGATCCGGGCCCACGCGGCGAGCACGGTTGCCGACACGGTGGTGACGACGATGGCGAGACCGGGGAAGAAGGACAGCCACCACGCCGTCTGCAGGTACGTCCGGCCCTGGGAGACCATCAGGCCCCAGCTGATGTCGGGCGGCTGGATGCCGATGCCGAGGAAGCTCAGCGACGACTCGGCGAGCATCACGTAGCAGAAGTCGAGGGTGGCGACGGTGAGCAGAGTCGGCAGCAGGATCGGGAACACGTGCCGACGGATGACGGCCCCGCTGCGGGCGCCGAACGTGCGTGCAGCGTCCACGAACAGCCGGCTCTGCAGTTCCGCCGACTCCGCGCGGGCGGTGCGGAGGTAGATCGGGATGCGGGTGATCGCCAGGACCAGGACGATGTTCGCCGCGCTGGGCGAGAACACGTACAGGACGACGACGGCCATCAGCAGCGACGGGAAGCTCATGATGACGTCGGCGACGCGCATCGCCGTCGTCTCCCGCCAGCCGCGGTGGTAACCGGCCCACATGCCGATGAGCGACCCGACGATGCAGGACAGCGCGACCGCGGGCAGCGCCACCAGGAGGGTGGTGCGGCACGCGACGATCAACCGGGCGAGCATGCTGCGCCCGAGCGGGTCGGTGCCGAGGATGTTCATCCACCCGTTCGCCACGTGGAACGGGGCGAGGTTGGACCGGTCGAGGTTCTGATCGGTCGCGGCGTCGCCGACCAGCCACGGGCCGAAGACGGCGACGAGGAACACGAACACCAGGATCGCCGCCGCGACCGTGGCCATCCGGTCCCGCAGGAGCAGCTTCCACAACGGCGTCTTGTTCCGGGAAGACTTGGGCGCGGGAGCGGCGTCTCCGCCGGGGGCGGCCGGGTTCGGGAACGCCTGGTCGGGGCCCTGGTGGACGTCGCCGGCTCCGTCGAGGCGGGGAGCGTTGTCTATGGACATGTCGGCGGCCTCCTAGACCTTGGTCTTCTCGCGGACACGCGCGTCGAGAAGTGCGTAGCCCGCGTCGATCAGGATGTTGAGGACGAAGATGCTGACGGCGGTCAGGAGCACCGCCGCCTGCAGGACCGCGAAATCGCGCTGCAGGATGGCGTCGATCATCAGCTTCCCGATGCCGGGCCACCCGAAGATCGCCTCGACGACGACGGCGCCGTTGACCAGGCCGACGGTGAGGTCGCCGGCCACCGTCAGCGCCGGGGCAGCGGCGTTGCGGAGCGCGTGATGGCTGACGACGCGCAGGTCGCCTGCGCCCTTGCTGCGGGCGAGACGTACGTATGGTGCGGACAGCGCCGACACCATCGCGCCGCGCACCACCTGGGTGAGCACGCCGAGCGGGCGGATCAGCAGCGTCGCGATCGGCAGGATCCACGACAGCGCGCTTCCGGTGCCCGACGTGGGCAGCACCCCCAGCACCACCGCGAAGATCCACACGCCGGTGATGGCGAACCAGAAGTCGGGGATGCTGGCCGCGGTCATCGACAGCAGGCTGGAGATCCGGTCGGCGAGCGAGTTCGGCCGGTACGCCGCCCAGCAGCCGATCACGACGGCGCCGATGATCGCGAGCAGCATCGTGAAGAACGCCAGCTGCAACGTGGCGGGGAACGCCCGCAGCGCCATGGTCGCGGCGGATTCACCGGTGCGCAGCGACTCCCCGAAGTCCAGGTGGGCGACCCCGGACAGGTAGTCGGCCATCTGGCTCAGCACCGGCGTGTCGAGGCCGTTCTCGGCCGCGAACTCGGCGCGCTGATCGGGGGTCGCGGAGACCGGGAGGTAGAGGTTGGTCGGGTCGCCGGTGAGGCGAGCGAGCAGGAACACACCGAAGAGGACGACGAGGAGAGGGACGAGGCTGGTGTAGACGCGTCGGCGCAGGAAGGCGAACATGACTCACCGCCTTCGGATCGGGTTCGGTTGGGACATCACAATTCCTCCGGGGGCTGGGAAGAGGGCTTAGCCGTTTGCGGATGTGTCCGCGTGGGTCATCTCACTCAGGCGCATCTCGTCGCCGGTCGCGGAGTTGGGCGTGTACTGCACTGTCGGGGACTTGGCGAGCACCCCGTTCATGTGGGCGATGTACGCGAACTGCCGGATCTCCTCCGGCTCGTTCGCCAGTACCGATGCGAACGCGTCCTGGCGGGCGCCGCCGACGAGCTTCTCGGCGGCGTCGATCTGCGCGTCGTAACCTGCTGTGCCGAAGTAACTCTGGTAACCGTCGCTGCGCATGTACTGGTCGACGGTGAACTGGGCGTCACCCGCCTGGTTGCCGTGCTGGATCACCAGCATCACCGGCCCGCTCTGCGGGTACGGCCGGACCTGGTACTCCAGCTGAGCCGCCGTGTCCATCATCTCGATCTTCACGTTCAGGCCGGCCTTGCTCAGCGAGTTCTGGATCACCTCGACGGTCTCGTTGATCTTGGGGAACTGGCCCGTGCGCCCGATCAGCCGGATCTGCTTGTCGACGGGAACGCCGTCGGCCTTGGCCTCCGCCACCAGTTGCGCGGCACGGTCGGGGTCGTAGGGGGTCGGCTGCAGGTCGGGGTCGAACCCGACGATGCTGCTGCCGACGAGTTGCCCGGCCGGCTCGCCGAGGCCCTGGAACAGCGCCTTGACGATTCCCGCGCGGTTGACGGAGAGGTCGATGGCCTCGCGGACGCGGTAGTCGTCGAGCGGCGCCTGGCTGCCGTCGATGCGCAGCGCGGTGGTCTCGTTGTTGGGGTAGGCGGCACCGAGATCGCCGGCGCCGTCCTCCGGGCCGAGCGAAGTGGCGAGTTCGGCCTCGTCGTTCACCACCATCGCCGCCCGCACACTGCCCTCGGCTCGCCACTGGTAGATGGCCCGCGCGTACTCGGGGGCCGTGCCCCAGTACGTGTCGTTGCGGACCAGGGCCAGCCGCTGGCCGTGGTCCCAGTAGTCGATCTTGTAGGGGCCGGTGCCGATGGGATCGCGCACCTTGTCCTTGGTGTCGGTGGTGGACGGCACCATCTCCACGAACGAGATCCGCAGCGGCAGGATCGGGTCGGCGGCGGGCGTCTGGACCGTCACGGTCGACGAGTCGACCGCATTCACGACGAGGGCGTCGTCGCCGAAGACGTACCCGTCGACGTCGCAGCCGATGGTCGAGTTGACGGTGCGATCGATCGAGAACGCGGCGTCCTCGGCGTCGAACGCGCTGCCGTCGCTGAACGTGACACCGGGACGGATCCGGAACGTCCAGATCGTGTCCGAGGTCTGCTCCCACGAGTCGGCGAGCTTCGGCTCGAGGTCGCCGGTGTCGGCGTTGCGTTCCACCAGGGGCTCGGTGATGTTGGAGCGGACGACGACTCCGGTCGAGGTGAGTGAGGCGTCGCAGGGCTCGAGCGTGGGCGGCTCCTGCGGGAGCACGATCCGCAGCGTGTCGGGGCTGGCGGCGTCGCTGTGGCTCGAATTGGCGACCGAGCAACCTGCGGCCAGAGCCGGCACCGTCAGCGCGGCGGTGGCCACGGCGACGACGCGGTAACGGGTTCCCTGCTGCAGCGAACGTGCAGGGCTCATGGTGTCCTCCGTAGGGATGTGTCGCGTACTCGACGCGAGTGAAGAGGGCCCGCCTGTGACGGTAGACACACGCTATGAGCGGCCCGGAGGAGCCGTCAACAGGAGGTGACGGCGCAAAACGGCCCGTGAGGGCCGTCACAGGCGTGATATCGGGGAGACTGCGATCACCCCGGCGGGCCTCTGACCGGCACATACAGGACGGTTCGGCATCTGCGCACGTCAGCGCGCCGCCGACCAATGCCGTTTGAGTATCGATCCATGTTATTTACGTGTTGGACAGGTATTCCGAGGGCCGCTTAACTTACGGGTAACCGGCGGCGCGGACAGCCGCGTCGCCACTCGTCAGGAGGCACGATGGTGACCGCAGAGGCGTCCGTGAAAGAAGCTGCCGTACAGACTGTTTCGGGAGGCCGGGTCCTGCAGGTCGGGCCGCTGAAGCCGTCGCTCACGGCAACACTCTCCGAGAAGTACGACGCCCTCACCCTCCCCATCGGAGAAGACCGCAGCAGCTTCCTCGCCGAGCACGGCGAAACCGTCACCGCCGTCGTGACGTCCGGTCGCACCGGAGTCGACGCCGCCCTGATGACGGAACTGCCGAACCTCGGCGCCATCGTGCACTTCGGAGTCGGTTACGACACAACGGATGTCGAGCGCGCCGAAGAACTCGGAATCGGCGTCAGCAACACCCCCGACGTCCTCACCGACTGCGTCGCCGACACCGCCGTCGGACTACTGATCGACACGCTCCGCGGATTCTCCGCCTCGGACCGCTTCGTCCGCGCAGGCCGCTGGCCCGCCGAGGGCAACTTCCCCCTCACCCGGAAGGTGAGCGGCACGCGGGTCGGCATCGTCGGCCTCGGCCGCATCGGCTCCGCCATCGCCGCCCGCCTCACCGGCTTCGGCTGCACGATCTCGTACCACAATCGGCGAGAGGTCCCCGGTTCACCGTTCGCATACGCCGATTCGGCCGCCGCACTCGCCGCCGGGGTCGACGTCCTCATCGTCGCCGCAGCCGGCGGCAAGGGAACCCAAAAGCTGGTGGACCGAGAGGTTCTCGAAGCGCTCGGACCCGACGGCTACCTGATCAACGTGGCACGCGGAAGCGTCGTCGACGAGGATGCGCTCGTCGAACTGCTCACCGAACGCAAACTCGCCGGAGCCGGACTGGATGTGTTCACCCGGGAACCCCACGTTCCCGAAGCACTCCTCGCGCTCGACACCGTCGTCCTGCTCCCCCACGTCGGGAGCGGCACCACCGAGACCCGCGCCGCGATGGAGGCCCTGACCCTGCAGAACCTCGACGAGTACCTCGCCCAGGGCACCCTCACCACCCCCGTTCTCGAGCCGAGGTCACGATGAGCGTCGTTCTCAGTTACGTCCCGACCCTCGAAGGTCGCGGCGCCCTCGCCTTCGGGTTCACCGAAGCCCGCATGCGCGCAACGGATCTCGTGGTGATCGCCGACGGCGACAGTGCCTCGGAGCCCGGGTTCGAGGCCGAACTGCACTCCGCCAGAGAGGAAGCGGACGCGGCCGGCGTCGACTACCGCGTCGCGCGGAACGAACCCGGCCGCTCGCACGCCGACAATCTCATCGACGCGTCCTACGACTCCGCCGCCGAACTCCTCGTTCTCGGTATGCGGCGCCGCTCCCCCGTCGGCAAACTCCTCATGGGCAGCGTCGCGCAGCGCGTGCTCCTCGAGGCGCAGTGCCCGGTCGTCGGGGTCAAGCCGCCCGTCGCCGCGGAAGTCTGAGCCGCCCGCCGGCAGGCCTCATCGATCCGACCCCATCCGGAACCGGGGCGGCGCCGAATACCTGCCGTGGGACAGCCATGATCGACGGGCCCGATCGCGCGGACGGCGCACAACTGGGCGGTCGCCTCCTGACCTTGGTCGGCGACCGCGACTTCCACGCGCTCGCCCACGAGATCTCGCGGATCACCTGCGACACCGGCAGCAACGGGTCGGCGTTCACCGCGGTCGTGACGTGGATGGTCTCCACCATCGCCGACCTCGTCGCGGACCCGACCGCCAGTGTCGCCGACGCCGTCGACAGCTTCATCAGCGTCGTCCCCGTCGTGCACGACGCACCCGAGATGGACGACAAGTTGCCCGCGCCCGCCGAATGGCTGTTCAGCGCCGTCGTGAATCACTTGCAGAGCAGGCACCGGGCGGGATCCGATCCTCCGCCGCCCGTGCCCGCCGACACCGAACTCGCACGGGTGCAGGCCCTCGTCGAAGCATTGCTGTGGCTCGACGCCCTCCTCGAACGCGACCACGACCTGTAGCGCCGCTCAGGGTTGCACGCCACCACTCTCCTTGACCTGCAACAATTTCAGATCGGCATACGCGTGCGGTGACGACCGTCTCAGCTCGGAATAGGCAGGCGCGTGCACTCGTTGCCCCAGAGGCTTCAGATACTGCATTGCCTACGGAAAGACTTGTCTGTGAATCTCTTCTCCCCGTTGACCCTCGGCGACCTCGAGCTGCCCAACCGGGTGGTGATGGCACCCCTCACACGCTCCCGTTCCGGGCGGGACGGTGTGCCGGGACCGCTGGTGGTGGAGCACTATCGGCAGCGCGCATCCCTCGGTTTGATCGTCAGCGAGGGCACCTACCCCAGCCACGCCGGCCAGGGCTTTCCCGGTCAGCCCGGGTTGGTGACACCCGAGCAGGTCGCCGGGTGGAAGAACGTCGCCGACGCGGTACACGCGGCCGGCGGTCGGATCGTCGCCCAGGTCATGCACGCCGGTCGCGTCACGCACGAGGGAACCACCGGTGGCCACGAGGTCGTCGGGCCGAGTGCCGTCGCGATCGAGGGCGAGACCCGCACGTACGAGGGGAAGGAGCCGTACCCGGTGCCCCGGGCGCTGGATACCGACGAACTTTCCGCGATCATCGAAGAGTTCGTCCAGGCGTCGCGAAATGCGGTGGCGGCCGGGCTGGACGGCGTCGAAATCCACGCCGCCAACGGCTACCTGCTGCACGAGTTCCTCTCCCCGGTGTCCAATCGGCGCGAGGACGCGTACGGCGGCTCCCCCGCACGCCGGGCACGTTTCGTGATCGAGGTCGTTCAGGCCGTGGCCGAGGCGATCGGCGCGGGCCGGGTGGGGATCCGCATCTCCCCGGAACACAACATCCAGGACGTGCTGGAACTGGACGCCGACGACGTTCGGGCGACCTACGGCGCGCTGGTCGACGCGATCGCGCCGCTGGAGCCCGCGTACCTGAGCATTCTGCACAAGGACCCGGCCGGTTCCCTCGTTCAGGATCTGCGGACGCGATTCGGCGGTCCCGTGCTGGTCAACAGCGGTTTCACAGCCGTCACCAGCCGGGACGAGGCACTGTCCATCCTCGACGACGGCCATGCCGACGCCGTCGTCGTCGGGCGCCCCGCGATCGCCAACCCGGACCTGGTGCGGCGCTGGCAGGAAGACCTGCCGCTGAACGACCCGGACCCTCTGACCTTCTACTCCGAGGGTGCGAAGGGGTACACCGACTACCCGGCGCTGCAGCACTGATACCCACACGCGGAAGACCCGGGGTCGCGCATCGGGTCCCAGCACCGTACGGTTGGTCGAAGTTGAGTACACAGCTACCGAGTTCGCGGGACGTCCGACGTGTCCGTACTCCGTTCTGGCGTAGCGATCGCGCACAGTGCGCGAGGGCGCCCCTTCCATTTCGATCTTCTCGTGATCTGCCGGAAGTCTGTTCTTCCGGCCCATTGATCTGCGGGGTGCCTGCATGACGAAGACCGCGGGCGGCGCGACGGTCACAACAGTCGAAAGGTGCTCATGCCACTTACCGTGGAGCACACCACCCGTTATGCCGACGCCCTGATGACACTGGCTCTGGCCGCGCATCGCCCGGCGACCGTCGTCAACACCGGCGCCGGTTACGCGGTCCGGGTCGATTTCGAGCGCAACATCCATCTGCTCGCCACCAACGCGCCGGGGGATCTCAGTACCGATCCGGACGCGCAGAACCCGTGGGTCGTGCGGTTCTTTCAGCGGCAACCGGACGCCGAGGACGTGCAGTTGGTGGAGGTGACCGGGGAATGGCTCGTCGACGCGTTCGACCAGGCCCTCGCCGTGATGCCGATCGCCGGAATCGCTGACGACCCGAACGCGGAACCCGGGGAGCAGCGCCCCACCGCAGCGGGGACGCTGCATCTCGTGCAGTAACCCCGACCGACGTTCGTCATCGGCCGGCCGCGGACCGTCTGCCTCCCCCGGGTAGGCGGTCCGCGAGCCGTCCCAGCCGTTCCACCGCGGGCAGCGCATGCGCGATCTTCTCCGCGTCGCGGGCAATGATCTCGGCGCTCTGGTCGATGCCCTTCGCGCTGACGGCGAGCCCCTCCGCGGTCTCCGCGATCTGCTTCGCGGCGTCGAGTAGTTCGGACAGGTCGTCGAGGGCGGGACCGAGGCGGTCGATCAGTACCCCGATCTGGCGTATGCGGAGCACGACCGTCGTGACGGCCTGTTCCCACTCGCGGATCTCGCTCGAGACGTGCTGCAGGATCTTGATGGGAGACTCCTTGTCGGTACTCGGCCGGTGAGGCGCAGCCAATCTATCCGTTACTCCCAGTATCTCGTATCGGCCCGGTCGAGGTCGCGGCACGTCCTCCCGGGTGGGGCGGTTGCCGAGAGCCCGCCTTTCCCGGGACCGTTCCTGGATAATTGCCAGAGTGAGGCCCCTCGCTGCTTCGTCCGTCGACACGGTCCTTCAGGACTATCGGCCGCGCATCCTGCGCCGGTACCTGTGGATCACGACGGCGCTGCACCTGGCCGGGTTCGTCCTGCCTCCGATGGTCGGGTTGCCGATCCGGCCGGAGACCGTCGCCGCACGCTCGGCCGGCATCCTCCTGGGACTGATCGCACTCGTGGTGCTGTACCGGGGCGGGCGCAGGCCGGGACGGCGGGTCTACCAGGTCAGCACCGTGGCGGCACTGCTCGCCACACCGATCGTGATGTCCGGTCTCATCCTCGCGGTCGCCCAATTGCTCTGCGCGATCGCAGCGACGTTTCTGGCGATGTATTTCGTCGTGTTCTACCCGAAACGGCAGTCGAGACTCCTCGTCGGTTGCCTCACCGGGTTGATGGTGGTCGGGGTCGTTCTCGCCCCCGCCGCCTTCACACTGGTGCAGGTCGACATGGACACGGCGGCCGTGAAGGCCGCCGTTCTCGTCGTGGCGGTCACCTGTGTGATCGGTGCGGCCGAGATGTTCGGATCCCTGACCCGGACCCTGATCGAATCGGCCAGCACCGACGCTCTGACGGCACTGCTCAATCGCGCCGGGTTCGAACTCGCGTTCCGGCACGCGCTCGAGGGCGCGGGTACGGAGCAGCCCCCCGTCACGTTGGCGCTCGTCGACGTCGACCAATTCAAGTCGACCAACGACCACTACGGCCACGCCGCGGGGGACGCGGTTCTCGTCGATCTGGCGAACTACCTCGCCGCGCACCTGCCGCGCGGCGCCCTGCTCGCCCGGGTCGGCGGCGACGAGTTCGTCACCTGCATGGTCGGCGAGCACCACGCCGAGCTGCCCGAGGTGATGGCGAGACTCGCGCGGCAGAGCCCCACCTCGTTCAGCTTCGGCGTCGCGTCGTGCACCGGAGAGTCCGACCCGCTCACCGCGCTCTATCGACGGGCCGACCGTGAGCTGTACACCGCGAAGCAGCGACACCACCCGCCCGAGCCGCCGGCCGACGAACCGTCACTGCGGACGGGGTGGAACGCCTGACCACGGGTCGTGCGGCGGGTAATTCGGCGATTCGCGCGGTCACCGAACGACGGCCGGCAGGCCGCGCCCGGGTGACCATCCACACCGCCGCGACGACCAGTGCGCAGCCGGCGAACTGCCCGATGCTCGGACGCTCGTGCACGATCACGATGGAGAACATCATCGCCAGGACCGGCTGGAGCAGCAGCAGCGTGGCACCGACCTCGGCGGCGAGCCTCGGCAGGGCGAATCCTATGAGGACCCAGCCGAGCACCTGGCTGCTCAGCGACAGCGCCGCCAACCATCCGAGCGCGGGCCAGCCGGGCGTGAGGTCCACCGTTCCCCAGAGCGATCCCACCGCGGTCCCGACGACGCCCGCGGCGATCGTCGACACGAACACCTGCGACGACGCCCGGTGCGCGGATCCGGCACGGCCGATGACGAAGATGTAGATCCCGTAGGCCACGCCCGCCGCCAGCGACAGCAGGGTTCCGAGGAACAACTGGTCGCCCTCGCCGCTGCCGCCGAGGATTCCGCCGGCAAGGGCCACCCCCGCGAACAGGAACGGAACCGCCACCACGAACCGGACCGGCACCCGCGCACGGAAGACGATCCACGCCAGCAGCGGCACGACGATGACCTGGACGTTGACGACGACCGTCGAGATCCCGGCCCCGATCATCTGGATCGACCGCGCCCACAGCGCGAAGTCGACACCGAGCATCATCCCGCCGAGCACCTGGGCGGCAATCACCCGGAGGGGAATGCCGCCGTGCCGCCGAAACTCCTGCAGGGCGAGGAAACCGAGGATCGGCAACGCCAGCACACACCGGAAGAACGTCGACGTGGCCGGCTCCACCCCGGACAATTTGATGAGACTGCCGGTCAGCGAAGTCGCCACCGCACCCGCCAGAACGAGCAGTCGCGGATCCACGGACGCGATGCTGAACGAGGGGCTGACGAGGGCACGGGGACGCAAACGGAGGGCAGTAGTCACACCGAGAATTCTCCGAGTCCCCAACCATTACAACAAGTGAATAGTCGTGTCATGAAAGAAGTAGCATCACTACCATGTTGAGTCTGGATCGCCTCCGCGCCCTGTGCGCCGTCGCCGAACACGGTTCGATCGGCGCCGCGGCCCGTGCCCTGCACGTCACACCGTCCGGGGTGTCGCAGCAACTCGGCAAGTTCGAACGGGAGGTCGGCGTGACACTCCTGGTGCCCGCCGGCCGCGGCGTTCAGCTCACCGACGCCGGCCGGCTCCTGGCCCGCCGAGGGCAGGAAGCGATATCGCTGCTGGCGCAGGCCGAATCCGAGGTCGTCTCCCTCGATCGCGACGTGGTCGGAGAACTGCGCATCGGATCCTTCTCCTCCGCAGGCCGAGTCGTCGTGCCGACCGCGGTGGCCACGCTGCGCAGGCGGCACCCGCAACTCACGGTCAGCTTCTCCGCCGGCGAGACCGAGGAACTCATACCGGCGATCGTGCGCCGCGAACTCGACCTCGCCATCGTCGACAGCTGGGTCACGATGCCCCTCCACCTCCCCGAGGACGCCGTGCACACCCTGGTGCACCGGGACTCGGCCGACGTCGCACTGTCCCGGGACCATCCCCTCGCCTCCCGCGACCACGTCGACCTCGACGAGATCGCGGACATGCCGTGGACGACGTGGAAGAAAGGCGCGGTGTTCCACACCTGGCTGGTGCAGACGCTGCGCAACCGCG
Organism: Rhodococcus sp. T7; assembly: GCF_009872365.1. Taxonomy (NCBI): domain Bacteria; kingdom Bacillati; phylum Actinomycetota; class Actinomycetes; order Mycobacteriales; family Nocardiaceae; genus Rhodococcus; species Rhodococcus sp. T7. Next base: position 16,630 of record NZ_WXYH01000019.1, read on the forward strand.
GCATCGAACCGGACATCCGATACGAAGCACCCGAATTCGCCGCGCAACTCGAATTCGTCGCACACGGACTCGCCGCCGCCCTCGTGCCGCGCCTGGCCCGCGTCTGGGTGCCGGACAACGTCGCGATCGTCCCGGTGCGCCCCACACTCGAGCGGGAGATCTACGCACTCCGCCGCGCCGACAACGACCGGCCCACGGTCCGCGCGGGCATCGAGGCATTGACCGAGGCCTTCGCCGGCATCGGTACCTGACGCGCGATCCCGGAATGCCGCGTCTGGGACGGTCCGAGTGCCATCATGAGAACGGTCTTCGGCCGAACGGCAAGAGAGGTCGCGGTGAAAATTCGGGACGTGGTGAACCAGTCGCAGGCGAACGCCGCCACCGCGCGAATCTACGGCGAGCCCTACGAGACGACCGACGGAACCACCATCCTCACCGTCACCAGATTTCGCGGCATCCTGGGCCCCGCACCGGTCGGCGTCTTCGTCGTGCACGACGGCACCGTGTCGTGGGAGCCCGCCGTCGACGGCTCCCGGGTAGCGCTGCTCGGCGAATTCATCGGACTGGCGGCCGCCGTCATCGCCACCCTCGCCGTGCTCCGCCGACCACCGTGGCCGGACCTCGTGCAAAAGATCTGACTCGGCAGGCAGCGCGCGAATTCATGCCAGGCAGGAAGACCTGACAGAAGGCCCTACACGCGCACCCGTTTCAGTTGCACAATGGTGGTGGGCAACCACCCGGAGGTGCGCGATGAGCGATACGTGTGCAGCGCCGATACGCCTGTGGCGTCTGGGTCCGTGGAGCCGCAACCCGCTCATGCGGGGATGCGACCGATTGCGATCCGCGCTGGTCCTCATCGGGGTGGTCTTCGTGCTCCTGATGATTCCACTGGCCGCGGCCGTCGGAACCGAGACGTACTCGCGGCTGGACAATCAGACCCAGGCCGAACTCGCCACCCAGCACTCGACCCCCGCCAGGCTCGTGGAGGATTCCCGCAACGGCAGCGCCGGCGAGGCCCTGGCCGCATCTCCCCAGTACCAATCCCACGCGCGGGTGCAGTGGTCGGCGAACGGGCAGACGCACACAGCCGACGTTCCGACCGCCGCGGGCGCGAAGGCCGGCCAGACCGTCACCGTCTGGCTCAACCCGAACGGCGACCTCGTCGCCGCACCGGAGACCGGTTCGCAGAACGCCGCCACGGCGGTGAGCGTCGCGTGCGGAATCTGGGTGGCGTCGACCGGCGGCTACTGCGGCCTGTTCCTGATCGTCCACTGGGTCGCGTCCCGCCGACAGCAGGCCCGGTTGACCCGCGAATGGAACGAACTCGACAGACCTCCGGGGTGGCACGTCAGCTGACGGACCGGCGCTACCGGCCGGGCGCTCCTGCCGGTGGTTGTCCGCCGCCACCGCGCGGACCGGCAGTCGCGGACTGGGTGTTCGCCGACTTCTCGGCGACGCCGATCGTGATCGAGATGGTCATGCCGGTGGCGGGTTCGCCGGTTACGGTGGCCAGTTCGGCATCCCAGCCGTCGCCGAACACATTGTCCGAATCGAGGGAGACCTTCGACAGGTTGGAGACGCTGTTCGCGTAGCCGGTGTCGTAGGCGAAGACCGTGGCGCACGCGTCCTGCGGCACCGCGATCTGCGACGTCAGGCGGGCGTCCTCCCCGGCCACCGCCGATTCGAGCGTGTCGAACACCTCGAAATGGATGTGCGGCCAGCGCCCGGAGTAGCAGGCAGGGAAGATCGACGTGAACGACACCTTGCCCGCGGTATCCGCCACCTGGACGCCGCGCAGGTAGTTCTGCTCGGTGATGCCCTTGCCGTAGAGCGAGTACTCGCCGTCCCGGTCGCAGTGCCACAGGTAGACGGCCATTCCGGCGCCGGCCGCGCAGTCCTTCGTCAGGTCCTGCAGGTCGAGTTCGATGGTCGTCGCGACACCCTCCGCCGTCCCGGAGTACGCACCGAAGCTGCTGCGAATGTCCTGACGCACGATCCCCGACTCGACCAGGACGTTCGGGCCGTTGGACCCGTCACCGGGATACGGTCCGGCCGTTTCCTGCGGCGCCGCCGCCACGCACGTGCCGTCGCTCGCCGTGTCCGCAGTGGTCGCCGCCGCGTCCGTCGTCGAGGACGAGCTCGCTGCCTGCTCGCCGCCGGCCGTCGAGCAGGCGGCGAGCGCGGTCGCTCCCGCGGCACCGAACACGAACAGGGCGCGGCGACGCGACAACATCGACTTCAGGTCGTGGCTGAGGCCGCGATCGTGCTCGTGCACTTCTTCGGCGCGGTGGTGACGCGGACTGTTCGACATGGGGACCTCCAAGGGCTGTTCCGGGCTCGAGTCCCATACAAACGGCCCCGGGTGCGGGCACCCTGGAGATTCGCTGCGAAGTCACTGTGAGCAGGTCACAACGCTTCGGCACCCGCCGTGCCGGAGAGGGTCTCGTTGCCGGTATCGCGGACGAGGGGGATGCCGAGCGCAGCGAGCAGCATCCGGCAGTCGTCGGCGTCGATCGAGTGGTGGGCGACGGTCCGCTGAGCGTTCCGGACGGAATCCTCGTCGAGTTCCCGCTCGCTCTCGAATATGGAAGCATCCCTGTCGGACATGGCTCCACCTTTCCTCGGCATCACCTGAATAGCCCGGAGCGAGCGCACCGAAACCGCCGTGGCGACGGTGCAATCAGGAGGTGACCTTCGAGGAAACGATCAGCGACTGTAGGTGGCGAACAGCCGGCGGATGCTCTCGTCCCAGTACTGCTGGCGGCGGCGTTCGACAGCGCGCGCGCACATCGCCCACACCATGCCCAGGAGCAGCGCACTGGCCGCGAGCGTGAGGAGCACTGCCGCGACCGCGGCGCTGACGACGTCGGAATTGGTGACCCTCGGGCCGGCCCACTTGCCGTCCGCGTCGACGGCGATGGTCTTCTCGGTGCCCGCCGGCGTCCCCGAGGGGACCTCGATGCTCTCGGTACGCGATTCGGCGGTCCAGGACCACGTCGCCTCGACCATCGGCGTGGTCCGGACCGAGCCGCGGGGCGACATGGTGATGGGGGCGTCGGTGCTGGTGACGGCTGTGACGAGGGTGGTGGTGGCGCGCTGCTGCGCGGCCCGCTCACTCTCCTGGTTCCATTGCCAGGTGCCCATCACGGCGGCGAGCACGATCGCGATACCGGCGAGTGCGGCGATGACGGATCGCAGGGTGGCCGCGTAGCGATCGACCGGTCGTGCGAAGGGGTTGGACGGTCGACCCGACACCGAGTACACCACGGTTGCCTTCGAGCGCCCCAACACGATTCACCTCATTGTTTCGTCCACGTAAATTGCCTGCTTCACCAGTGTCGCCACTGATAAGGCAACAAGGAAACCGAAATGGGCAAACTTGACGAGTCTCACACTCCGAGGTCAGAGGCGTGTACAGCCCGCACGGGCGGGATTCGTGCCCGAAGTCGTCGAAGTCCCGCAGCACGGTGTGCGGCCGACGCGGACACTCACCTGCCGTCGCCTCGGGCGGGCGGCGGCCCGACGACCTCGAGGTCCAGCTCGGCACGTGCCCGCGCGAACCCCTCGGCCGGGAACTGCATGTCGCCGCCCTCGGTGTGCACGTGCGCGTCCGTCGGGGTGTTCATGTACTCGAAGAACTTCTCGAACACCCCGGTGGTCAGCAGGCCGAGCATCTGCGTGTCGTGGCTGTCGAACGCGAAACTGTGGATGGTCCCGGCGGGAGCGTGCAGGAAGTCACCCTTCGTCAGCATGATCTCCCGGCCGTTGGCGTGCAGGAGAATCCGTCCCTCGATGCAGAAGAAGTTCTCGGTGTGCTCGCGATGGAAGTGCCGGGGAATGTACACACTCTTGCCGCCCATCGTGTGCATCGCGAAGTACGTTCCGCCGGTGTTCCGGGGCCGCGCGAGATACGTGTTCAACTGGTCGAGGCTCGCCCAGCGGTCGCCTTCGCCGGCCTCCAGCACATACGGCGACTCCCCCGCCGGGAGCACCGTGCCCGTCACCGTCGGCAGGTCCTTTTTCTCGAGATCGTGGAACCGGACGCCGAACCGGTCCGCGAGTTCGGATTGCCGCGCGTCCGACATCGGCGCCGTCTCGGCGTCGAAGACGTGCGACTGGGTTGTGTGGCCGGTGGCCTGCGACCACCGGTGCGCGTCGCCGACGGTGAGCCAACTCAGGAACCGGGTCCGGTGCGCGAGCATGCGGTACGCGTACGGCGTCCCGGCCGGGACGGTGACCGAGTCGCCGGGCACGAGCAGGTGCGATTCGCCCGGCAACCACACCTGGAGCCGCCCGTCGGTGACGTACAGGAAGCGGTGCTCGCGATCATGGGCGAGGAACGGGGTTTCGGTTCCCTTGCCGCCGTACACATATGCGGCACCGAACTGCCCTCCGGTGTCTTCCGGACGAGCGATGACGGTGATCAGTTGCCCGCCGAGTTCGTGGCGCTCGCCTTCACCGGCGGCCATGGTGTAGGGCACGCACCGCCCGGGGAGGGTGTCGAGTTGCGGAACGGCGGTGTGGACGTCGTCCAGAGCGGGGATGTCGAAGATGGTCATGCGTGTGTTCCTGATTTCAGAGTGTGCGAGAAGAAGTCCTCGACCGCCGCGAACGAGGCGGACGGGTGCCGCTCGGTGAAGGCGCGCCCGAAGTCGCTCACCGCGCGGGTCGAGGCCGGCGCGTGCGGATTTCGCTCGAGATGCCCTTGGTCGAGGGTCTGGTCGGGGCCGAGTTCGAGGACGTGGCCGGGGTTGAAGAACCCGTGCCCGAAACCCTCGATCAGGTAGAGGACGGCGTCGTTGCCGTGCGCGACGAGCGCGTCGTACAACGCCACGCTCTGCGTGGACGGCACCAGATTGTCGCCGAGGCCGTGCATGATCAGAAACGGCGGCGCTCCGGGCGTCACCTGCAGTGCGGGGCTGGCGGATCGCGCCGCGTCCAACCGGTCCCGGATCGCGCCGCCGAGCAGCGACGCCTCCGGGGACTGGTCCTCGGCCGGTGCCCGCTGCGCGCAGAGGTCGACGAGACCGGGCAGGTCGGCGGGCCCGTAGCCGTCGACGACGGCCTGCACCGCACTGTCGACGGTCGCGGGATCTTCCCCGGGCAATCGTGTTGTGGCCGAGTGCACTCCGGCCAGCGCAGCGAGATGTCCACCGGCGGACGAGCCCCACACACCGATCCGGTCGGGGTCGATGCCGTGGTCCGCAGCGTTGGCGCGAAGCCAGCGCACCGCCCGCCGGACGTCTAAGATCTGGCCGGGGTGGCAGGTGCCGGGCGCAAGGCGGTAGTCGATGCTGACCATGACATAGCCGTGTCTTGCGAAGTGCTGCACCAGGTCCGGGCATGCAGTGCGGTCTTGAAGCCGCCAACCTCCACCGTGAAGCCACACGATCGCAGGCAATGGATGCGCTGCCTCGGCGGGGCGTACGAGATCGAGTAGCAGATCGGGGGCGTACTCGACGGTGGATCGGCGGACGACGGTCGAAGCCGTGTCCAAGGGACTGAACTCCTTCGGATGCAGGACCCGGGCCTGGGTCGCCGCTTGCGCGGTTGTAAGGCCCTTCCTGAGGTCACTGCCTGCCCGGCACTGTAGCAGCTTCCGCAACCCCAACGGAAGAAGCGGATTCCGCGCCCGCCGGTGCGGCCGTCCGCCGCGGCGGCGCTACCCGGCGATCTGCGCGTGCATCTCCCACACGATGACCTCGGCGCCGGTATCGGTGGTCATCTGCTGCCCACCGCCACCGCCGATCCGGACGGCATCGCCCTCGGCGAGGAGGCCGACACCCTCCAACGATGCTTCGCCGCGCGCGACGAACACGTGGAGGAACGGCGAGTCGGGCAGGGTGATGGGCGCCTGGCCGGGCTGCAGCCGTGCGACGTGCATGGCGGCGTACTTGTTCTTGATGCGAATGGCCGAGTGGTCGGCGTGGCCCGGCATGCCGGACGCGACGGGGACCAGTCCGCCGGTGAGCAACTCGTGGTCGATTTCGAGTTGCTCGTAGCCGGGTGTGATCCCGGCTTCGTCGGGGACGACCCACATCTGGATGAAGTGGACCGGATCGCGGTGCTCGTCGGCGTCTCCCTTCAGCCGCCACGAGTCGTTCTTCTCCGAGTGCAGGATTCCGGTTCCCGCGCTCATGCGCTGGGCGAGTCCGGGGTAGATGACGCCGGAGTGGCCCATCGAATCCTGGTGCACCAGCGAACCCTGGAGCACCCAGGTGACGATCTCCATGTCCTGGTGCGGGTGGGTGTCGAAACCTTGACCGGGGTCGACGATGTCGTCGTTGTTGACCATGAGCACCCCGTGGTGGGTGTTGGCCGGGTCGTAGTGGTTGCTGAACGAGAAGGAATGCTTGGAATCGAGCCAGCCCGCGTTCGTCTTGAAACGGTCGTCGGCGCGCCGAACGTCGAGGCGGGGTGGGGTGATGGCGGCAGTCATGAGTGAATCCTTTCCAGAATTCTCACAGCAGTGTTTTCACAGGGTTTTCACAGAACGTGTGAGCCGTACATTTCGCCGAGCGGGTCGGCGATGAGTTCGAGGCGGGCGCCGTCGGGGTCGCGGAAGTACAGCGACACCTCACTGTGTTCGATGAGTTCGACGCCGGCGTCGACCAGTTTCGTGCGCAGGTGATTCCACCGATCGGGTTCGACGCTGATCGCGATGTGGTGGAGTCCGCCGAGCACTTCCTGGTACGGCCCGATGTCGAGGCCCGGGAAGTCGAAGAAGGCGAGCAGGTTGCTGTTGCCGATGTCGAAGAAGAAATGCGAAGACCCGGGGTAGTCGCGATTCTCGATCAGTTCGGTCAGCGGGAACTCGAGGAGATCCTGATAGAACCGGACGGTGCGCTCGACGTCGCTGCTGATCAGCGCGGTGTGGTGGAGTCCGCGAGCCGAGGAGGCCGGCCGCGACGACACGGGCTTCAGGTGCTCGGCGCGGATCCGGTCGCGTTGCGCCGCGAACCTCTGGGAGCGCTCCTGCTCGTCTGTGGTGCTCATTGCCCGAACCCCTCTCCGCGAAACGCCGATGATTGCGCTTTCAACTATCACCACCCTACACCAAGTAGTTGCGCTGTCAACTACTTGGGATATGCTGGTCCCGTGGAACCGACCAGATGGCTCAGCGCCGACGAACAGAACACGTGGCGCGCCTACCTGGACGCCACCCGACTACTCCTGCAGGCACTCGATCGGCAGCTCACCCGCGACGCCGGCATCTCCTTCACCGACTTCGAACTTCTCGTCGTGCTGTCGGAAGCACCGCAGCGGCAACTGCGGATGCGTGAACTCGCCGACGCGGTCACCACCACCCGCAGTGGCGTGACCCGGGCGATCACCCGGCTGGTCGAGGCGGGCTGGGTGCGCCGGGTGGAATGCGAGGACGACAAGCGAGGAATGCTGGCCGAGCTGACCGACGCCGGCGCCGGGAAACTCGCCGCCGCCAGCCCCGGACACGTGGCGGAGGTGCGCCGGAACATGTTCGACCTGCTCAGCCCCCGAGACGTCACCATCCTCGGGCACGACTTCGGCGAAATGCGCGCCCACCTGCTGGAGAACCCCTGATCCACCCACCGGAAAGGCTGGTCATGAGCACCTCAGCGGAGAACGACTACGTCCACATCGACAGGCAGAGCCCGGCCGTCTATCAGGCGCAGATCGGCGTCGCCAAGGCCATCCGTCACGCGACCACCGAGGCCGGGATGGACCGGCGGTTCGTCGAGTTGATCAACGTGCGCGTCTCCCAGATCAACCGCTGCGCGTACTGCCTGGATGTGCACGTCGCCGCGGCGCTCGCCGCGGGCGAGACCCCGCAGCGCCTCGCGGTTCTGCCCGCCTGGCGGGAGACGACACTGTTCTCCGAGCGCGAGGTCGCGGCCCTCACGCTGGCCGAGTCGATCACCACCCTCCCGGACGCGCACAGCCAGGACGCCGACTACGCCTTCGCTCGGCGGTTCCTGTCCGAGCAGGAGATCTCCACGGTGAGCTGGATCGCCGTCACGATGAACGCGTTCAACCGGATCTCCATTGTCAGCCGCCATCAAGTCAAGCCGAAGCCGTAACCGCACTTCACCCGCCCTTTCGCAAATTTTAGTTGACATCGCAACGACTTCTCTTACCTTAGTAGTTGCAGATTCAATTACCTCGATTCGAGTGCCCCGTTCACCGTCAAGGAGTTTTCATGACCACCGCCACCGCCACCCTCCCCAACCTCACCGCCGGAACCTGGGCCATCGACACCGTCCACTCCACCGTC
>NZ_WXYH01000189.1:0-2147 GCF_009872365.1 Rhodococcus sp. T7
AGGATGTGATCCGGCGGGTGCTGGCCCACCACGCCGAGCAGACTCGGCGGGCGGTTGAGCGGGCCCGCCCGGCCCCGGCGCCCGGCTACCGGCCGGAGACGCTGGACGCCCTGTTCGGCAATGGCGTGTCGTGACCGCCACAGTTGATGAAGCGCGCCTACTGGCCGGGAGACCGCCGACAGGGCGGGACGCGGCCCGCATTCGTTTCCCGGCCCGGCCTTCTCCGGGGACCTGGCCGGCCACCGGTCAAAGCCGCGACGCGGTGTGGGATCGATTGACCCGCGCACCTTTTGTGGTGGACAACGCCCACACCCAGAAGATCCGCCTCCGAGGGTTGACGTTTCTGCTGGACTGGTTGGAGGCCCAGCCGGGCGGGACCTGGCAGGAGCGCTGGCTTGCCAGCGGAGCCGACTCCGCAGGCGCGGGATGGCGCAAGATCCCGGCCCGATGGCTGCAGGAGCACGGCCTGGTCGCCGAATGGCGGTTGGAAGCGCTGACCTCGGCGTTGTTGGTGGCGATCAGCGCAGATCTCGTGCGCCCCGCGCTGGGTTGGCTGGTGGCCAAAGCGACAGGCCCGGGAAGCCTGGTGCGTCACCTGGCACAGACGCGTGACCCCGACGGGTTCGCCAGGCTGCGGATCCTGTGCGACGCGGATCCCCACGTCTCCTCGATCGCCAACAGCCACACCTTGTATCGCGCCGCCGAGATCATCGCGGCCAAGGGTGGCCTGCTGGCCGACGTCACCGTCGGGGACGTCCTGGAGTTGCTGGACGTCGAACTCGACACGCTGGCATCGGTGTCCGGGGACGCCGCCGTGTTCTACCGGCTGCTGCGCACGGCAGGTGTCGTCGGCCCAGACTCGCCGTCGACGCTGCGGGAGGTACGGGGCACCGCTGGACCGCGCACACCCGAGGAACTGATCGACCGATACGGCCTCGTCTGCCGTCCGATCCGTGATGTGCTGGTGGACTATCTGCGGGAGCGTCAGCCGTCGCTGGACTACTCCAGCATGGAAGGCCTCGCGTGCGCGTTGGGGGCGCGATTCTGGAAGGACTTGGAGATCCACCATCCCGGCATCGACAGCCTCCGCCTGCCCGACGAGGTCGCCGCCGCCTGGAAACAACGACTGCGCACCAAACAGAAGACGATTACGGCGAAGACCGGGGAGAAGGTCACCGTCGACGTCCCACGGCTGAACTATCGGGAGTGCCTGATCCCGATCCGGGCGTTCTACCTGGACTTGGCCCAGTGGGCCGTCGACGACCCGGGCCGCTGGGCCCAGTGGGCGGTTCCCTGCCCCATCAAGGAAGAAGAGGCGAACAGGCGAAAGCTCCAGCGGCACCGCAAATCCCGTATGGATGCCCGCACCCGGGAACGGCTACCCGTTCTGCCGACCCTGGTGCGCACCGTCAATGAGCACCGCAAAGCAACCGAGATGCTCCTGCAGGCAGCCCGCCATACCCAGCCTGGGGAGCCGTTCACCGCAGCCGGGCAGACACTGATCCGCTCCGTCACCGGCCACAAAGCCATCCGCGGCAAGGTCTGGGCGGAGGACCCCGTCACCGGCAAGCGACGCGACCTCGAACTCGAAGAAGATCACGCCTTCTGGGCCTGGGCGATCGTTGAAGTTCTGCGGGCCACCGGCATCCGGGTCGAGGAGCTGCTGGAACTCTCGCACCACAGCTTTGTGCAATACCGCCTTCCCACCACCGACGAAATGGTGCCGCTGCTACAGATCGTCCCATCCAAGACCGACGAGGAGAGACTCCTGTTGGTCTCGCCGGAATTGGCGGACGTGCTCAGCGCAGTCATCCACCGGGTCCGCGACCACACCGGCAAGATCCCACTGATCGCCTCCTACGACTGGCAGGAATGCGTATGGCTGCCACCGTCGCCGTTGTTGTTCCAGCGCCGATTCGGCGCCGAGCGCCGCAGGATCAGCCCCGACGTCGTTCGCGACATTCTCGCCGCCGCATTGGTCCGCACCAGACTTACCGACCCGTCAACTGATGAGCCATTGCGATTCACGCCCCATGATTTCCGAAGGCTGTTCATCACTGACGCGATCATGAGCGGGCTGCCACCGCATATCGCCCAGGTGATCGCCGGCCACCGCGACATCAACATCACCATGGGCTACAAAGCTG
>NZ_WXYH01000190.1:0-2136 GCF_009872365.1 Rhodococcus sp. T7
AGCCTGCCGACGAACGGCGACACCTGCGTCTGCAAATTCCGTGACGCCATCGTCTGCATTCTCAGCGACGGCCAACAACCGGCCGAAGCGGTCATCCCCGCTACCCTTTTCGGGTATGGGGATCACCTTCCACGGGCCGAGTCCGTGGCCGCACATCACCCGCGCCATCCGCACGCGCGGACCTCGGCATGGCGCGATCGCCTACCTCGGAGAGGACGCGCCCACTCTGCTGCCGCTGCGTGCCGGGGACGTCCTCGTCGTCAACGCCTCGAGGGCCGCGGTGCGCGCACACGCGACCTCCCCGGCCGCGCTCGCGCACTACGTGGACGCCGGGGTGCGGGTGCTGTCGTCACCGAATCTGCACGCCAATGTGATTGTCACCGATCGGCGGGCGGTCATCGGTTCCGCCAACGCCTCCCACAGCTCCACCATCGCCGATGAGGCCGTGGTCATCACCGAGGACCCCGACATTGTCGCCGCCGTGCGGAAGTTCATCGACGGTATCGAGGAGATCACCGAGGTCGACCAGGTGTTTCTCGACAACGCCACCGCTATCTGGCAGATCGGCCGCGCCGTCCCCCTGCCCGGGATCGGCGGCCGCAACCGTGCCGAACCCGACTTCCTCCCCACCCCGGTAACCCGGATGTTCCTGTGGCACATCACCGACTACCAACCCGGCGCCGCGGAGGAACACGAGCGGGCGGCCCACACCAGCCGCCACCGTACGTCTGCGGGGCCGGCGGCGACGTACCAGCTCGAATGGTTCCGCATCGACACCCCCGGCGGCCGCGGGCAGCTCCAGCGCGGTGACGTCCTGCTCCAGGTCACCGCCGACAACGAATGGCTCTACCCGCCCGCGGTCGTGGACTCCGATCCGATCGCGATCCCGCACACCCGCCGAGCGGTGGCGTACCAACTGCGCACCCGAATTGACCTGGAGCCGATCGCGGTGACCGACGCAGAAGTATGGCTTGCCGACGTCGGGCACCCTAATCCCCGGCTGCGCACCGACCACCGCATCGTCTCAGCCAGCCTGCGAGCCGCGGTGCTCCGACTCTGGAACCTCTGAACCGAGAACCGATCCGGACGTTTCCAGGCTTGACCTGTGAATACGCCATGTCCATGAGGGTGACGGCGTACCGACATCGCCGTGGCACAGGCTGGAGTGATCAGGCCAGCGCTAGGACGCGGGAGCGCGCTTTCCTCCACCGGGGGACGGGCCCAGGCCCTCGGCGTGCCGGTGCGCGAGCGCGAAAGGTCTCTTCACGCTGGTGATCAGACTTGTGAGTTCCACCGGCTCTCGCACCTGCCAAGTTGCAACCCAACACGTGTCGACTTCCGTGACAGATCGTCAAATAGGTTGACATACTTGGGGTAATGACTATCCGGGCAACGCTTGACGGCTTTCACAAAGGATGTGATTTCGATGCGGGCAAACCGGTCCTCAGCCTCACCTCTGCAGCTCTACGCTGCGTTTCGCCGCCATCACCCCCGAATCGTGGTGCCCGTCGACTATGTCACCGAATGCGGTTTTCGACTGGGACTTTGGCAGGACCGCCAGCGGGTTGCCCGTATGCTCGGCACCCTTCCGCCCCAACGCATTGCGCAACTCGATGCGATCGGGTTCGTGTGGAGTGATGACGATCTTCCACTTCCTGCCGTGTCACCGGCCGACGGCAAGCGGCGACGGATGCTTTCCGAAATTGCCGCCTACCGCGAAGAGCACGGCGACGCACTCGTTCCCGCGAACTATGTCACTGCCGACGGTGAACAGGTAGGCCAGTGGCTCTACCAGGCGGTGAAGAAGTGGCGAGCCAACGCATTGCCCGACGACGAGAGGCGTCCACTTGCGGCCCTCGGGGTCTCCCCCGGACCACGCCCACGGGGGCCGCGAATGTCAGCACAGCCTGTGGGATAAACATCCCACCCTCTTGTCTATGGAGGCAATGGGCGCGCTCGCCCCTCTATCCGGCGGACAGCGGTAGTTGACCCGCTGGGTGGGCAGACCGCTGTCCCCGGCCTGCCACGCCCACGGCGAGGTGAGGAGCACGGTGTCGATCTAGGGTGTGTCTCCCAATGATTTGTGGTGTTGTGCTGCAGACTCTTCGGTGTGGCAGACGTTGTTGATCGGTTTGA
>NZ_WXYH01000191.1:0-2045 GCF_009872365.1 Rhodococcus sp. T7
CTGAGCGCACCTGACGGAAACGGACCGCGGTTGCCCCTCAGCTCGTGTTGCTCCGGAATTGGTGGGCGGTGAGCAGCACGCGGTCGAACCGGGTCCGGAAGGCTTCCGGCGGGACCGCGGCAGCGGCGGGATCGCCGACCGCGGTGACCAGGTTCTCGGCGATGGTGCGCAGTTTGGTGTTGGTCTCCTGGGAGCGCCAGATGAGGATGTCGAAGGCCCGCTCCGCGGGGATGCCGTAGACGAGCATCAACACGCCCTTGGCCTGTTCGATGACCGCCCGGGACGCGGCAAGTTCGGCGACCGCTTCGTCGAGCGATTCCTGCAGTACGGTCTCCAGGGACTCGCTGACGTCGATGTAGAACCCGGACGTGCCGACCACCCGGTCGTTCTCGCGGAGCTGGTCCCCGACGACGATCACATGGTGCACACGCCCAGCGGTGTCGATGATGCGGTGTTTGCTGCTGAAAGGTTGTCCCTCGTCGATCATCTTCTCGAAGATCGCGGTGACATGGCGGAGGTCGTCGGGGTGTTTGTGCGAGAGCAGCAATTCGGTGGTGGGAGTTTTCTCGCCGGGGCGGTAGCCGTGCATCTCGGCAACCGGGTCGGACCATTCCCACCGTTGGCCGTCGAGGAGGAATCGGAAGCTGCCGACCCGCTGCGGTGTACCCGATCCGAACAGTGCATCGAGTTTCACCGCCACCACCCGCGCGTGGGGTCCGTCACGACCGGTCGGCGGTGTCACGTCCGAGTTCCTCGGCGCTCGCGCAGGTGTCGGTGGTGGTGCAGGTGAGCATGTGGAGGAGGTCGGCACGAGATCCTGCCCGGAGGATGCGACGTTGCCGCACAGCCCCGTTACCCGCACCGAGGACACACTCGACGGCGCAGCGGACGGTCCGGTAATCGCCGGTGCGCTCGAGCGCCGGACGTACATGATCGACAAGCCGCGCGGTCGCCTCGCGCGCCGAGATCAGGTGTCCGGACCCGGTGTCGAGGGCGTATCCGTTCACCCCGTCCCGGGCGGCGCGCCAATACGCCGCCCGCAGCAGAGCGGGGTCGAGCACCGGTGCCTGTTGCCCGCTGTGGACAGCACCGAGGGCGGTGGTGACCAGCGCGCGCACCAGCGCGGCGAGGAGCACCGTTTCCTCGACGGTCGCGGGGACGTCGCTGACCCGCACCTCGAGGGTGGGCAGGTGCGCCGACAGGCGCACATCCCAGTAGACCATCGCCGTGTCGAGGATGACCTCGTTGTCGAGCATGTCCGCGACCACGGTGTCGTAGTGCTGCGCGGAGCGGAAATACGGGGGTGGCCCGGCACTGGGCCACCGCGACCACAACACGTGCCGCCAGCTGGCGTATCCGGTGTCGCGGCCGGCGAAGACCGGTGAGTTTGCGGTCAGTGCCAGCAGCACCGGCAGCCAGGGACGTAGATGGTTGCTGACCTGCACCGCGAGGTCCCGGTCGTCGAGTCCGACGTGAACGTGACAACCGCAGATGACCTGCTCCCCGAGAAGGCCGAAATGCTCGATCCTCCGCTGATAGCGAGGAAGCGCGGTGATCGAGGTCGGGGGCGGACCGAACGGGGGTACCCCGGTCGCGAGCACCGCGACGCCCACCGCGGAGGCTGCGGCCGCCACCTGTGCTCGAGTACGCCGGAGCTGGTTTCCGAGATCGGTGAGGGTGGTGCACACCGGGGTGGCGGTTTCGATCTGGCACCGCGACAATTCGAGTTGCAGTTCGGCGCCGCAGCGTCGGGCGGCGGCGGCGACCGCGGTGTTACCCAGGAACGGGGCACCGGTGCCGGGGTCGGCGAGCACGAACTCTTCCTCCACCCCGATCGTCGGCGTGGAACCGGCGGTTCCGGCACCGGCAGCACCGATCGGATTCGCTGAAAGTGTCGACACCGTTGTCCGCTCCTGCCCGACCGCCCTGAAACCCGGGGCCATCCCCAGCCTGGCACCCCCACCCGAGCGAAGAACCGGATCGGCATGGAAAAGGGACTTAAGTCCCTGCGGGGTGTCGACGTCACACCTGGTGACTGTCCGCCA
>NZ_WXYH01000192.1:0-2034 GCF_009872365.1 Rhodococcus sp. T7
CGCCAGTCGTCACCGCGGTTGCGATGTCCGTCAGGCAGGAGTGCGGTGCGGTGCGCCCGAGCGCCGTTCGGGTACAGGTGCGCGAACTCCCATCCGTCCGCTTCCGGTGCTTCGTCGACGGTCCAGGTCAGCACCTGCCCGATGATCCGGCGGGCCCGGGTGTTGCTGGCGCTGGACACCTCGGTCGGGGTGGTTGATGAGAAGGAGGTGATCGCGGCACGGTTGGGGGTCTCGGGTGAGACGTTGCGGCTGGTGGCCAATCGGTTCGCTGAGACCGGTCGAGACGTGGAGGCCACGATCGGTCGCAAGCAGCGTGACCTCCCACCGGTGCCGTCGGGAGATCACTGGTGAGATCGAGGCCAGGTTGATTGCGTTGGCCTGCTCGAAGCCGCCCGAGGGTCGGTCGCGGTGGTCGCTGCGACTGCTGGAGAAGCACGTCGCCCTGGTCGACGACATCCCCGACCTGGACCACTCGACCATCGGCCGGGTTTTAAAAAAACGAAACTTCGTCCTCACCTGAAGAAGTGCTGGACCATCCCGCCGCGGGCCAACGCAGAGTTCGCGGCCCGCATGGAAGACATCCTGTCGGTCTACGCCCGCCCCCACGATCCCTCACGCCCGGTGGTGTGCATGGACGAGAATCCCTACCAGCTCCTCGCTCACGCGCATGACCCGATCCCAGCGGGCCCGGGACGCGATCTGAAGGAGGACTCCGAGTACGTGCGGCACGGGACCTGCTCGATCTTCTGCTGGGTCGAGCCCCTGGCCGGCTGGCGGCGTGTCGATTCCCAGCCCCGGCGCACCAAGGTCGACTGGGCCGGGCAGGTCAAAGACCTGCTGTGCGTGGACTATCCCGACGCAGAGACGGTGTTGCTGGTGATGGACAACCTCAGGCACCCACGGCATCGGATCGCTCTACGAGGCCTTCGAGCCGGCCGAGGCGTTCGCGCTCGCGCAGCGGCTCAAGATCCACCACACCCCCAAACACGGCTCGTGGCTCAACATCGCCGAGATCGAGCTCTCCGCGCTGACCCGCCAGTACCTGGACCGGCACATCGAGGACCTCGGAATCCTCAACGCCGAACTCGCCGCCTGGCAACGACAGACCAACGCCGATCAACGCCAGGTCCAGTGGCACTTCACCACCGACGACGCCCGCATCAAACTCCGCCACCTATATCCCAACACTTAGCCGCGACGGTCTACTAGCAGTTGCGGGTGTACCGTCGTCGGGGCCCAAGTCCGACCCACCTCCGTCGACTGTGGCGGGATCGATCACCACCCACTCACGTCCCAAGGCAGCATCAGATTCACCCAAACTGACTCCTCGATGTAATAGTGCCCTCCTCGGCAGCACGCTCGCTCCGCGACTTCCATGGCACCAGAACAGTTCCGGGTGAGCTGTTCGGGATGATTGCGTGCCTCAACACGGAGCTGCCCTGACCCGGCGGGCCGCCACCCCACACCCGACGCCGGTAAACCGCCGGACGCCCCCGACGACACCACACAGGTACATGCCATCGCCCCGGATCAGGGAAGGATACGATCTCGGCGTGACATCAGCCGAGGGCAAACACGTGTTCATCTCCTACGTCAAAGAGGATCAACAGCAGGTCGACCAACTCTGCAAAATCCTTGACGCAGCCCAGATCCCCTACTGGAGAGACCGGACATCACTCGCCCCCGGCGACAATTGGAAGGCAAAAATCCGAGATGCAATTCGATCAGGAGCACTGATCTTCCTCGCGTGTTTCTCCGACAACTCCCGCGCACGGCCCAAGACCGTCATGAACGAAGAACTCACTCTCGCCGTCGAGGAGTTCCGCCAGATGGCACCCGGCGTGACCTGGCTGATTCCGGTTCGATTCGACGACGGGAAGATTCCCGGTTGGGATCTCGGCGCAGGACGCGTCCTCGGTGACCTGAACTACGTTGACCTCTTCGGGGCAAATTACACGTGAGGTTGCCCCTCGGGAGTGGACACCGGATTTCATGCGGCGACTGACAGCGTAGACGACGCGATGAGTCGTTGTT
>NZ_WXYH01000193.1:0-2008 GCF_009872365.1 Rhodococcus sp. T7
GTCCGTGGCGTGCCTGGGTTCGGCCGATCTGGTCGAGGGGATCCGGGCGCAGGTCGTCGACAAGGACCGCAACCCGCGCTGGTCGCCCGCGACGATCGACGAGGTGACCGACGCCGACGTCGCACAGTTCTTCGCGCCCCTCGGCGACCTCGAACTCGGCCTCACGGCCCCGCAACCGCAACGCTGACCACCAGCCACAAGCGTCCAGGAGGGACTGCAATGAGCACTACCGTCGGATTTCTGGGACTCGGTCACATGGGTGGCCCCATGGCGGCCAACCTCGTCAAGGCGGGACACACGGTGGTCGGCTTCGACCTCGCACCCGCCGCACTCGAGCAGGCAGTGGAAGATGGTGTCACCGTCGCCGATTCGGCCGTCGAGGCCGTGAGTGAGGTGGACGTCGTGATCACGATGCTGCCGAGCGGCAAGCACGTTCTCGGGCTCTATGCGGAGATCCTGCCCGCCGCGAAACCGGGCACCCTGTTCATCGACTCGTCCACCATCGACGTGGCGGACGCCCGCGCGGCGCACGACGAGGCCGTCCAGGCCGGACACCGTTCGGTGGACGCACCCGTCTCCGGTGGCGTCGTCGGCGCGACCGCGGGGACTCTCGCGTTCATGGTCGGCGGCACGGCGGACGACTTCGAATCCGCGAAGCCGCTGCTCGACGTGATGGGCAAGAAGGTCGTCCACTGCGGCGACCCGGGTAACGGTCAGGCCGCGAAGATCTGCAACAACATGATCCTCGGTGTGTCGATGATCGCCGTCAGCGAGGCGTTCGTCCTCGGCGAGAAGCTGGGCCTGAGCAACCAGGCGCTGTTCGACGTCGCATCCAACGCGTCGGGTCAGTGCTGGGCGCTCACCACCAACTGTCCTGTGCCCGGACCGGTTCCGACGAGCCCGGCCAACAACGACTACCAGCCGGGCTTCGCCGCAGCACTGATGGACAAGGATCTCGGTCTCGCCGCGAACGCGCTGAAGACCAACGGCGTCGAGGCCGAACTCGGGCTCCGCGCCGCCGAGCTGTACAGCCGGTTCCACGCCGCCGGCGGTGGTGGCCAGGACTTCTCGGCCATCATCAACGACATTCGCGAACGTTCCACCGAGGGAGAGCAGTGACCGACTTCGAGACCATTCTCCTCGAGCGCAAGGGCCGGGTTGGGATCATCACCCTCAACCGTCCGAAAGCGCTCAACGCACTGAACTCCGAACTGATGCGCGAGGTCGTGTCGGCTGTGGAGGAGTTGGAGAAGGATTCGGCGATCGGTGCCATCCTGATCACCGGTTCCGACCGTGCCTTCGCGGCGGGCGCCGACATCAAGGAGATGCAGCCCAAGTCGTACATGGACGTCTACCTGGACGACTTCTTCGCCGCATGGGATCGCCTCGCCGCGGCCCGCAAGCCCACCATCGCTGCTGTCGCGGGCTACGCCCTCGGCGGCGGATGCGAACTGGCGATGCTCTGCGACATCCTGATCGCCGCCGACACCGCGAAGTTCGGTCAGCCGGAGATCAAGCTCGGGGTCATTCCCGGCATCGGCGGCTCGCAGCGGCTGACGCGCGCGGTGGGCAAGGCCAAGGCCATGGAACTGTGCCTGACCGGCCGGAACATGGACGCCGAGGAGGCTGAACGCGCCGGGTTGGTGTCGCGGATCGTGCCCGCCGCCGATCTCCTGGACGAGGCGCTGCAGACGGCGACCACCATCGCCGAGATGTCCCTCCCGGTCGCGATGATGGCGAAGGAGGCGGTGAACCGCTCCTTCGAGACCACGCTCACCGAGGGCGTGCGGTTCGAGCGCCGGGTGTTCCACTCGACGTTCGCCACCGAAGACCAGAAGGAAGGGATGGCGGCGTTCGTCGAGAAGCGTTCGCCCGTCTTCAAGCACCGCTAGACGCCCTTAAACGCAATACCGTTCAGTTAGTGGTTTCATCATCTATGATGAGGTGTGCCTCGGAGTGGATGGGTGAAGCCGGTCTCGGATCGGCGGTTGTCGGATGTGGTGTCGGT
>NZ_WXYH01000194.1:0-1984 GCF_009872365.1 Rhodococcus sp. T7
CGGCCCAGCATGTAACCCGCACCCACGGCCAACGCCATCTGACCTTTGCCTGTCATCGCCCAACCCTTCGTCGAGTAAATGTTGTGTGCACCTCGGCGCCGGCATCGGTCTGTGAGCGGATCCTGCGCGGTGGGGGGCGCATTCCGCCGACTACCCCGGGCAAGGGCTACTCAATCGACCGCCCAACGCAACACCGCAGTTCGGCCGCGAAACGGTCCGACCGGTCGGTGGCTCCTGCGGACGACGACGGCGTTGTACCGGTGCCGATCGTGGTACCGGTGAGCATCGGGGCCGCAATCGTCCACAGGAATCCGGGTGACGCACCTGCTTCCAGTGGAGCGGGCGGGAGGCTATGTGCGGGCGACGATGAAGTCGTAGGGCGCCATCGGCCCGAGGATCCACATCGTGACTCGGTTGTCCCAGCGTTCGGCCAGCTCTCCGACGGCCAGTTCGAGTTCGTGCTGCCGGTCGATCTCGAGCAGGACCGCGATCTGCACGGCGTCCCGTCGTGGGTGGGTTCTCGGACTGTGACGGTGTCGGTCAGCGGGGACAGCATTTCAAGGGTGCTGAGGATGTCCGCGTCTCGCCGAACATCCAGCGTAGCCAGCCCCGATCCGGGTACCCGCACAGTACGTTGCCCCGGACCCGCGCACACCGGCCGGGCAGCCAGCCCCGGCTCCGGTCGCCAACCCCTTCGGCCGCGGGGCGCCCTACGTCGTACGCGCCGAGGCCGAGTGTTCGCCCACCCCGCCCCGGCCGCGTGCGGCCCTCCCGCAAACCCATGAACCACTCCCGTGCACACGTCTCACCCGAGGAACAGGTCGACCTCATCAGGCCTGACGACCTGGGTACCGTGAATAGATGAAGACGAAATCACCTCCGGACGAGCTCGCCCGCCGGTTGGCCGAGCGGGAAGAAGTGGAAGTCGGCATTCTCGAACTCGAGGGCCTGCTGGCGAAGGCCAGACGCCGCCTCGACGAGGTGTCCGCCGAAATCGACTCCCTCCAGCATCGAGCACCACCCAGGTAAGCGACGATCACACCACCCCAAAGCTCGGATCTAGCCACCCAGACCACCCCGTCGAAAACTCACGAAGTCGTCCTCGGCGCCGACCGGGCCCGGGAGATACCTCGCCGTGCGGCGGTGACCGCGGATGCGCTCGCGGCCCCGTCGGCCGGTGTGCCCGAACCGACCGAGCCGCTGCGGCACCCATACTCATCCGGGAGAGGCGGCCGCGTGGACGGTCTGCGGTGTCGCCTCGGTGTTCACGCCCGCGTGCGTGGGGGTACTCATCTTCGTCGGGTGACGATCCCCCGCACATTCGGGTGCCGTACCGGGTCAGCGTTGCCCCGGCGCGACCACCGCCGGGCGCGCCGCCAATTCTTCCGGGTTGCAAGCAGTCTGACCTGGGCATGCTCCCCCACGTGACACCGCTCCGCGAGCGGGGACAAGCCCACCCGACCTGCGGTCAGTGAGCGTCGCGGAAAGCTTGCTCGATGTCCGCGGGTATGCGCCCGCGCGCGGAGATCTCGTAGCCTTGCTGGACGGCCCATTCCCGGATTTCCTTGGCCGTGTGTGCGCCCCGGGTCCGTCGGGTACGCGGACTGCGTCTTGGCGGTTCTTCCTGCTCGGGCTGCGCAATCTCTTCACTCTCGTCGGTCTCGAATTTCCCCTCGTGCTGCTCCTCTCCTTCGTTCTCGGGGAGCTTTCCGTCTTTCCGCTTCTGTTCGCCCTCTGCAGGCTCGTCAGCCTCGGGGGGCTCTTCCGCCTCGACGACGCGGCTGTCGCGGACCTCGTCCGACCTCCGCCTGGTGCCCGCCGCCCGGTCCGCGGCGCCCGACTCGAGCCGGCGGTTCAGCGAATCGATGCGCGAGTTGACCGCGGTGAACGCCGCGGCTTGGGCGGCAGGCATCAGCTCGCCCCGAATAGTCTCGACGAGCTTGGCAACCTCTGGGATATCGGCGAGCTTCGCGGTCCGCCGCCC
>NZ_WXYH01000195.1:0-1920 GCF_009872365.1 Rhodococcus sp. T7
GCGGAAGGTGAGTCATTTCATGACTGAGCGTGTTGAGGTCGGCGGTCTGCAGGTCGCGAAGGTGCTCTACGACTTCGTGAACGAGGAGGCGTTGCCGGGGACCGGGATCGACGTCGACGGTTTCTGGTCGGGTGCGGTGAAGGTGTTCGAGGACCTGGCACCGAAGAACCGGGCCCTGCTCGCCACCCGCGACGAGCTGCAGGCGCAGATCGACCGGTGGCACCGCGACCACCCCGGCACCCCCGACCCGGCCGAGTACCGGCAGTTCCTGACCTCCATCGGCTACCTGGTGCCCGCCCCGGCCCCGTTCGAGGTGTCCACGGCGAACGTGGACACCGAGATCACCTCGACCGCCGGCCCGCAGCTGGTGGTCCCGGTCCTCAACGCCCGCTTCGCCCTGAACGCCTCCAACGCCCGGTGGGGGTCGCTGTACGACGCCCTGTACGGCACCAACGCCATTCCCGAGGACGGCGGCGCGCAGCCGGGCACCTCCTACAACCGGGTCCGCGGCGACAGGGTCATCGCCTGGGCCCGGATGTTCCTCGACACCGCCGCCCCCCTCGCCGGCGGCTCGCACGCCGACGCGGTCCGCTACCGCATTGACGGGGACACGCTGCGGGTGGAGTTGGCCGACGGCACCGTCACCGCCCTCACCGACCCCGAAAAGTTCGTCGGCTACCTCGGCGACCCGGCCACCCCCACCAGCGTGCTGCTGCGCAACCACGGCCTGCACGCCGACATCCAGATCGACCCCACCTCCCCGATCGGGTCCACGGACCGGGCCGGGATCAAGGACGTCGTCCTCGAATCCGCGGTCACCACCATCATGGACTTCGAGGACTCCGTCGCCGCCGTCGACGCCGACGACAAGGTCATCGGCTACCGCAACTGGCTCGGCCTCAACCGCGGTGATCTGACCGAGGAGATGACCAAGGGCGGCCAGGCCTTCACCCGCCGGCTGAACCCGGACCGCACCTACACCGCCCCCGACGGGTCGGACCTCACGTTGCACGGGCGGTCGCTGCTGTTCGTCCGCAACGTCGGCCACCTGATGACCACCCCGGCGATCCTGCACCCGGACGGCACCGAGGTCCCCGAGGGCATCCTCGACGCCCTCCTCACCTCCCTCTGCGCCATCCACGGGCTCAGTAGGTCGGAGGCGTCGGGGCCGCTGGACAACTCCCGCACCGGGTCGATCTACATCGTCAAACCCAAACAGCACGGCCCCGACGAGGTCGCGTTCACCACCGAACTGTTCGGCCGCGTCGAGCAGGTCCTGAACCTGCCCGCCAACACGGTGAAGGTGGGGATCATGGACGAGGAACGGCGCACCACCGTCAACCTCGCCGCCTGCATCCACGAGGCCCGGGAGCGGGTGGTGTTCATCAACACCGGGTTCCTCGACCGCACCGGCGACGAGATCCACACCTCGATGGAGGCCGGGCCGATGATCCGCAAGGCCGAGATGAAACAGCAGACCTGGATCACCGCCTACGAGGACTGGAACGTCGACACCGGCCTCGCCGCCGGGCTGCAGGGCAAGGCGCAGATCGGCAAGGGCATGTGGGCGATGACCGAATTGATGGCCGAGATGCTCGAGCAGAAGATCGGCCACCCCAAGGCCGGCGCGAACACCGCGTGGGTGCCGTCGCCGACCGGGGCGACCCTGCACGCCACCCACTACCACCAGGTCGACGTGTTCGCCGTCCAGGACCGGCTCGAGGGGGTCCCGCGGGCCACCCTCGAGCAGATCCTCACCATCCCCCTCGCCCCCAACACCGACTGGACCGAGGAGCAGAAGCAGGAGGAACTCGACAACAACTGCCAGTCCATCCTCGGGTACGTGGTCCGGTGGATCGACGCCGGCGTCGGCTGCTCCAAGGTCCCCGACATCCACGACGTCGCCCTGATGGAGGACCG
>NZ_WXYH01000196.1:0-1868 GCF_009872365.1 Rhodococcus sp. T7
GGATGCCCGGTGTCATTCCACCCCGACACCACCAGATCCCGCTCCACCGCATCAAGGATCTCGATCTCCCCCACCGGAATCTCGGGCCTCGATGCGAAGGCATCCAGAATGCGCGCGAGCCGGTCAGCCAGCGATCGCACCGTCGACTCGTCGAACACATCCTGCAGATAGTTCAACGTCAGTCCGACCTGGGCACCCGCAACAATCAACAACGTCAACGGATAATGGGTCGCATCACTCGCCTGCACCCCATCAACACTCATTCCGTCGATGGCGCCGGCCTGCTCCGCCAGACCCTGCTGATCGACCGGATACGACTCGAACACCGTCAACGTGTCGAACAACGCCCCCACACCCGCAGCCCGCTGGATATCGGGCAACCCCAGATAGTGATGATCAAGCAGATCCGCCTGCTCACCCTGCACCCGCATCAACAAAGACTCGACCGACTCCTGCGGATCGAGTCGCACCCGCACCGGCAAGGTGTTGATGAACAACCCCACCATCGACTCCACACCCGGCAACTGCGGCGGACGACCCGACACCGTCGCCCCGAACACCACATCATCACGAGATGTCATCCGGCCCAACAACACACCCCACGCCGCCTGCATCACGGTATTGACCGTCACACCCACACGCGCCGCCAACGACGACAACCGGGCCGTCACCTGCTCGCCCAACGAAACCGCGACCTCACCCGAACGCGAGGTGATCTCCCGACCCGGGTCCGCCGGCGCCAACAGGGTCGGCTCGTCCACACCCGACAACGCCCGCGACCATACCTCCAGGGACACCTGCCGGTCCTGCTCGCCGAGCCACACCAGATACGACCGATACGAACGCACCCGCGGCAACACCGACGCATCCCCGCCGGTGGCATACAACACCAGCAGATCCTTCATCAACAACGGCATCGACCAGCCATCGAGCAGGATGTGATGATTGGCCACCACCAACTTGAACGCACCCTCGGACACCTTCACCAACGTGAACCGGATCAACGGCGGGGTAGCCATCTCGAAAGGCGTGGCCTGATCCTCGTCGAGAACCCGCGCCACCGCCCCCGCACGCTGCCCCTCAGGCACCGCACTCAGATCCACCTCACGCCACGGCACCTGCAGACCATCGACCACCACCTGCACCGAATCACCACGATCATCAGTGACGAACGCGGACCGCAGATTCGGATACCGATCCACCACCGCCTGCGCCGCAGCACGAAGCCGAACAGCGTCGACACTGCCACCGAGGTCGAGGACCATCTGCACCGCATACACGTCCACCGATCCCTCGGCGAGCATCGCATGGAACAACAACCCCGACTGCAACGGCGCCAACGGCCACACATCCGACAACGCCGGGAACCGGGATTCGAACCGCTCGATCTCCACCTGCCCCAACGACACCAACGACAGATCGGACGGCGTCAACCCACCCGCACCCGGACCCTCGGCATGAGAACCCAACGCCGACAACGCCGCAACCCACAGATCGGCGAGCCGATGAACTTCGGGCTCAGAGATGACACGCGACGCGAATGCGAACGTTGCGCCCAGACTCGGCCCGGCAGCCGTGTCGGTGACTATCGCGTTGATGTCGATGACGCCGTTAGCCGGCATGTCGGCATCCACCTCGGCGCTGATCGTTCCCAGCACGTCCACCGGGACCCACCCCACCTGACGGAGTTCGGCCGGGATATCAGCGGCCGAGATCCGGCCGAGGTAGTTGAACGAAACCTGCGCAGCAGCGAATGCTGCCAACTGAAAGGAGGTCTCGGTATTCAGGTAGCGCAGCAACCCGTAACCGACACCCTTGTCCGGGATCGCCAGCAACTGCTCCTTGACCGCCTTCACCACACGCCCGAT
>NZ_WXYH01000197.1:0-1802 GCF_009872365.1 Rhodococcus sp. T7
CGTCGGTAGCCGGTGAGCCAGGCAGATGGGTCGGCCGCGCGGCGAGGTGTCTGTGAGGCAGATCCTTTTCCTAAGAAATAACCCTGGAGTTCGTTGGGGCCCGGGGTCTCGGTTCGCCTGCTGGACCTGTGGGTTTTCCGTGTTCTGGTCGTTCTTGGCCGTTCTGACTCAACTTCAATTATTCTGAGCCGATCTCGCTCTTGATGATGCTCCAGCAGTGAAGTTGAAGGCCAGGAGGCGCGGTGGGTTGTCGGTCGTGAGGGATCTCCGCGAGGTGCGTGCGGCGGTGGGCCCAGAGGATACCGAGCGGTTCGAGACCGACGTGTTCGCAGGGTTTGTGCTCGCCCGTTGTGCGGCTGGCTTGTCGGACAACATGATTCGCTCGGATGTCAGCCACTTGGAGCAGGTCCGGACCTGGTTCGGGAAGCCGTTATGGGACATGCTGCCCGCGGACGCGGACTCGTATTTCGGCACGGTGCTGCGCCCGGTGCTGATCCCCACGAGACTTGCTCGAGCGCAGGCGCTCAAGACCTACTTCGAGTTTCTGGAGCTGCGGCACAAGATCGAGATTCACAACCTGACGGGCCGGATTGCTCCACCTGGCCGTCCTGTTCGGACTCGACGAGACCACAGCGATCCGATACTCCACAGCCGCGCGACAGATCCTCCAAACCCCAGCCGAGGAACACGATCCACCGAGTTGAGCACGAACCCAAGGATCAACTCGCCCCAAATCCACTGAGCACCCTCGGGTTCCCGCCGAAGAACCCTCAGTTCGCGTGAACTCCGGGCAAAGGCGCGGCCTCCCGCCGAACCGGACTTGATGGTTTCCCGATCATCCGGCTCTCCGGTGACTATTGCGTGGGCGATGCGGCGGTCTGCCGCGCTCACGCAGGACACTCAGCATCGTTTCGGCGCTCTGCATTACGCATACCTCCCGATCTGGTCGTGTCCAATCACCTGGCCTCCTTCGCCCTTGTGGTCGGCTTTCCCGACCTCCTCGGCCGGTCGTGACTCCGGCGACTACTACGAGGCCTCCGTCGCCCTGGGGCTCGCGCCCGGTAGGCGATCCCGCGTTCGTCTCTGTCGTACGTATCAGCGTGACGTAGGCGGCCCACTCATCTCCTTCAACACCCTCGCTGGGCGTCGCTCCGCGCTCCGGAGGTTGTGTCGGTCACCATCGACCCCGACACAGAGCACGGCACCGGTTTCAGCGGTCCTTCCGGCGGATGGGAACTTGCATCAACTGGAGATTGGGCTTCAGGCAATCCAGCTTTCGCCCTATCACGCGGGTCCTCCCCGATGCGTCGCCCCGACCACTGGGCCCGACCACCGGGTTTCCTGGCATGCTCTTGTCCCCTTCACCTTTCGGATCCAGGTCAGCCACCCGACCCAAGAACCTCCCTCCAAGTCCTTCCCGACTGAACCGGGGATACGACAGAGCGCCTCGCGGCGCACATGGTGCGTTCGATCTTCCACCGGTACCGGCCGAGGCGGTCGTTTCGCTCGATGCCGCGGCGGGCGATCCGCGGGACGATGCCTTGTTCGCGCAGCCACCGTCGGTGAATGTCGTAGTCGTAGCCCTTGTCGGCGCGAAGCTTTCCCGGCTTGCGTCGGCGTGGTCCGCGCCTGGACTTCGTTGCCGGAATCGCTGCCACCATTGGTTGCAGCATCGTGCTGTCGTGAGTATTCGCCGCGGACACATCGACGACCAGTGGGATTCCGTTTGTTTCGGACAGGACGTGGATCTTCGATCCCTTCTTGCCGCGGTCGACCGGACTCGGCCCGGTCAGCGATCCCCC
>NZ_WXYH01000198.1:0-89153 GCF_009872365.1 Rhodococcus sp. T7
CTCGGCGTCTAGGACTCCGTCGCTGCCGCAGCCCAAGACTCGATGATTCCGCGCGCGATGGAAATCGAGCCCGGGAGCAGCAGTGTGGCGTCGGTGTCCGACGCCCAGTCGCCGAGTTCGAGTGCCGTGCGCACCTCGTCCCGGGTGAACCACCGGGCCTCGGCGATCTCGCCGTCCGCGAACGTCAGCGGGGCGTCGGGATCGCCGACGGCCGCGAACCCGATCATCACCGAACGGGGAAACGGCCACGGCTGGCTGCCGAGGTAGCGCACGTCACGAACGTCGATGCCCACCTCTTCCTTGATCTCCCGGACTACGCACGTTTCGAGGGATTCACCGGCCTCGACGAATCCGGCCAGGATCGAGAACCGCCGCGGCGGCCACGTGGGCTGCCGGGCCAGGAGCACACGGTCTCCACCGTCGTGCACGAGGCAGATGACCGCCGGATCGGTGCGGGGAAATTCCTCGTGACCGGTGCTCGTCGAAATCCGCGACCACCCCGACATCGTCGGCTCCGACGCCGCGCCGTCGAGCGCACTGAAGCCCGCGCTGTCGTGCCAGTTGAGCATGGCGAGAGCGCCGGTGAGCACACCGGCGTCGGCGTCGTCCAGCGTGCCGCCCAGAGTCCGGAGATCGGCCAGCTCACCGGTGAGCGCCTGTACCCGCACCGCCCACACGTGCCGGTCTTTGCGGATGCCGAGGAACACCGCCCCCGGTTTCGGTTCGGGGCCGAGTTCGGTGGCCTCGGCGAACACCAGACCGTCGTCCCCCACCCGCACCTGTCCGCGGTGATTGACGCGCAGCAGCAGCGCATCTCGCCAGCCCGCTCGCAGCGCGTCCGTGTCCGAACGCAATTCCTCGGCCCGCCCGACGGCGGAGCGGGACAGGAGCGGGGTGTCGTTGAGCCGGAATGCAGTCACGCCGTCGACACTACTGCCGATCAGTTGGCGACCCGACGGATGTACAGCAGTCGGTCGTTCTCCTCGATCGAATCGACCTCCGGCGAGCCGACCCGGATCAACCGGCCGTCCCGCACCACACCGAGCACGATGTCCGCGAGGTGACGCGGGGAACCGCCGATCTCGTCCCGCTCCACGGGACGTTCCGCGATCGCGAAACCCGCCTCCGGGGTCAGGAGGTCCTCCATCATCTCGACGACGCTCGGCGTCTTCGTGGCGATGCCGAGGAGCCGGCCCGCGGTCTCGGAGGACACGACCACCGAGTCGGCGCCGGACTGCCGGAGCAGATGCGTGTTCTCGGATTCGCGGATCGCGGCGACGATCTTCGCCTTCGGTGCGATCTCGCGCGCCGTCAGCGTCACCAGCACCGCGGTGTCGTCGCGGTTGGCGGCGACGATGATGGCCGACGCGTTCTGCGCGCCCGCCAACCGGAGCACGTCCGATTTGGTGGCGGATCCGTGGACCGTGACGAGGCCCTTGCTGGCCGCGGAGTCGAGCACGGCGTGGTCGGTATCGACCACCACGATCTCCGACGGCGGAACGTCGTCGCCGAGCATCGCGTCGATCGCGGTGCGTCCCTTGGTTCCGTAGCCGATCACCACGGTGTGATTGCGCACGTGCTGCCTCCAACGCTGAATTTTGAACGCCTGCCGGGAGCTCGCCGTGAGCGCGGAGAGAGTCGTACCGACCAGGACGATGAGGAAGAAGATTCGAAGTGGCGTGATCAGGAGGACGTTGACGAGCCTCGCCGACGGTGTGAACGGCGTGATGTCGCCGTATCCCGTCGTCGACAACGACACCGTCGCGTAGTAGATGCAGTCGAGCAACGACAGTTCGTCGTCCTGCACGTCGCGGTAGCCCGCGCGGTCGATGTAGACGATGAGAACCGCCAACGCCAACGCCGCCAGGGCGATCCCCACCCGGCGGTAGATCGCCCGCGCCGGACTCGTCTGCAACTCCGGAATCCGGAGCACACCCACCAACGCGAAGTCCGGCCGGTCGGTGAGGGTGTCCGACCTGGTCAATCTCTCACGCAGCCTACCGGCCATATGTTCGTCTCCACGTTGCACTGAACTCCGACATCGGCTGGCAGCCTAACCCCGATTGTCCCACCGGACACACGTCGGAGCCTCGTTGTCGCGAACCGGGTGGTTCGGGCAAGCTGGCGTCATGCAACGAGAGAGCGTCACACCACGACCGAGCCAGAAGCACGCACTCCGTCTCGCCGCACTGCTGCTGGGCGCGGGCACGATGCACTTCGCCGCCCCGAAGTTCTTCGATTCCACGGTCCCCACGCAGTTGCCGGGCGACGCCCGCACCTACACCTACGTGTCCGGGGTCGCCGAACTCGCCATCGGCACCGCGCTGGCAGTGCCGCGCACGCGCAGGCTCGGCGGCGGTCTCGCCGCACTGCTGTTCGTCGCCGTCTTCCCCGCCAACATCAACATGGCAGCGGACTGGCTGAAGAGCCCGAAGACGACGACCGTGCAGAAAACCGGTGCGCTGCTGCGTCTTCCGCTGCAGATCCCGTTGGTCACCGAGGCCCTCAAAGCCCGGCGTCACGCCTGAGCTCGTCGTCGGGACCACCGTCGGCGGGATCCGGTTCGCCGGCGCCGGCGCCCGCCGTACGGAGGAGGCGGGCGAGCGCGTCGGCGCCGGGCAGACGGTCCGGCGCGATCGTCCGTCCGGTCCGCACGTAGTGGAACGCGGCGCGCACCTGCTCGATCGGAACGTCCATCAGTTCGGCCCACGCCAGCCGGTACGCGGCGAGTTGCATCACGACGGCCTTCTCGTTGGCCGCGCTCGGTTCGGCGCCGGTCTTCCAGTCGATCACCGTCCACCCGCCGTCGGGGTCGGTGAACACCGCGTCGATCCGTCCCCTCAGCACGGTCCCGGCGACCGAGGTCTCGAACGGCACCTCGACCTCCGTCGGGTTGCGGTCGGCCCACGGCGAGCGCAGGAACGCGTCCTGCAACGTCGCGAGATCAGCGTCCGGGCCCGCACCCGTGTCGGCGGCACCGGGCAACTCGTCGAGGTCGAGCAGCCGGGTGGCCCCGAATCGGCGCTCCACCCAGGCGTGGAACGCGGTGCCGCGCCTCGCGAGCGGGTTCGGCGGGAACGGCAGCGGCCGCCGCAGCCGGGCGGCCAGGGCGTCCGGGTCGGCCTCGAGTTCGACGAGCTGGCTCACCGACAGCTGGCCGGGTAACACCACCTCGGTGCGGGCGTTCGCACGCGCTTCCCGCTCGGCGAGGAGGGCGTCGACGTCGGCCGCCCAGTTCTCGGGATCGTCGTCCTGGTCCGCCGGCGCCTGCTTGTCTGCGTTCTTCAGTGCCGCGACGACGAGCGCCGCACCACGCTCGACCGACTCCCGTCGCAGCCCGAGCGGATCCCGCGGCCACACAGCCGACTTGGGGGTGCTGGTCAGCGGGTTCTGTTCCTCGGGTTCGGGTGCGGGCGCCCAGAGGTCGACGATCCCGATCCCCTCGTGATCCTCGTCCGTCACCGTGTCGCGCAGTTCGGTGAGGAACTCCGACGGCCCCTTCGGCTCGGTTCCGGATTCTGCCCAGTGGTGACCCGACGCGAACAGCACCCGTTCGGTGCGGGTGAGGGCGACGTAGAACAGCCGGCGGTCCTCGTCGAGCCGGCGGGCCGCCAGCGCCGACTTGTGCGCCTTCACGGCCTCTTCGAGGTCTTTCCGGTCGTAGAGGTTCTCGAGTTCGAGGACGGGCACGCCGTCGGCCGACTCCCCCGGCCGCGCCCGGTCGCCGCGCAGCGACGGCGGCAGTTCGCCGAGCGCACCGAGCCAGGACCCGGACGCGGTCCGCGACGGAAAGACACCGGCCGTGAGGTGCGGCACCGCCACCACTTCCCACTCCAGCCCCTTCGCGGAGTGCACGGTCAGCACCTGGACGCGGTGCGGGTCCACCTCGACTTCGCCGGGCGCCAGGCCTTTTTCGACCGATTCTGCGGCGGACAGGAAGGCGAGCAGTCCGGTGACGGTGGCCGACGTGCGGTTCGCGTAACCGGCGACGACGTCGGCGAAGGCGTCGAGATGCTCACGGCCCGCACTCCCCCGCGCCGAGTGCCGCGTCCGGGCCTGCGCTTCGATGCCGATCCCCAGCACCCGTTCGACCTCGGCCACCAGTTCGGTGAGCGGCTGCCCGATTCGCTCGCGCAGCGACGCCAGCTCCGCGGCCACCGCGGTGATCCGTGCGTAACCGACCTGCGAATAGCGTTCGGCGGGGCCGGGATCCGCCAGCGCGTCCGCAAGCCCCGCCTGCTCGGCGTGCTCACCGGGCAGCGCCTCGCCGACGGCGTCGGCGAGAGCGGCCGAATCCGTGACGGCGCCGGTGGTGCCGTAGCCGGTTCCGATGGCCAGTTCGGATGCTCGCCGCGACAGCGCCGTCAGGTCGGCGGCACCGATCTGCCATCGCGCCCCGGTCAGCATCCGGACGGCGGCACTGCCCGCCATCGGGTCGGCGACGACCCGGAGCATCGCGATGACGTCGGCCACCTCGGGTGTGTGGAGCAGACCGCCGAGACCGACCACCTCGACCGGCAGACCCCGCGACCGCAGCACCTCCGCGATCGGTGCCGCGTCGGCGTTGCGGCGGATCAGCACCGCGGCGGTCGGCGGATCCTCGCCCCGGGTCGCGGCGTCCGCGTACTGTTCGGCGATGCGGTCGGCCACCCATTGCCGTTCCTGCACGACGTCGCCGGTGAGGGCCAGTCGCACGTCCCCGGGTTCGGCCTGCGGTCGCGCCCGCAGCATGCTGACCGCCACGCCCCGCTCGCGCAGGGACGAGGACGCCATGTTGGCCAGCGCCAGGGCCTCCGGCGGGTTGCGCCAGCTGGTGAGCAGTTCCAGCGTCGGCGCCGGATCCCCGTTTTTCAGTGGGAAATCCGTGGCGAAGCGCGGCAGGTTGGCCGCCGACGCACCACGCCAGCCGTAGATCGATTGCATGGGGTCGCCCACTGCGGTGAGCGCGAGTTCGCCGTCGAGGCCGCCGCCGAACAGCGACGACAACAACACCCGCTGCGCGTGTCCTGTGTCCTGGTACTCGTCGAGCAGCACCACCCGGAAACGGGTGCGCTCGGCGAGGCCGACCTCGGGGTGGTCCGCGGCCACGCGTGCCGCCAGCGACATCTGGCTGCCGAAGTCGAGCGCGCCTTCCCGCCGCAGGGTGTCGGCGAGCCGCTGCACCAGCGGCAGGAGTTCGACTCGGCGGTGCTGGGCGTCGAGGATGTCGAGCAGTTCCTTGCCGGGACCGCCTCGCTGCCGCGGTCCGGCGGGCAGGGTGTGGACGAGTTTGTCGAGTTCGGTGTGCGCCTCCCGCAGATCGTCCGGTTCCACGAGGTGCTCGGAGAGCTGCCCGGCCAGCGCGAGCACCGCCTCGGTGACGGACGCCGGATTCCTGTCGGTGTCGAGGTCGCCGTCCCACGAGCTGACCACCCGGTGCGCCAGCTGCCACAGTTCCGTCTCCGACAGCAGCGTCGCCGACGGTTCGATGGGCAGCAGGAGCCCGTGCTCGGACAGCAGTCGCCCGGCGTAGGAGTGGTACGTGCTGACCTCCGGTTCGCCGGCGAGGATGCGCGATCGCAGGTCGCCGCTCGGATCGACCCTGCGGAGCAGGTCCGAACCCGCGAGCCGGGCAAGGCGTCTCCTGATCCGGGCGGTCAGCTGCTGCGCCGCCTTGCGGGTGAATGTCAGGCCCAGTACCGCCTCGGGGTCGACGACCCCGTTGGCCACCAGCCACACGACGCGGGCGGCCATCGTCTCGGTCTTGCCCGCGCCTGCCCCCGCGACGACGAGGGTCGGGCCGAGGGGGGCCGCGATGACCGCGGCCTGTTCCGGGGTCGGCGGATGCTGCCCCAGTCCGATCGCGAGTTCCACCGGATCGATGCGGATGGTCATTCCGACGTCACCTGCCGTCCCTCGTCGTGCGCGGGACAACTCGTCCGCACCGGGCAGTGCCTGCATCCGTCGTTGACGCGGGCGAGGAACTCCGGACCCTTGGTGGCGGCGGCCGCCGCATGGATGACCGCGAGCCACGTCTCGAGGTCCTCCTCCGACAGCGGTGCCTGCGCCCGCTGCGTCGCGCCTTCTTTCTTGTGTGGTTTGGCGACGAAGACCAGCCGCGCCCCACCGGGTTTCGACGCCGGTTCCCCGTCGATGGCACCGGTGGCCGCCGCCACCTGGTACGCCGCCAGCTGGGCGTGCTGCTGGGCGTCGTCCTTGGTGACGGGCGAGCGGGCGGTCTTCACGTCGACGATGACGGGCCTGCCCTCGGCGTCGCGCTCGAGCCGGTCGATCCGCCCCCGCAACCGAATCTTCGGGGAACCCTCCTCCCGCGGCTCGAGGACGCCGTCGACAGCCACCTCGACGCCGACCTCGGTGAGTTCGGACCGGGTGTTCCCGAGCCAGGCGGTGAAGGTGGCGAGCATGTCCCGGGTGCGGTCGAGTTCGCGCCGCGAGTACCACTGGGAGCCGAGATCGATCGATTCCCAGGCGTTCTCGAGCGCACGTTCCACCTGATCGGGTGGGATGCGGCCTGCGAGCGCCTGCACCAGCGTGTGCACGAGCGTCCCGGCGATGGCATGGGTGTTGTCGCCGTCCCGGCCGCCGTGCCGTTCGAGCAGCCACCGCAACGGACAGGTGTTGAGCAGGTCGACGGTGGACGGCGACAGCGACACCGGTCCGTCCTCCGCGTTCCACAACGCCACGCCGGTGCTCGGTTCGGCGGTGCCGTACCACTGGTCCGGGTGGGCGCCGCGCACCCCGGCTTCGGCGAGCCGGGCGAGTTGGCGGGCCGCGCGGTCCTGGCGGGCGGGGTCGGCCTCCGCGACATCCGGATCGCAGACGACGCTGCGCAATTCGGCGACGAGCGCGGGCAACGCGAGGACCCGGGTCGCCGGGTCCTCCGCGGGCACGACCACCTCCTCGGCGTCCGGATCCTGGTCTCCGGCGAGCAGTTCGTCGACGAAACGGGAGTGGACGAGGTCGGCGTCACCACTGGCCGAGTCGACCGCGGTGACGAGCAGACTCCGCCTCGCCCGGCTGCACGCCACCAGGAACAGCCTGCGTTCCTCGGCCAGCAGCGGCGCGGTGCGCGACATCCGGTCGGCCGCGGTCTCGCTGCCGTCGGACACGCCGCCCGTGAGGTCGATCAGCGCCTCGGTGCCGAGCAGGCTTCCGCGGGCCCGCAGGCTCGGCCACAGCCCTTCCTGCACCCCCGCGACGGCGACGACGTCCCATTCGCGGCCGGCGGCGGAGTGGGCGCTGAGCACCGACACGGCGTCGCCCGGAACGACGGAGACGGGGCGCGCGGTGGGAATCGCCTGCCCGGTCAGGTAGTCGACGAACCCGGCGAGCTGTGCGCGAGGGAGACGGTCGACGTAACTCGCCGCGGCGTCGAACAGGGCGACCACGGCGTCGAGGTCGCGGTCGGCCTGCGCCCCGATCGGACCGCCGCGGGCGGAGGCCGCCGCCCAGCGACGTTCGAGTCCGGTGGCCTGCCACGCCGCCCACAGCACGTCCTCGATGCCGCGCCCGCGCTCGAGCGGCACCCTCGCCTTGCGCAGCACGGACAGCACCCGGTTCAGGGACGCCGCTTCGACGTCGGTCAGTTTCGCGGTGACCCTGCGGGTGCTGTCCGCGTCGCCGACCAGCAGGAGACGGAGCAGTTCCGCGGAGTCACGGTCGCCACCGGAAGCCAGCTCTGCGCGCCGCAGACCCCGGCGAAGACGCCGGAGCGCCACGGGTTCCGCGCCGCCGACCGGACCTGCGAGCAGGGCGAGCGCGTCCTCGCCCGTGAATTCCTGCCCCGACAGTGCCCGCAGCACCAGCATCAGCCCCGACACCCCGTGCTGACGGGCCAGCGGCAACTCGGACGCCGCGGTGGTAACGGGCACCCCCGCACCCAGCAACGCCCGCCGGAGCGGAGCCAGCGCCCGCGGAACCGAGCGCACGATGACCGCCATCTCCGACCACGGCACCCCGTCGAGGAGGTGGGCGCGGCGCAGGGTGTCGGCGATCAGTGCCGCCTCCTTCGCCGCGGTGCCCAGGACCCGGACCGACGTCCTGCCGCCGTCCTGCGACGGGGTCCAGGTCCGGTGGGGCAGATGCCCCGGCAGTCGGGACGTGATCCGGGCCGCGGTGGTCGCGACCTCCGCCGAACTGCGAAAGTTGACCGGTAGCAGCACCTGCCGGGGATCGCCCTTGCCGGCCAGGTCGGCGAGGAACGTGGGGTCGGCGCCGCGGAACCCGTAGATCGACTGGTCCGGGTCGCCGGCCACGACTGTGGTGCGGGTACCGGTGCCGACGAGCCGGACAAGTTCCGCGGCCTGCGGATCGAGGTGCTGGGCGTCGTCGACGAGCAGGTGCCGCACCCGGGCCCGTTCCGCGCGCAGTAGGTCCGGGTCGGTGGCGAATGCGGTGAGGGCCGCACCGATGAGTTCGGCCGCGTCCAGCGCCGGCGCCGTGGCCTCGGGGGCCTCGACACCCACCGCTCCGCGCAGCAGCATGCCGTGCTCGTACCGGGCGGCGAACCTGCCCGCCGCCACCCACTCGGAGCGGTTGTGCCGCCGTCCCAGCTTGATCAGATCTTCCGGGCCGAGTCCCCGCTCGCTCGAGCGCAACATGAGGTCGCGCAGTTCGACGGCGAAGCCGCCCAGCGCCAGTGCGGGACGCAGACGGTCGGGCCACATCTCGCCGCCGTCTTCGATGTCGCCCTGCAGCATCTCGCGGAGGACGGCGTCCTGCT
This sequence comes from Rhodococcus sp. T7, assembly GCF_009872365.1. NCBI lineage: Bacteria > Bacillati > Actinomycetota > Actinomycetes > Mycobacteriales > Nocardiaceae > Rhodococcus > Rhodococcus sp. T7. The sequence goes on from NZ_WXYH01000198.1 coordinate 8,723, forward strand.
CGGCGCCGGTGATGAGGCGCGGCGGCGGGTTGCCGTGGGCGGCGGCCTGTAACCGCAGCACCGCGAACGCGTAGGAGTGGACGGTGCGGACGAGCGGTTCGCGCGTGGCCCGGGGCCCGTGGTGCTCGTCGCGGCCGATGAGGGCGGCCGTAACCTCTTCGCGCACCCGGCCCGCCGCTCGCTTCGACTGTGTCAGGACGAGCACCGACTCCGGGTCCTCGCCGCCGGCGATCCGGTCGACAGCGACGTCCACGAGCAGCGACGTCTTGCCGGTTCCCGGGCCGCCGAGCACCTGCCAGGGATTCCATCCCATGCCGAGCGGCGGCGCGGTGAGGACCCGGCGTGTGGAGTCGTCCCACACCCGGGCCAGGGGGGAGAGTAGAGAGAGGTGAAAGAGCCGGGCCCGGGGAGCCGACGTCCTGGTGCGCACCGCCGATTCCGTCATGGGCAGCATTCCACCAGAGCGGTCCGACATCTCCTGCGGCGGCCCGATCCGGCATCATGGGTCACGTGTCAGCACTGAATACGTACCTGTTCGGCGCCGAGGACGGCACGGAGATCCTCGCCCTGCACGGACTGACCGGCCACGGCAGACGGTGGGAGGCGCTGGCCACCGACCAGCTGCCCGACGCCCGGTGGATCTCCCCCGACCTGCTCGGGCACGGCCGCTCGACGTGGTCGCCGCCGTGGAACCTCGAAGCTCACGTCGCGAGCCTCGTCGACACCCTCGACGCGCACGCCCGGGGACCGGTCCTGGTGGTGGGCCACTCGTTCGGGTGCGCCCTGGCGCTGCACCTGGCCCGCGCGGTCCCCGACCGGGTCCGCGGCCTCGTGCTGCTCGACCCGGCGATCGGGCTCGATCCCGCGCAGATGCAGTCGGTGGCCGATCTCACCATCTCCTCCCCCGACTACACCGACGTCGAGGAGGCCCGGTCCGACAAGCTACACGGCTCGTGGGGCGAGGTGGCCCGCGACGTCCTCGAGGACGAGATCGCCGAGCACCTGGTGCCCCTCGAGAACGGCCGGGTCAACTGGCGACTGTCCACCCCGGCCGTCGTCACGGCGTGGGGCGAACTGGCCCGCGAGGCGGTCCTGCCGCCCGCGCATCTGCCGACCGTGCTCGTGCAGGCGTCGAAGGTGCAGCCGCCGTACGTCACACCCGAGTTCCGCACGGCCCTCGTCGACCACCTTGGCGACAACCTCACCGCCGTCGACCTCGACTGCGATCACATGGTGCCGCAGGCCCGGCCCGACGAGGTGGCCGAGCTCATCCGCACACTGCTCTGATGGTCGCGACGACCGAGGAACAGGTCGAGGCGGTCCGCGCGCTGGTCGGCTCGATTCCGCCCGGCCGGGTGGTCACCTACGGCGACATCGCCGCGGCGGCCGGGCTGTCCAGTGCGCGGACGGTGGGCTGGATCATGCGCACCGACTCCGCCGACCTCCCCTGGCACCGCGTGCTGGGCGCCTCGGGGCGGCCGGCGCCGCACCTTGCGCACAAGCAGATCGCGAAGCTCGAACTGGAGGGCGTGCCCATCCGGGACGGCCGCGTGGATCTCACGGCGGCGCGGTACCGGTTCGATCCGCCCGGCTGACGGTCCCCGCCTCAGCAGGTGCTCGGCGCGGGGTCGCCGCGGAACCGGGCGTCCATCCAGTCCAGTCCCTGGGGCAGTCCCAGCGCCGCCGCCGACAGATGGTCGGGTGTCGGCGTGAGCAGTGTCTGCACCGGGGTGCCCGCGTCGCAGTACCGTCGCAGGGTGGTGTCGATCGAGTCGACCGGGATCAGCGCGTCCGTCGGACTGTGCCATTCGAAGATCGGTGTGGTGGGCACGCCCGGATACAGCTCCAGGCTGTTCTCCTCCATCACCTTCCACGCTTCCGGGTCCTCCATGAAGTTCTGGTTGTCGGTCATTTCCGAAGCGCTGTGCCCGATTCCGAACAGCATGATCTCGTTGGTGCATCCATTGCCGATCATCTGCTTCATCCGGCGGCCCTCGTCGTTGAGTTGGCCGGTGACGTCGATGCGATCCGGGTATTCGCGTTCCAGACCCAGTGCGGCGGCCATCGCGAGACCGAACGCGGGGTGCGGGTTGGTGCCCAGCGCCTCCGCCATCTTCACCAGGTTCATCGGGGTTCCGCCCTCGGCGGCGCCGACGATGTTCAGTTCGGGGGCGTAACTCGGCGCCAGCGCCGCCGCCCATGCCGTGGCCATGCCGCCACCGGAGTAGCCGCCCAGTCCGACCTTGCTGTTCTGCACCTGCAGTTCGGGGACCCGCTGCACGGCTCGGACGCCGTCCAGCGTGATCTGGCCACCGAGCTTGGCTGCGCCGTAGGCCATCCGCGGTCCCAGATGGTCGGGCAGCGCCACCGCCCAGCCGCGCGCGAGAGCGATGTTGAGGCCTGCGGCCTCGCGGATCTGATGCAGGGGGTCGGTGGTGTAGAGCTCGGTGATGATCTTGCACTTGTTGCCCAGCGAATTGATGATGTGCTGGTACGACACCAGCGGGCCGTCCGGGACGTGGTTCGGGGGCAACACGTACGTGGTGTTCGCCGCGATCGGCCTGCCCTCGGAGTCGGTGGTCCGGAACAGCAACTCCCACATCGCACTACCGGGGAAGTAGTACGACGGCGGCAGTTGGCGGATCTTCAGCACGTCGCCCGGAGCGTGGTCGGCGATGTCCGTGGGTTGGATGTAGAAGGGGTCCGGGTCGGCGACCGGGAAGATCGCGTCGGCGGCGGGCGGGGTCGGCAAGGGCGGCAACGGCACCAGTGGTTGCGCCGCGGAAGTTCCTGCGCCGCCGAGGGCCGCTGTCAGCGCGAGGACCGAGCCGATTACAGCGGAGCCGAAGGATCTGCGGAACAACGAGCCCATGACATACCCCACATTTCAGCGACCGGTCGACGGCATCACTATGCCAGAGCGTCGATAAGGATCCGCCCCTTTCCTGGTACCGAACAGGTCTCTGACCGATACTTCGATTCACAGATACTTTTCCGTCACACGCCTGCACGTCACACGACCAGCGTCGGCGTCACGGACATCGCGACGTCGGCGGACACGACCAGGGTGGCAAGGACATTCACGGCGGCGGTCAATTCGGACACCGGCCGCGTGAACGGCATCCGCTGATGGTCGTCGAACAGATGGCCGGTGCCGAACCGGGGGCCCGGCGCCAGGAACAGGCCCCTCGACCGCGCGGCGGCGACGAGGTCCGTCGAACTCGTACCGGCCGGCAACGTGCACCACAGGGACAGCCCCCCCGGCGGGCAGCACGTAACTCCACCCGGGCAACCGCTCGTCGACCGCCGCCGCGAGTGCGTCCCGCTGCACCCGGAGGTCGCGGCGGCGCTGCGCGACCAGTCGGTCGTGCCACGCGAACAGGCGCACGGCCGCAAGCTGATCCAGCACGGAGACCGACAGTTGCCTGCGGGCCATGATCTTGGCCATCTGCGCGGTGCGGGCAGCCTCCGCACGCACCCAGCCGATGCGGATACCTCCCCACACGGTCTTGCTGAGGCTGCCGATCGCCACGGTCGCCGATTCCGGGACCGGGACACCGAACGGCTCGACGTCGTCCGGACCGTCCAGCACGATCTCCGCCGCCACCTCGTCCACGACGGTCACCACTCCGTGGCGGGCGAGGGTCGCGGCCAGCCGCCGTCTACCCTCGGGGGTCGCCCTGGCTCCCGACGGATTGGAGAAGTCCGGCATCACGTACGCCACAGTGGGGGCGCTCTGCCGGGCGGCCCGGTCCACTTCGGCGACGAACGCGTCCGGGTCGGTCGCGTCGATCGGCACCGGAACGGGTCTGCCGCCGGCCGCCTGCACGGATTCGACCGCGCCGGGATAGGTCGGGTGTTCGATCAGGACGCGGTCGCCCGCCTCGACGAGTGCCTCGAACACCACCTCGGTGGCGTCGCCCGCGCCCCCGGTGACGAGGATCTGGTCGGTCGTGGTCGGGCGGCCGCGGCGCGTGTAGTGGCCTGCTATCGCGGCCCGGAGTGTGGTCAGTCCCCCGGGGTGGTATCCGTGCTGGGGCATGAAGCGGGGCAACTCGTCGACGGCGTCGAGGTACGCCTCCCGGAGTTCGGGGGCGGCCGCCGGTGCGGCGTTGACGAGGTCGATCACGCCGTCGACCGGCGACCCGACCATGCTCCCCCAGGCAGGCGGACCGGACGGCATCGCCACGAATGTCCCCGATCCGTGCCGCGCCGACGCCCAACCCGCCTCTCTCAGTTCGCGATAGGCGGCGCTAACGGTCACCCGACTGAGCCGGAGTTCCTCCGCGAGGGCCCGTTCGGCGGGTAGCCGGACTCCGACGGCCATGGATCCGTCGGCGACCCGCTCACGGAGGGCGTCGGCGAGCCCGCGGTACAGGGGCTGCCCGCCTGCGGGCGCCGCACCGAGCAGCACCGCCAACTCGGCCGCGGAGACGGTTCGGACCGGTTCACTACGCATACAGGCCACTTTTCCACAGAGGACTGGAAATCGCGGTCCACTTCGGGCCGACAATCGATACATGTTGGTAATTGGAATCCTCTCGGCCCTCAGCCTGGCGTCGGTGGCCTGGCTCTGCGTCACCACAGCGCAGGGCGGACGGTCCGGGCTCGCCGGTCCTCCGCGCAGCCACCTGCACAGCGACTGAGGGTGTGCGGCAGCATGAGGGAATGAACTCTGCGGCGCCCGTTCACGCGATAGTCCTCGCCGGTGGACGAGCCACTCGGATGGGCGGCGTCGACAAACCGGCCGTGGTGGTCGGCGGACGCCGGATGCTCGACACCGCTCTCGACGCGGTCGACGACTGTGAGCGCATCGTCGTCGTGGGACCTCGCCGCGCCGACCTCGATTCGACGGTGCTCCAGACACAGGAGGACCCGCCGGGTGCGGGCCCGGTCGCGGGGGTGGCCGCCGGGCTGGCCGTGCTCGACGCCGACCCGGCCGACCGGGTGATCCTCCTCGCGTCGGACCTGCCGTTCGCGGAACCGGCGATGGCCGAGGCCCTCGCCGCCGCCGTGCAGAACGCAGACACCGTGTTCGCGGTCGACGAGTCGGGCCGCCTGCAGTTCCTGTTGTCCGCGTGGCGCGTCGGCGCGCTCACCGACCGGCTCCGCGCGCTCGGCTCCGCCGTGAACCAGCCCATGAAGGCCCTCGTTCCGGAATCGTTCGACACGGTGCTCTTCCGCGGCGTCACCGACTGCGACACACCGGAGGACGTCGAGCGGGCCCGGAGCACGGCCGCGGCGGTGCCGGTCACCATCGCCGAGGCCCGGACCGCGATCCTGGCCGCGGTCCCGCCACTGTCACCGCGCGCCGCGGCGCTCGGCACGTCGCTCGGCGCCACGCTGGCCGAGCCGCTGCTCGCCGCCGAAGCCCTGCCGCGCATCGCGGTGTCCGCCATGGACGGGTACGCCGTCGCGGGCGACGGTCCGTGGGTGCTGCGCGACGCCATCCGGTACGCCGGCAGCGACGAGGAACTCGAACTGGCGGAGGGCGAGGCGGCGCGGATCGCGACCGGGGCGCACCTGCCCAGCGGCGCCTCCACCGTCGTGCGGGACGAATTCGCCGAGACGACAGACACTTCCGACGGGCCGCGACTGTCCCGGCGAGCCGACGCCCCCGTGCGCGACGACGCGCGGCGGCGCGGTGAGGACTGGCACGAGGGGTACCGGCTCGCGGCGGAGGGTACCGCCGTCACGCCCGCGCTCGTCTCCGCGGCCGCGAGCGCGGAGGTGACCACCGCCGGGGTCCGCGGACCGGTCCGCGCGCACGTCGTGGTGACGGGAGACGAGATCCGGCGCGACGGCCCGCTGCGGCACGGGCAGACGCGGGATGCCCTGGGACCCGTTCTTCCCCAGTTCCTCTCGTGGTGCGGCATCCACACGGTCGCCGACACGCACCTGCGGGACACGTCCGACAGCTTCGACGAGCTGTTCCGGGAAGTCCGCCGGCCCGACCTGATCGTGATCGTGGGGGCCACCGGCGGCGGCGCGGCCGACCAGTTGCGTGCGGCGCTCGACCGCGCGGACGCCCGGATCGTGGTGGGGAGGGTGCGGTGCCGCCCGGGCGGTTCCCAGGTGACCGCCCTGCTGCCCGACGGCCGGGTGGTGCTCGGGCTGCCCGGCAACCCGTACGCCGCGGTCGTGACACTGCTGACCACGGTTCCGTCCATCGCGGCCGCGCTCACCGGTCGGACCCCGGCACCGATTCAGCTGGGGCGCATCGCGAATGCGTCCGAGGTCAGCGGCGACGCCACCCGAATCCTGCCCGCTGTCCCGCAGCCGGACGGCACGTGGCGCGTCGACCCCGGAATCCGGACCGCGCATCTCGCGGGCCTGATCGACCGCCAGGCGCTGGCGCTGGTCCCGGCGGGGGCCGTCGACGGCGATCTCGCCGAGCTGGTGCCGCTACCGCGCTGACCGGACGGTTCAGCGCTGGTACGACAAGGCGCGCACCGCGGCCGGGATTGCGCTGCGGTAGCGGTCCGCGACGAGATCGACGATCGCCGGATCGACGCCGAGCGGCTCCGCCACCCCGTCCGCACCGGCGTCGGCGAGGCGGGCGTGGAACAGTCCGTGGGCCAGGAGGTACGACGCGACGAACACCCGCTTCTCGCCGTCGGCCCGCAATCCGGCGACCACGTCGGGGACGCGCGGCTGCGCGGTCGCCACGTAGCCGATCCGGACCCGCGACGCCACCAGCTCCGACAGCATCGCCGCGGCGCGCCGGACGTCGCGCAGCGCCCGCGGGTCGGACGAGCCGGCCGCGGCGAGCACGACCGCGTCGCCGGGCCGCCAGCCCGCGTCGACGAGCCGCCGCAGCAGGACGTCCGCGAGAACGGGGTCCGGTCCCAGCGCCCGGGTCACGGCGACGGAGGGATGGCCGCTGTCGGCGACCTCCCGCGGAACGTCGGTGTGCACGTGGTAGCCCGACGCGAGGAATGCCGGCACCACGACGGCGGGCCCGGTGATGTCGCGGAGCACCTCGGCGGGTGACGGCCCGAGAACGTCCACGAAGGACACCCGGGTCGGTCCGACCTGCTCGGCGACGGCGTCGGCGAGCGCGGCGATCATTTCCACGCCCCGGGGACTTCGCGTGCCGTGTGCCACCAGTACCAGTGCTGTCTCGTTCATTGCTGTCCCTCCTCACGTGAATCGACGCAGTCGACGGGATCGAGCGCGAGGCGGTATCCCCGCTTGACCACCGTCTGGACTGCTTTCGGTGCGCCCAGGGACGCACGCAGTCTGGCCACCGCCGTCTCCACGGCGTGGGTGTCGCCGCCGCCGCCGGGCAGTGCGGCGAGCAGTTCGTCCCGGGGGACGACCCGGCCGGGCCGGGCGCCGAGCGTGCGCATCAGCGACATCGCGGCGGGCGGCAGCTGGCGCACCTCGCCGTCGACGACGACGCATCCGCCGCGGATGCTCAGCTCGTGTCCGGCGGTGTGGATCTTGTTCGCCCGCCGCGGCAGCTCGTCGGCGATGTGGCGGGCGAGCGCACCCAGCCGCGAGCGGGCCGGCATGGTCGTCGGGACCTCGAGTTCGCGGAGCGGTCCGGCGGTGACCGGTCCGACGCAGGCCGCGAGGACCCGGTGCCGGAACGAGTGCAGCACCATCTCGATCATTCCGGTCTCCTTGGCGCGGGTCAGCAGCGAGGCCACCGCCGGTGCGCTGGTGAAGCTGACCGCGTCGAGACCGCCGGAGGCGATCAGTTCGATCATCCGGTCCATCGGGGCCTGGTCCTCGAGCGGCGTCCACCGGTAGACGGGGACGGCGATCACGTCGGCGCCCGCACAGCGGAGCACCTCGCAGAAGTCCGCGACGGGCTCCCACTCGGTGGTGGCGCCGTGCAACTGGACCGCGATGCGCTTGCCTTCGACGCCCTCGCCGAGCAGGTGATCGAGCACTTCGGCGGACGACTCCGACGCGGGCGACCACTCTTCCCGCAGGTCCGCCGCCCGGATCGCGCCCTTCGCCTTGGGTCCGCGGGCCAGCAGTCGGCTCGCGGCCAGGGCCCGGCCCAGCTCCTCCGCTTCACCCCAGCCGTCCGCGGCCTCCATCCAGCCGCGGAAACCGATCCCCGTGGTCGCGACGACGATCTCCGGCGGGTTGTCGATGATCTGGCGCGTGACGCGCTCGAGTTCCGTGTCGTCGGCCAACGGGATGATGCGGATGGCCGGAGCGTGCACCACGGTGGCACCCCGCCGGGTCAGCAGTGTGGCGAACTCTTCCGCACGCCGGGACGCCGTGATCCCGATCGTGAACCCGCACAGCGGCGCCGCGTCGTTCACGCGTGCGTGCTGTGGACCTGGACGACGCCGGCCCACACCCGCACGTCGTACACGGGCAGCCGCACCGACTCGTCGTCGAGGCAGCGACCGTCGACCAGCGAGAACACCTGCTTGAGCAGCGGCGACGCCACGGTGGGCTCCCCGGCCCGGTCTCCCACGAGGCCGCGGGACATCACGGCCGCGCGCCCGAACGGGTCGATGTTGCCCACGGCGTGCAGGGATCCGTCCTCGAGGAGGAACAGTGCGACCTGCTCCCCGCCCCGCAGCAGCACCGCCACCCCGAGACCGGGGATCAGCCGGCTGAGCGGACACGCGGACGTCCATTCGAGACGGCCCGACTTGACGCTTTCGAACCTGGTTCCACTGGCACTGTGGACGTTCATGTCGACGACGGTCATCACAGTCCTCCTTCGGGCTGGTGTGTATCCGTGCTTGGATACATAGTTCGTGGTGGGTGTTTCCGCAGCGTTAAGCGGGGATTACTCCGACGTAGAAGCTGCGAATTTCGGCATTCCCATCAACACCGGGACCTTCCGGACACCCGTGTCGTCGAATGCGACGGTCGGATCGGCCTCTTCGGGTGCGTTGACGAACGACACGAACCGCGACAGCTTCTCCGGATCCTCGAGCACACCCGCCCACTCGTCCTTGTAACCGAGAACGTGCTTGGCCATGGCCGCCTCGAGCTCGGCGGCGATGCCCAGGCTGTCCTCGCACACCACGGCCTTGAGGTGGTCGAGTCCGCCGTCCAGCGACTCGACCCACGGCGCGGTGCGCTGGAGCCGGTCCGCGGTGCGGATGTAGAACATCAGGTACCGGTCGATGTACCGGATCAGGGTCTCGTCGTCGAGACCGCCCGCGAGCAGCTGGGCGTGCTTCGGGGACTGGCCGCCGTTGCCGCCGACGTACAGGTTCCAGCCGTTCTCGGTGGCGATGACGCCGACGTCCTTGCCGCGCGCCTCGGCGCATTCGCGGGCACAACCCGACACACCGAACTTGATCTTGTGCGGGGACCGCAGACCGCGGTACCGGTTCTCCAGGTCGACCGCCATACCCACCGAGTCCTGCACGCCGTACCGGCACCAGGTGGATCCGACGCAGCTCTTCACGGTGCGCAGCGACTTGCCGTACGCCTGGCCCGACTCCATGCCGGCGTCGACGAGACGCTTCCAGATCGCGGGCAGCTGCTCGACGCGGGCGCCGAACAGGTCGATGCGCTGACCGCCGGTGACCTTCGTATACAGGCCGAAGTCGCGGGCCACCTCGCCGATGACGATGAGCTGCTCGGGCGTGCACTCGCCGCCGGGCATCCGCGGCACCACCGAGTACGTGCCGTTCTTCTGGATGTTGGCCAGGAAGTGGTCGTTCGTGTCCTGCAGTCCCGCCTGGTTGCGGTGCAGAATGTGGTCCGAGTCGGTGGATGCCAGGATCGACGCGACGACCGGCTTGCAGATGTCGCAGCCCGAGCCCGTTCCGTACTTCGAGATCAGCGCGGAGAACGTGCGTGTGTCGGTGGCCTGCACGATCTCGAACAGCTCGGCGCGGGACTGCTCGAAGTGCTCGCACAGCGCCTTCGACATCACCACTCCGGACGAGGCGAGCAGCTGCTTGATGGTCGGCAGGCAGCCGCCGCACGTGGTGCCGGCGTTGGTGCAGCTCTTGACCTGCGCGATGTCGCAGGCGCCGTCGGCGATGGCCCCGCAGATCGCACCCTTGGTGACGCCGTTGCAGGAGCACACCTCGGCGTCGTCGGGCAGGGACCCGGCGCCGGGCTTCTCCCCCGCGGGCGAGATGAGCGAGGCCGGATCGCCGGGCAGTTCGCGGCCGACGAGGGGACGCAGCGACGCGTACGCGGAGGCGTCGCCGACGAGGATGCCGCCGAGCAGCGTCTTCGCGTCGTCGGACACGACGAGCTTGGCGTAGGTGCCCTTGGCGGCGTCGCTGAGAACGACCTCCAGTGCGCCGGGGGTCTGAGCGTGGGCGTCGCCGAAGCTGGCGACGTCCACACCCATCAGCTTGAGCTTGGTGGACAGGTCGGCGCCCGGAAACTCCGCTGCCCCGCCGAGCAACCGGTCCGCGACGATCTCCGCGGTGGTGTAGCCGGGAGCGACGAGGCCGTAGCACCTGCCCTCCACCGCGGCGCACTCGCCGACCGCGTAGATGTTCTCGTCCGACGTGCGGCAACCGAGATCGGTGATGATCCCGCCCCGCTCGCCGACCTCGAGTCCCGCGTCGCGGGCCAGCTGGTCCTGCGGCCGCACACCCGCGGAGAACACCAGCAGCGCGGCCTCGATCACCGAGCCGTCGGACAGTTCGACGCTGATCCCGTCCGGGCCCTCGGTGATGCCCGCCGTGCCGACGCCCGTGTGGACGGTGAGCCCCAGATCGGTGACGAGGTTGGCGAGCAGCGCGCCGCCGCCCTCGTCGACCTGCAGCGGCATCAGCCGGGGAGCGAACTCGACCACGTGCGGGGTCATGCCCATCAACTTGAGGGCGTTCGCGGCCTCGAGTCCGAGCAGACCGCCGCCGACCACGACACCGACGGCGCCGGGACCGGCCGCGTCGGCCCGCTTGCGGATGCCGTCGAGGTCGGCGAGCGTGCGGTAGACGAAGCACTCCGGCCGGTCGTGGCCGGGGATCGGCGGCACGAACGGATAGGAACCGGTGGCCATCACGAGGGCGTCGTACCCGACGACCTCACCCGAATCGGTGGTGACCTTGCGGGACTCCCGATCGATGGTCGCGGCCCTGCGGCCGATCCGGAGGTCGACGAGGGCGTCGTCCGGGTAGTCGTTACCCGCGAGCGCAAGCTCCTTGGGGTCCCACGCCCCCACGTAGGAGGACAGTCCCACCCGGTCGTATGCGGGGAGGGGCTCCTCGCAGAGCACCGTCACCGACCAGTCGTCAGACTCGTCGCGTGCCCGCAACGCCTCGACGAATCGATGTCCGACCATTCCGTGCCCGATGACCACTGCTGACTTGCGGCTCATGCCGTCGCTCCTTCTAGCTGAATTACTCGAGTTCGTGCGGTACTGCGGGAGGTCACGCCGAGACGGACACCTTTTCGTCGTCGCCGTCGGTGACGGGGAGACCACGGGTGACGGACGGGCGGCGCAGGAAGACGAACCAGGTGACGAGGATGCAGGCGAGGTAGAAGGCGAGGAACACCCAGAACGCCATGGTCGCCGACTTCGCGGTGCCGCCGTAGGACGCGCGGAGCACCAGGTTGATTCCGACGCCGCCGAGGCCGCCGATGGCACCGGCGAAACCGATGAGGGCACCGGACATCGCCCGGGACCACGCCGCCTTGGCGTCGCGGCTCAGCCCTTCGAGCCCCTGCGCCTTGGCCTCGAAGATCGACGGGATCATCTTGTAGACCGAGCCGTTGCCGATGCCGGCCAGCAGGATCAGGGTGATGAAGCCGAATACGAACGCGACCAGTACTCCGGCGGTGGCCGCACCGGGCGTGCCGTCGTCGACGGTGCCCGCGGTCACCAGCACTGCGGCGGCGAGCGCCATGGCGACGAACGTGTACAGCGTGATCTTGCCGCCGCCGATGCGGTCGGCGAGCTTGCCGCCCATCGGGCGGGCGATGGAGCCGAGCAGCGGTCCGATGAACGCGATCTGCGCGGCGTGCAGGGCGGCCGCGGCGGGCGTGGCGCCACCGGCGAGGAAGTTGATCTGCAGCACCTGGCCGAACGCGAAGCTGAATCCGATGAACGATCCGAACGTGCCGATGTAGAGGAAGGCGATGACCCACGAGTCGGAGAACTTCAGCGCCTTGGCCATCGCCCGGAGATCGGACTTCTGGTTGCCGAGGTTGTCCATGAACAGGGCCGCTCCGACCGCGGCGACGGCGATGAAGACCAGGTAGACGGCGCACACGATCCACGGGTCCGTGTTGCCCACGGTGGCGATCACGAGCAGACCGACGACCTGGATCACTGGGACACCGATGTTGCCGCCGCCCGCGTTGAGACCGAGTGCCCAGCCCTTGAGCCGCTGCGGGTAGAACGCGTTGATGTTCGTCATCGACGAGGCGAAGTTGCCGCCGCCGACGCCGGCGAGTGCGGCGACGAGGATGAACGTCGTGTACGACGCCCCCGGGTTCATCATCAGGTAGAGGGTGAACAGCGTCGGGACGAACAGGACGAGGGCGCTGAAGACGGTCCAGTTGCGGCCACCGAAGCGGGCCGTCGCGACCGTGTACGGGATCCGCAGGATCGAGCCGACGAGAGTGGGGACGGCGACGAGGAAGAACTTGCCCGCCGCGTCGATCCCGAAGACGTCGGTCGGCATGAACAACACCATGACGGACCAGATCGACCAGACGGAAAAGCCGACATGCTCAGCGACTACCGACCAGATCAGGTTCCGCTTGGCGATGTCCTTGCCGCCCGCCTCCCAGGCGTCGACGTCTTCCGCGTCCCAGTGCTCGATGTAGTGCTTGTTCACCCGGGCCTCCTCGTTGTGTGGGAGACCCAAAGGTAGAAAACCGGTGTTGCGGCGGTGCTGCGGTCGGTGACCGCAACGTCAACTGATCCTCACTTTTCGACGGGGGCGATGTGAGGTTTCCTGCATGTTTCCTAGACGTGTCGAAGAGCGTCCACAGGCTCGTTTTCGACGTGCCAGCTGTCCTCGAGCATGCGCGGCTTGCACGCCTGGAACGCCGCTATGAGCAGGATCACCACGCCGAACGTCAGGAATCCGAACGACACGGTCCATCCGCCGGAGGCGTCGTGGAACACCCCGAACAGTAGCGGTCCGAGGCACGCGACGGCGTAGCCCACGCCCTGGGTGAAACCGGACAGTGTCGCCGAGCCGAGGTGGCTGCGCGTGCGGAAATTGATGAGCGTCAGCGCCATGGGGAACGTGCTCGGACCGAGCCCGAGCAGCACGATCCACAGGATCGGTGCGCTCATCGGGGCGAACAGCAGTCCGCTGAAGGCGACCAGGTAGCAGACCGCGCATCCGATCACGACCGGGAACGGGTTGCGCATGCGGGCGCACAGGGTGGGGGCGCCGAACGCGGCGACGAGACCCATGAACGAGAACAGTCCCACCATGGCGCCGCCGAACGCCTCGCTCGCGCCGGCGTCGGAGAGGATGTCGGGAATCCAGGTGAACATCGAGTACGTGATCATCGACGTCATCCCGAACATGCCGGCCATCCCCCAGCCGACGGGCGAACGCCAGGCCTTTCCGTGCGGGCTTTCGGTCTGCACATCGGTCGGCGGTTCCGCCGCGACGACCACGGTGCGACGTCGTTCGCGGGTGAGCAGGAAGATCCACGGCAGCGCCGCGGCGAAGCCGAGGAGCGCCCAGATTCCGATCGAGAGGCGCCAGCCGAACGCCTCGGCGAGCGGGACGGCCACGAAGGCCGGTGCGATGGTGCCGATCTGCACCCCGACGATGTACACCGAACTCATCGCGGCCAACCGGTCGGAGAAGTACCGCTTGACGAGCGGCGGAATCACCACGTTGCCGATTCCCATGCCGGCCAGCGCGAGCGCCGAGAGCGCCAGCAACGACCAGGTGTCGCTCATCAGCGCTCTCGTGAGCATGCCGACTCCGGCCATCAGCATCGCCACGAGCGCGGTCCGTTCCAGGCCCCACCGCTTGGCGATGGCCGGCGTTCCCAGGCCGAACAGCGCGAACATCGCCGTCGGCACCATCCCGAACACTCCGACCACGGTGGGCGAGAATCCGATGTCCTCCCGGATCTGCGAGGCCAGCGGGGTGAACGAGGTCACCGCAAGTCTCAATACGAGAGCCGACATGGCGATCGCGCAGAAGACGAGGAGGCGGCCGCGTAGAAGAGTCACGAGAGAAATCATAGGATGACAGGATGACCTTTGGAAAACCCGTGCGTCGCTCGAGTCTCATCTCACAGGTGACCGAGCAGTTGCGCGACGAGATCTGCAGCGGCCGGTGGGCGGTGGGCGCGAAGATTCCTACCGAGCCGGCGCTGTCCGAACTCACCGGAACGGGACGCAACACCGTCCGTGAGGCGGTGCAGGCCCTCGTCCACACGGGGCTGCTGGAACGGCGGCAGGGATCGGGCACGTACGTCGTCGCCACCTCCGACGTCGGCGGCACGCTCGGCAAGTACTTCGCAGGTGCGCACGAGCGCGACGTCACGGAACTGCGGCAGGCGCTCGACGTCACCGCTGCCGCCCTCGCCGCCCGGCGACGCACCCCGGACGACATCACCCGACTGCAGAGCCTGCTCGACGAGCGGTTCCGATGCTGGGCCGAGTCCGACACCGAGACCGCCGTCGAGGCCGACGTCACCCTGCACCGCGCGATCGTCGAAGCGAGCCACAACGCCGTGTACCTCGAGTTCTACGACTCGCTGCTGCCCTCGATCGCCCAGACCGTCGACCTGCACGTGCACGCGACGGGGGCGGGATTCCACGACGAGCACCGGCACCTGATCCAGGCGATCGTCGACGGCGACGAGTCCGCGGCGACCACCGCCGCCCGCGACCTGTTCGCCGAACTGCTCACCACCTAGAGCAGGAGGCGCACCACGTCGGCCGTGCGGGCCAGTCCGGGGAACGCCTCCGCGGTCGACCGCGGGTGCAGCACGTGGACGGCGAGGCGGAACAGCACCGCCCGCAGCAGCATCTGCGGCCACTCGGGCAGGTCTTCCCACCGCCCGATGAGGGCCTCGTCGGCCCCGCCCCAGGAGATGGCGTCCACCACCGCCACCGCCGCCGCCCAGGACGCGGGGCGCCAGTACGGCGTGATGTCGGTGATCCCCGGCGCGAGCGCACCGGCGAACAGGACGGTGCCGAACAAGTCGCCGTGGACGAGCTGATCCGGGCACGTGACGGGCTTGCGCAACGTCGCCAGCCCGGTGATCAGCTCCAGACTCTTGCGACCGTCCGGGGACGGGGTCTCGAGCTGTTCGGCGCCCTTCGCGCTGCGCAGTGGGATCTTCTCCCAGGCCGCCCGGTCCGCCGCCACGAACACGTCGACCTCCGCCCACGGCGCGACCGGGGGCTGCACCAGGAATCGGGGACGGTCGAGTTGCGAGGTGGCGGCGTGCAGCCGCCCCGACATCGACACCACCTCGTCGTGACGTGGTTCGGGTGTGCCCTCGATGAACGTGTCGGCGCGCCACCCGGACACCACGTACCTGCCGTCGGTGGACCGCACGGGACGGGCGAGCCGCACCCCTTCCACCTCGAGCGTCTCGCGGACCTTGGCGGACCACGCGGCGCGCGCGTGGTCGGCGACGGCTGACAGGACCACGTCTCCACAGAGCCACCCGCCGTCCCAGTCCGCACCGAGTGGGATGGGCTCGACTTCCCGGAGGCCGAACGTGGAGCACACGTGCTGAGGGGGTTGACCGGTGCTCACGTACTCAACGCTACCGCCGGGTGGGCCGGTGACAGCGCAAGGCGCGCTGGCCCGGCGACGGCAATACGCCGCGACCGGGCCGGCAGACGGGCAGGGGTCAGTAGACGGGCAGGCTCGTGTCCACCTGCTTCACCCACGCGATCACGCCACCCTGCAGATGGGTGGCGTCGGAGAACCCGGCCTTCTTCAGCGCTGCCAGTGCCTCCGCCGACCGGACGCCGGTCTTGCAGTGCAGCACGATCGGCTTGTTCTGCGGAAGCTCCGACAGCGCCTCCCCCGACAAAATGCGGTCCTTGGGGATCAGCACCGCACCGGGCAGGTGCACGATGTCCCACTCGACGGGCTCGCGCACGTCGATCAGTTCGATCTCCTTGCCGGAGTCGAGGAGGTCGCGCAGTTCGGTGGCCGTGATCGTCGAACCGGCCGCCGCGGCCTGCCCCTCGTCGGACACCACCCCGCAGAACGCGTCGTAGTCGATCAGCTCGGTCACCGGAGTGCGCGCCGGATCCCGGCGCAACGCGATGGTGCGGTACGTCATGTCGAGCGCGTCGTAGACCATCAGCCGTCCGAGCAGCGATTCGCCGATGCCCGTGATCAACTTGACCGCCTCGGTGGCCATGATCGAACCGATCGACGCGCAGAGCACGCCGAGCACGCCGCCCTCGGCGCACGACGGCACCATGCCCGGCGGGGGCGCCTCCGGGTAGAGGTCGCGATAGTTGAGTCCGCGCCCGTTCGGCGCGTCCTCCCAGAACACGGACGCCTGGCCTTCGAAGCGGTAGATCGAGCCCCACACGTACGGCTTGTGCGCGAGGACGGCGGCGTCGTTGACGAGGTACCGGGTCGCGAAGTTGTCGGTGCCGTCGAGGATCAGGTCGTACTGCTCGAACAGTTCGACGGCGTTGTCGGGCTCGAGGCGGAACTCGTGCAACCGGACGTCGACGTTGTCGTTGATCTCGCGGATCGAGTCGCGCGCGCTCTCGCCCTTGGGACGGCCCACGTCGGAGCGGCCGTGGATCACCTGGCGTTGCAGGTTCGACATGTCGACCTCGTCGAACTCGACGATGCCGAGCGTCCCGACCCCGGCGGCCGCCAGATACAGCAGCGCAGGTGAGCCGAGGCCGCCCGCGCCGATGACGAGGACCTTCGCGTTCTTCAGACGCTTCTGGCCGGCCATGCCGACGTCGGGAATGATCAGGTGCCTGCTGTACCGCGCCACCTCGTCGCGGGAAAGTTCGGCGTCCGGTTCCACCAGCGGCGGCAGCGCCTCGGTGGTCTTCACAGAACGGTCAAGCGACACGGCCCACTCCTGACGATTGCGCGACGGCTTCCGATATGTCGGACAGCATTGACTTCAACTCCCCGACAGGGTCCATTCTTCCCCTCCCGCCCACAGTCGCGCGGGACCGGTCCAGACTCATGCCCGCGGGAAGGGCCAGGGATTGAAATGGCAGGTCAGCCCGTTCATCGGCACGACGCCCTCGGGGTCGAGTTGGGCGATGTCGTTGTTGGCGGTCCCGAACGTCTGCTGCATCATCACCGGCGCGAGACCGCCCTCGGTCTCGCACGGCTGGTGGTCCTGGTAGCCGATGGCGTGCCCGACCTCGTGGTTGATCTGGTACTGCCGGTACGACCCGATGTCGCCCTGGAACGCGATGGCGCCGCGCACCCAGCGGGGCTCGTTGAGGACGACACGGTCGATGCCGGGGTTGTAACAGGACACCTCGAGCTGGATGTCGTAGCCGCACGCCTCGCGAATGGTCATCTGCGACGTCAGCGACACCCGGAAGTCGGGATCCCCCTGGTCGACGCGGCGGAACGCGAACCGCGGGTCCTTCGTCCAGCTCTTCGGATTCGACAGCGTCTGGTCGACCATCCGGCCGAACGACTCGTCGCCGCCGAATCCGGACGTGTCGACTCCGTCCTCGATCTCGACGCTGTACGTGAACTCGCGTTCGGTGCCCTGCCCGACCTTGGTCCCGTTGCCGGGAACCACGTGCCAGGTGCCGGCGCCCACGGCAGTGAACGGACCGCCCTCGGGCAACGCGCCCGAAGGTAGTTCGGCGGCGAAGTTTCCGTCGGCCTCCGGCGGGACCCCGATGACGCTGGAACCGTCGGTGTCGCGGGACAGGGTGCCGAATCCGGGGGAATCGTTTGCCGCCGCGGTCTCGCCGCCGCCGGTGTCGCGGACCGCGTCGAACACGACGAGCACGGTGACCACCAGCAGGATCGGGATCGCGTACGCCCGCCAGCCGTAGGTGGAGACGAACCGGCCGATCCGGCTCTGCTTCCGGGCCTGCCGTTCGGGGCGCGGGGTGCGGGGACGGCCGACGTCGCGGCTGGTCGGGTCCCATTGCGCGCGGAGCGGCTGATGCGACTGCGCCTGCGGTGCCGACTGCGAGGCGCGGGGACCGACGTCACGCTGGTCGATGCTGCGCGATCGTCGCTCCCCGTCCTCGGAACTCTGGGGAGCCCGGCCGCGAACACGCGGTCCTCCTCGGTCAGTCACGCAGCCCAGAATCTCACAGTCCGGCGCCGCCCCGTCCCAGTGCATCGTCCGCAGGTCATCCGGCGTGTCACGGGAATGCAGCCCGCAACGTCGCGGCTACCCGGATCACCAGCTGCCCCGAACCCCTGCGGTACCCCAGTTACCGGACAGGCAATATCCTTGACCGGGCGAGTCCTGCGAGTCCACCATGAACGGTTCACTACGCGCGGGTATCGTTCACACAGTTACACAGAATGTGACGCGGAATACTTGTGCAGATAGGAAGCGCTATGACTGAACTCGCGGATCGGACGAACTCCGATCGCGATGCCAACACCGGAAAGGGCACCGGGGCCCGTCGCAGCACGCGACTCCCCCGCGACGCCCGGCGACTGCAGCTACTCGCCGCAGCCAGCGAGGTCTTCGTCACACGCGGATACCACGCTGCCGGTATGGACGAGATCGCCGAGTGCGCCGGTGTGAGCAAGCCCGTCCTCTACCAGCACTTCCCCGGCAAGCTCGAGCTGTACGTGGCCGTGCTGCAGAGCTATGTCGACAGCCTGATCTCGGGTGTCCGGCAGGCGCTGCGCTCGACCACCGACAACAAGCAGCGTGTCCGCGCCGCGGTGCAGGCGTTCTTCGACTTCGTCGACAACGACTCGCAGGGCTTCCGGCTCGTGTTCGAGTCCGACCTCATGGGTGAACCGCAGGTACAGACCCGCGTCGAGCAGGCCACCGAGGCGTGCGTCGACGCCGTGTTCGACCTCGTCAGCCACGACTCCGGGCTCGACCCCTACCGGGCCCGCATCCTCGCCGTCGGCCTCGTCGGCGCCAGCCAGTTCACCGCGCGGTACTGGCTCGAGGCGGCACGCCCGATCCCGAAGGAAGAAGCGGTCGACACGACGGTCACGCTCGCGTGGGGCGGTCTGTCCCGCGTGCCGCTGCATCCCGAACAGCGCTGATCACACGCGAGAAAGGGCCCGACAGTCGATTCGACTGCGGGCCCTTTCTCGTGTGTTCACGTGGTCGGAGCGAGTCCGACTGCGTTCACTTCGTCGGAGCGAATCCGACCTTGCGGATATCGGACGGGCCGATCTCCACGTAGGCGATCTTGCTGGACTGGATGAGGTACTTACGCCCCTTGTCGTCTTCCAGAGACAAGATCCCGTCGCCACCGGTGAGGGCGCCCGAGACCAATGTCTCGACCTCGTCCGGGGTCTGCTCGCTGCTGACGATGAGCTCACGCGGGCTGTCGATTACACCGATCTTGACCTCCACGGTCAACCTCCGAACTCTCCGAGAAACATCAGCTGTCCTGGCCAGGCTAATGCAGTGGCCGTCGCCGGTGCGCGTCTGTGGGCTGTGCCCTGAGCGAACACCGGCAAACCGGTGCCGTCTAGACCAGTCCCAGCACGGCCATGCGTTCGGCGTGCATCTCCTGCATGCGGTCGAACAGTGCGACGACGCCGTTGAGGTCGCCGGATGCCGAGATGACGAGTTCGGTCAGCGCCTCCCGCTGCGCCAGGACGAACTGCGCCTGCGTGATGGCCTCGCCGAGCAGTCGCCTGCCCCACAGCATGAGGCGGTCCTTGTCGCGGTTGCTGGCCTTGATGGCCTGCTGCACCTCGTGGACGACGAACTCGGAGTGGCCGGTTTGCGAGAGCACCTCCTCGATGGTCCGCGAGACCTCGGCGGGCATCGAGTGGCCGATCTCGCGGTAGAAGTCCGCCGCGATCCCGTCACCGACGTACGCCTTCACCAGCGCCTCGAGCCACGTCGAGGGGGTGGTGGACGCGTGGTAGTTGTCGAGGGCGCGGACGAACGGATCCATGGCCTCGAAGATGTCGAAGCCGAGTGCGGTCAGCGCCTTCTCGAGCATCTCGAAGTGGCCCATCTCGGCGGCCGCCATGCTTGCGAGCGCCACTTTGCCCTGCAGGGTCCGCGCCATCTGCGCGTCTTCGGACAGCCGGTAGAACGCGGAGATCTCGCCGTATGCGAGGACCGCGAAGAGTTCACTGACACCGGGGTGATCAGCGGGAATCGTGGAATCAGTGGATGCAGGGGTGTTGGGCTCCATGGCGCCACAGCCTAGTGCGTCGGGCAGTGATGTTTGCCATGCGTAACCAGTTGTGGAGCGTTCTCCGGCTACAATGATCGTGGGCAACCGCTCGTCACCACGTTCGTCTCCGTAGAGAACGCGGTTCGAGTGATGATCTATCACGATCCGATCGGCGGTTCCCACCGATAATGTGCGCGCACCTGATCGACGGTCCCAGCCGCGCCTCGCCGAAATCTTCGATTTCTGCGCTGAGGCAGAGGCAGGATCGACTCGGAAGAGGACATCGACGAGCGTCGACTGGGAAATCGGGCCGACCAGCGGCCTGGCCCTTACCTCGTGCGTGCGTGCAGCTACGAGGAAGGCTAGACCCCTGAGCAAGATCACTGTCGACCATGAAGACGACGCAACCGAGACCACACTGTCGGCGCAACTCGACTCCACGCACGTCGCCCCCACTTTCGCCGAACTCGGAGTTCGTGACGAGATCGTCCGCGCTCTCGACGAGATCGGCATCGAGCGCACGTTCGCCATCCAGGAGCTCACGCTCCCTCTCGCCCTCGCCGGCGACGACCTGATCGGTCAGGCCCGCACGGGCATGGGCAAGACGTTCGGGTTCGGCGTCCCGCTGCTCCACCGCATCTCCACCGGCACCACCGGGACGGCCGCACTCGACGGCACTCCCCGCGCGCTGGTCATCGTCCCCACCCGCGAGTTGTGCATCCAGGTCACCAAGGACCTCGAGGGTGCCGCGAAGTACTTGAAGGGCGAGAAGAACAAGCCCCTCGAGGTCCTCGCCATCTACGGTGGCCGCCCGTACGAGACCCAGATCGCGACGCTCCAGAAGGGCGCCGACGTCGTCGTGGGCACCCCCGGCCGTCTGCTCGACCTCGCCAACCAGGGTCATCTGATCCTCGGCAAGGTGGAGGTGCTCGTTCTCGACGAGGCCGACGAGATGCTCGACCTCGGCTTCCTGCCCGACATCGAGCGCATCCTGAACATGGTGCCGGACAAGCGCCAGACGATGCTGTTCTCGGCGACCATGCCGGGACCGATCATCACGCTCGCCCGCACGTTCCTCACCCAGCCGACGCACATCCGCGCCGAGCAGGCCGACGATTCGGCGGTCCACGACCGTACGAGCCAGCACATCTACCGGGCGCACGCGCTCGACAAGGCGGAGATGGTGGCCCGCGTGCTGCAGGCCGACGGCCGCGGCGCGACGATGATCTTCACGCGCACCAAGCGGACCGCGCAGAAGGTGTCGGACGAACTCGCCGAGCGCGGTTTCGCCGTCGGTTCCGTGCACGGCGACCTCAACCAGGTGGCCCGCGAGAAGGCCCTCAAGGCGTTCCGCTCGGGCAAGATCGACGTGCTCGTCGCGACAGACGTCGCGGCCCGCGGTATCGACATCGACGACGTCACCCACGTCATCAACTACCAGTGCCCGGAGGACGAGAAGACGTACGTCCACCGGATCGGCCGCACCGGTCGCGCAGGCCGCACCGGCATCGCCGTGACGCTCGTGGACTGGGACGACATCCCCCGCTGGCAGCTCATCGACAAGGCTCTCGGCCTCGGTATCCCGGATCCGGTCGAGACGTACTCGAGCTCCCCGCACCTGTTCGAGGAACTGTCGATCCCGGCCGAGGCGACCGGCACGATCAAGCGCCCCCGGGCCGAGAAGGCTGCGCCCGCCCAGACCGAGAACACCGACACCGAGAACGGCGAGAAGGGTGAGAAGGCCGAGCGCACGGAGCGTCCGGCCCGCACCCGCACCCGTCGCCGCACGCGTGGTGGCCGTCCCGCGGATTCCGTGGGCCCCAAGTCGCCGGAGCCGACGGCACCCGAATCCGCAGCGCCCGGCACGGACGCCGACGGCGAGGGTTCCAAGCCCCGCCGGCGCCGTCGCCGCCGAACCACGAAGGTCGGCGCCGCCGCGACGAACGCGGAGTAACCAACCACCGTGCTCGCACCTGAGCGGCGCACACGCGCCGATCTCGTCGTCGCTGCCGGAATCGCCGTCGCGGTCGTGGTCGCCCTCACCGTGGTGTGGTTCCGCAGCGATGCCCGCGGTACCACCTCGATCACCGCCGCAGAACCGCCGCCTGCGCTCGTCACGGCCCTGACGGTCCCCGAGACGCTGAGCCCGATCTGGGACTCCGCCAGTTCCGTCACCACCGCGCCTCTCGTCGTCGGCGGTGCCGTCGTCACCGCCGAGGGCGGCGACGTCGTGGGCCGGGACCGGATGTCGGGCACCGAGCTGTGGCGGTACGAGCGTGATCTCGACCTGTGCGGTGTGACGGCGTCGTGGGAGAAGGTCGTGGCCGTCTACCGCGACGACCGCGGATGCTCCCAGGTCACCGAACTCGACGGCGGCACCGGTGAGCGTTTGGCGCAGCGGAACAGCGACGCCGATCCCGATGTGACGCTGACCGCCGACGGAACCTATGTGGCGTCCCTCGGCGACCGCCGTCTGGAACTGTGGCGCTCCGACCTCGTGCGCACCGTCGAGTACGGGCGGGTGGACGCTCCGGTGAATCCCAAGAAGCAGCCCCGCAACGGATGCACGCTGATCGACGCCGGTTCGAGCAGCAGCAAGCTGTCCGTGCTCGAGCGCTGCCCCGGCGAGGTGGCCGATCGGCTGACGGTCATGAACCCCTCGCCGAAGGACAATCAGGAACCCGAGGAGTACGGGTCCAGCGTCCTGGCGGGTGTCGATGCCGGCGTCGAGGGTGCGCGCATCCTCGGGGTGTCGGGTGAGACCACCGCCGTCTATCTGCCCGCGGGCAGGACGACCGGACCACGGATCGGCCTGTTCGACGGCACCGGCAACGCCGTGTCCGAATACGCGCTGGCCCTGAAGATCGGACCGGATTCCGTCACGTCGGCGAGCAGTTCGGTGGTCACCTGGTGGACCGGTTCGGATGTCGTCGCGCTCGGCGCGTCCGATCTCGTTCCCCGCTGGACCTTCCCGGGCGCTCTCGGCCCGGGCGCCGTGATGGCCGGGAACCTGCTGGTTCCGGTGGAATCCGGGATCGCCGTGCTCGATCTGTCGAACGGCGCGTTGCTGCGCACGATCCCGGTCGCGCGGGATACCACGACCGAGCCGATCACCACGACCGTGGCTGGCGACGTCGTGCTCGAACAGCGCGGCGACGGTGTCGTGGCGCTGCGCTGAGGTCGCCGCTCAGGCGGGTTCGGCGAACACCACGAGGTAGCCGTCGAGATCGCGGAGCCAGATCTCGCGATGTCCTGCATTGGGATTGACGTGCACGTCCGTGACCACGTCGGCTCCCGCCTCCCGCACCCGCGCGACGGTCCCGTCGAAGTCGGTCGTCTCGAACCAGATCGCCACCCCGTTTCCCCTCGCGAGTGACGGATCGCCGATGGTGCCGTGGTGATGGCCCTCGTCGAGTCGGTGCAGTTGCAGGATCATGTGCCCGTCGACGAGGAGTTGCTCGTATTCCCGTCCACCGTGACCGCTGCGCGCGTTCAGGACCTTCCGGTACCACTCGCCTGCCCGTTCGACGTCGTCGACGGTGAGGAGCGGCTGAGCGCGCATCGTCAGAGCGTTGTTCCGAGGCGTGTCCGTCATGGGCCCGACGTTAGCGCCGGGCACTGCGCCGCACTTGGACGAATGGGCACACCGCGTGCCCGTCAGCGGAAGGTGGCTCGGTACGCGGAAGGTGAGACGCCGACGGTGCGCGCGAGGTGTTGCCGCAAGGACGTCGCGGTGCCGAATCCCGCGGCCCCGGCCACGTCGTCCACCGGCAGGTCGGTGTTCTCCAGCAGTTCACGGGCGCGGGTGATCCGCTGCTCGAGAATCCACTGCGTCGGCGACATCCCCGTCTCGGCGCGGAATCGCCGGGTGAACGTGCGCACGCTCATCGACTCCCCCGCGGCCAGTTCCCGCAGCGACTGCGGCTGATCGAGGCGGGCCAGCGCCCGGGCCCGCGCTCCCGATGTCGATGCACCGTCCGTTTCCGGGACGGGCGCGGTGGCGAACTGCGCCTGACCGCCGCTGCGATGAGGCGGCACGACCGTTCCGCGCGCCACCTCGTTGGCCACCGATGCACCGTGGTCGACACGAATCATGTACAGGCACAGATCGATTCCGGAGGCGACGCCGGCGGCGGTGAGCACGGGGCCGTCGTGGGTGTAGAGCACGCCGGGGTCCAGGTGGACGTCCGGGTAGAGCCGCCGGAACGCGTCCGCCGACTTCCAGTGCGTCGTGGCGCGCCGGTTCTCCAGCAGACCGGCGGCCGCGAGAACGAACGAACCGGTGCAGATCGAGGCCACGCGCGTGCCCGGCCGGATGTGCGCGAAGGCGTCCGCGAGGTGGCGGGGCAGCCCGCCGTCCGCCGGCGGGTCGTAATCCTGATCGGACGCCGGGACCACGACCGTGTCGGCGGTGCCGAGCAGCGCCGGGCCGTGCTCGACCGACAGCGTCACGTCGGTGTCGGTGCGAACGGGACCGGGAGCGAGGGCGCACGTGAGGACCTCGTACAGCGGTTCGCCGTCCCGCGATCGCGCTTCGCCGAACAGTCGGTGGACGATACCGAACTCGATCGGGAGCAGGCCGTCGCGCACGAACACGACCACGCGATGCCGTCGCCCGGCCCGCTCACCCCTCGATTCGTACATGGCCCGATTATTTCACATAGTGTCTCGCCGGCCACTGGTGCGGCGGCGTGCGCGGATCCATGATCGGAAGTGCCGAAGGCGACCGAGCGAAAGGTGGACCATGAAGATCCTGTGGGTGTCGGCACATCCCGAGCCGAAGTCCCTGAACGCGGCACTGCGCAGCGATGCCCTCGCGGCACTGCGCGGCGCCGGCCACGAGATCCGGACCTCGGACCTGTACGCGATGCGATGGAATCCCGTGGTGACCGCGGACGACTTCGCACACGATCCGAGCGGCCGCCTGCTGGTGGGGGCACGGTCCGGGCAGGCGCTGGCCGAGGGCACCCTGGCTCCCGACATCCTGGCCGAGCAGCGCAAACTCGGGTGGGCCGACGCGGTGATCGTGCAGTTCCCGCTGTGGTGGTACGGCATGCCCGCGATCCTCAAGGGCTGGTTCGACCGCGTGTTCGTCGAGGGCTACGGGTACGGGATACGCCGCGAGGACGGTTCCACCCGGCGGTACGGCGAGGGGACCCTCGCCGGCAAGCGGGCGATGACCGTCGTCAGTTTCGGCGGCAGCGCCGACAGCGCGGGCCCGCGCGGAATCAACGGCCAGATGGACGAGGTCCTGTTCCCGATCCACCACGGAATCTTCTGGTACACAGGGATGTCCGTGCTGCCGCCGGCCCTGATCGACAGTGCGGACCGGTTGGCCGCCGAGCACTACCCCGGCGTCGCGGCCCGCCTGATCGATCGCGTGTCCAGCCTGTTCACCGACGCGCCGTTGCCCTTCCGCTCGCAGAACGGCGGCGACTACGACGATCGGTTCGTGCTCCGCGAGGACCGGGCACCCGGCGTCACGGGACTGCGCGCCCATTACACCGACGCGAAGTCCGGGACACGCGGATCGGACGCCGAAGTCCCCACCCACTGCGCGGTGTAACGTGTTCTAATTCACGGCATGGCAACCTACGTGATCACCGGCGCGGCCTCGGGCATCGGGGCGGCGAGCCGCCGCACCCTCGAGGCCGGCGGCCACACCGTCATCGGCGTCGACCTCGCACACACCGACGTGACAGCCGACCTGTCGACCCCCGGCGGCCGGGCCGCGGCGGCCGCCGCCGTGACCGAGACGAGCGGCGGTGTCGTGGACGGCCTCGTCTGCTGCGCCGGACTCGGGTCGCTGTCCCAGGTCCCGGGCGGCAAGCTGATCGCCGTCAACTATTTCGGGGCCGTGGAACTCGTGACGGCCCTGAAGCCCGCCCTCGAACGCGCCGACGGCGCCTCGGTGGTGGTGATCTCGTCGAGCAGCACCACCACCCAGCCCGGAGTTCCCGAAAATTTGGTGACCGCGTGCCTGCGCGCCGCCGAGGCGGACGCGGTGCGGATCGGTGACGAAGTGACCGCCATCCCCGCGTACCCGGCGTCCAAGCTCGCGCTGGCCTGGTGGATTCGACGGGAAGCGGTGCGGCCCGACTGGATCGGCAACGGAATCCGGCTCAACGCGATCGCGCCGGGAATGATCGACACGCCGATGACCAGTGGGGACGACCTCGACCCCGAATTGGCGAAGGCCCTCGACTTCTATCCGGTGCCGCTCGGCAGGCGCGGCCGTCCGGACGAAATCGCCGCACTCGTCGAATTCCTGCTCGGACCGGGGTCGACACTGTTCTGCGGAAGCGTCGTGTTCGCCGACGGCGGCACGGATGCCCAGTTACGCCAACAGGATTGGCCCGCCGCGTGGAATCCCACGCCGGAGGAACTTACTCGGCACTTCCAGGCGAAAACGTAGCGAGCTCGGATCCCGCCCAGTGCTTGGCGAGGTTCTCGGCCAGGTCCCGGTACGCCTGGGCGCCCTTGTTCTTGCGCCCCGCCAGCACCGTGGCACCCGACGCCGTCGCCTCCGCGAACCGTACCGTCCGCGGAATCGGCGGCGCGAGGACCGGCAGGTTGTAGCGGTCGGACACATCGGACAGCACGTCCCGGCTGTGGGTCGTGCGCGCGTCGTACAGCGTCGGCAGCGCGCCGAGCAGCACCAGGTCGGGGTTGGTGATCTGCTGCACCTCGGTGACCGTCCGCAGCAACTGCCCCACACCGCGGTGGGCGAGCGTCTCGCACTGCAGCGGAACCAGTACCGACTGCGCCGCCGTGAGCCCGTTGAGCGTGAGCACACCGAGCGACGGCGGACAGTCGATGATGACCGTGTCGTAGTCGTCCAGCAGCGGCGCCAGTGCGCGTTTGAGGGCGAACTCACGACCGGGACGCATGAGCAGCAACGCTTCCGCGCCCGCGAGGTCGATCGTCGCAGGCAGGAGCGCGACACCGTCCTCGGTGTCGATCACCGCTTCGCGCGCCCCCAGGTCACCCGTCAGCACCTCGTGGACGGAGGCGTCCAGGCGGTCCGGGTTGTGTCCCAGGGAGAAGGTCAGGCACCCCTGCGGGTCGAGATCCACCACCAGAACCTTCTGACCCAGCGCGACGAGCGCTGCGCCGAGAGAGGCGACCGTGGTGGTCTTCGCGACCCCACCCTTCTGATTTGCCACTGCAAGAACCGTTGTCACGGCTCGATCCTTACCTACTTCGTCGCCGGAGGCGAGCCATACACGCAGATTGACTGACATGATGGATGGATGCCACCCAGTGATTCGCCGCGCGGCCGTCGGATCGTCCTCCTCCGGCACGGCGAAACGGAATGGGCCCGTTGGGGTAAACACACCGGCCGGACCGACGTCCACCTCACCGAACTGGGTGAATCCCAGGCGCGGCAGGTGGGCCCGGCGATGGACGCCCTCGCCCTGCGCGACCCCCTCGTCATCGTCAGCCCGCGGCAACGCGCCCAGGAGACGGCGCAGCTGGCGGGTCTGAAAATCCAGCGCACCTGGGACGCGCTCGCCGAATGGGACTACGGCATCTACGAGGGCATGACGACGCCCGAGATCCGGCAGCAGGTGCCGGACTGGACCGTGTGGACGCATCCGTGTCCGCGCGGCGAACAGGCCGAGCAGGTACACACCCGCTGCGACCTCGTCCTGTCCGTCGCGCATTCCCAGCTCGTCGACCGCGACGTGATCCTGGTCGGACACGGCCACTTCTCCCGCGCGCTCATCGCCCGCTGGGCGGAGCTTCCCATCAGCGAGGGGCGCCGGTTCGCGATGTCGCCCGGCGCGTACTCCGTTCTCGGCTTCGAGCACGGGGCGCAACAGGTGGTCAGCCACAACGTGACGACGGAAGGTGCCCGATGATCAGACGCGCTGTACCCGAGGACGTCTCCGCGATCACCGCGATGATCTACGAACTGGCCGAACACCAGAAGGCCCGCGACAAGTGCACCGTCACCGACGACCAGATAGACGACGCCCTGTTCGGTCCGCAGCCGTCCACGTTCGCCCACGTCGCGACGAACGACGACGACCGGGTCGTCGGGATCGCGGTGTGGTTCCGGAACTTCTCCACCTGGGACGGAACGCACGGCATCTACCTCGAGGACCTGTTCGTCAGCCCGTCCGAACGCGGTTCCGGTCACGGCAAGGCCCTACTCGCCACGCTCGCGAAGGAGTGCGTCGACAACGGCTACACGCGGCTGTCGTGGTCGGTGGTCAACTGGAACAAGCCATCGATCGCGTTCTACGAGTCCCTCGACGCGCACCCGCAGGACGAGTGGACGACGTACCGGCTCACCGGGGATCCGCTCGGCCGCCTCGCGTCCGAGGTGGATTAGCGCTCCGCGCGCGGTGGGTCAGCGCTCCGTCGGGTTGTCGACGTCGGCTTCCTCGCCGTACTCGGCGGCCATCCATTTCGACGTCGGGCTGCTGAACAGGCACCCGAGGGCTCCCACCACGACGACACCGAGCAGCACACCGAAGAACGGCTGGTGCGAATCGGTGAGCAGCGACCACGCCACCGGAAGCAGCAGCAGTTGGGCGACGATCGCGATCGCCCGCCCCCAGCGCCTGCCGAAGATCAGGGCGAGCCCGGCGGCGAGCACGGCGCCACCGAGAATGGCGAACCAGGCCGCGGTGCCGTATCCGCTGCTGACGCTCTGGTCGTGTCCGAGCAACCCCCGGACCACCAGTACCACGGCGACACCGACCGCCACCGCGCCCTCGAGCGACACCAGGGCGCCCGCCGCGCGGACCGTGGTGGGCGTGGACTTGCTGAGAGACGGCTTCGGCACGTCGGCCAGCCTAGAACACCGCGCCGCCGGCGGCCTCGGACGGTGACACGTGCCGCCCCGGCTAGGCTTGGGCCCCGTGCGCGCGCTGCTGATCGTCAACCCCAATGCCACATCGACGACCCCGGCCGGGCGGGACCTGCTCGCGCACGCGCTGTCGAGCCGGGTCCGGTTGACGGTCGCGCACACGACGCATCGCGGCCACGCTGCCGAACTGGCACAGCAGGCCTGCGTCGACGGGATGGGCCTGATCATCGTGCACGGCGGCGACGGCACCGTGAACGAGGTGGTCAACGGGCTGCTCGGCACCCCCGACCCGAGGTCGATGAGCGCGGTGACGCTGGGGCCGATCCCCCCGATCGCCGTCGTCCCCGGCGGGTCGGCGAACGTGTTCGCCCGCTCGCTCGGAATCGCGCCCGACCCCGTGGACGCCACCAACCAGCTCATCGATCTCCTTTCCAACAGGCAGCGTCGCCGGATCGGGCTCGCCCACTGCGATCACCGCTGGTTCACGTTCAACGCGGGCGTCGGCTGGGACGCCCAGGTGTGTGAGGCGGTCGACCTGCACCGCAAGAACGGGCGCCCCGCCACACCGGCGCAATACGTCCGCGCGGCGGTGCGCGTGTTCTTCCGGTCGAAGTACGCGGAGCCGACGCTCACCGTCGAGGTTCCCGATCGCGATCCCGTCGAGGGTGTTCATTACGCCTTCGTGTCGAACGCGAGTCCCTGGACGTATCTGAACAAGCGGGAAGTCCACACCAATCCCGACACCACGTACGACACCGGCCTCGGTGTGTTCGCGATGCGGTCCACCGCGATCCTCACCACCCTGCGGGTCGCCCGCCAGCTGCTGTCCCCCGGCACCCGCCCGAAGGCGAAGAAACTCGTCCGGGTCGACGACGTGCCGTGTGTGCGGATCTCCGCGTCGGAGCCGATCGGACTGCAGATGGACGGCGACTACATCGGACTTCGCAATGTGGTGGAGTTCGTGTCGGTGCCCGACGCGCTGGATGTCGTCGCGCCGCCGCGACCCTGAGCAATTCTCGAGAATCCCTGTTTTCACCTAGCGGGAAGCACCGGCGCAGGGTAAAAAGGACGGCGCGCCTCGAAGGGCAGCCTAACTACGTGAGCTCCCCCACGGTGCGGCGGTTTTCTATTGACATCCCGCCAGTTCGTGAAAGCATTCACAAGCAACAGTGCGGAAACATTCTCTACGCACACATGAACTCATGAAGACGAAACGGTGCACGACGCACCCAGTTAAGGAGCAGAAGGATGGACTGGCGCCACAAGGCAATCTGTCGCGACGAAGACCCCGAGTTGTTCTTCCCTGTGGGCAACAGCGGTCCGGCTCTCGCGCAGATTGCTGATGCCAAGGTTGTCTGCAACCGCTGCCCGGTGACCGCCGATTGCCTCTCGTGGGCACTCGAGTCGGGCCAGGACGCCGGTGTGTGGGGCGGCATGAGCGAAGACGAGCGTCGCGCACTCAAGCGCCGCAACGCTCGGACGCGTGCCCGCACCACCGTCTGATACTTCAGAAGGAGACGGGCCCGGCACCACATGGTGCCGGGCCTTTTGCTTGCCCGCCGGTCAGTACCGCGGTCCACGACGGCCCAGCGGTACCCGTAACACGGCATCCGTTCCCCCCTCCGCGCCCGGGTGCAGCCCCAGTGAACCGTTCAGTTCGGCGGCCACCAGGGTCCGGACGATCTGCAGACCGAGCCGGTCGGACCGCTCGAGACTGAAACCGGGCGGCAATCCCCTGCCGTTGTCGTGGATCACGACGTCCAGCCAGCGCGCCGACCGCTCCGCCCTCATGGTGACCGTGCCCGCGGCGCCCGGTTCGAAGGCGTGCTCGATCGCGTTCTGCACGAGTTCGGTCAGCACCATCACCAGCGGGGTGGCCCGCTCCGCGGAGAACACCCCGAAGCTGCCCTCCCGGCGGACCTTGATCGGCGTGCTCACCGTCGCCACGTCGGACAGGATCGGCACGAGCCGGTCGACGACCTCGTCGAGGTTCACCTCTTCGTCCACCGACATCGACAGCGTGTCGTGCACGAGGGCGATCGACGTGACACGTCGCACCGATTCGCTGAGCGCCTGACGGGCCTCCTCGTTGTTGGTGCGGCGGGCCTGCAGCCGCAGCAGCGCCGCCACCGTTTGCAGATTGTTCTTCACCCGGTGGTGGATCTCGCGGATCGTTGCATCCTTGCTGAGCAGGGCGCGATCCCGCCTCTTCACCTCCGTGACGTCCCGCACGACGACGGCGGCGCCGACCCGCTTCCCGCCGGGTTTGAGTACCAGGGCCCGCAGCAGGACGGTCGCTCCCCTGGCCTCAATCTCCATCCGGCGGCCCGGCTTGTCGGCGATCGTGTCGCGGATGTACCCGGCGACCTCCTGCGACTCGAACGGATCCGTCACGAGAGATCGCGTGGTGGCGGCGAGGTTCTGGCCGATCAGGTCCGAGCTCAGGCCCATCCGGTGGTACGCCGACAGCGCGTTGGGACTCGCGTAGACGACGCTGCCGTCGGTGTCCAGGCGGATGAAGCCGTCGCCGGCGCGGGGGCTCGAGTTGGTGTCCGAGCGGGCCTCCCGGATCGGGAACGTGCCGTCGCTGATCATCTGGCACAGGTCCTCGGCGCAGTCCAGATACGCGACCTCGAGAGGACTCTGCGCCCGCTGGTGCGACAGGTTGGTGTCCCGGCTCAGGACGGCGATCACCTCGCCGTTCCACCGCACCGGGACCGCGTCGCCGCGCGGCGGCAGACCCGCGTGCCCGCCGCCGTCCTCGGGGCGCACGACGTTGCCCTCGAGCAGCGCCTGCAGTACCTGCGGGTGTTCCGACTCCGACACGACGGTCCCGACGACGTCCTCCGGGAATGCGGTCGACGCGGTGGTGGGCCTGCAGTGCGCGACGCAGATCACGGTGCCGGTCGGGTTGGTGGCCGCGGAGTCCGCTCCGACCCACAGCAGGACGTCCGCGAAGGAGAGGTCGGCGAGCAACTGCCATTCGCCGACGACGCGCTGGAGGTGGTCGACGGCCTCGCCGGGCAGGTCGGTGTGTTCGGCGAGCAGATCGCTCAGGGTCGACATCGTGGGGTGTGTCAGTCAGCTCAGGAGATGACCGCGATCAGGTCGCCCTGTTGGATCACGTCGCCGACCTTGACGTCCACGGAGGTGACCGTGCCGGGCTCTTCGGCGATGACGGGAATCTCCATCTTCATCGACTCGAGGATGACGAGGGTGTCGCCTTCCTTCACCTCGTCACCCGCGCTCACCACAACCTGATACACCGTCGAAACCATTTCGGCGCGCACGTCTTCTGCCATTGTGATCCTTCACTCCCGGGTGTCGAGAAAGCCCTGTTGCAAGGACACCCAACCACACGTGGAAGACTGTGGTGAAAAGAAGGGAGATCTACTCATGGGTAAGCGTGGTCGTAAGAAGCGCAGTCGCAAGGGCAACGCCGCAAACCACGGCAAGCGTCCCAACGCCTGACGCGCCGTAGAACGCACCAGGGGCCGGAAAGCAGCGATGCTTTCCGGCCCCTGATTGCTGTTCTGACGGGTTACGACTCGGGTTCGGTATTCGTGATGAGGATCGTCCGCCGCAACTCGATGGAGAGCCTCTGACGCAGACTTTCCGGTGCGTGCTCACCGCCGCACTTGCGGTTCACGAGGCTCTTGACCTTCTCCTCGATCCCGTACGCCTCGAGGCACGACCCGCACTCGTCGAGATGCCGCTGCAGCCGCGCCCGCGAGGCCTCGTCGCATTCGCTGTCCAGCATCAGCCAGACGTCCGCGATGACGGCGGAGCAGTCGAGCTGCTCGAATTCGTCCTGCTCGCTCACCGAGAAACCTCCTGCTCCGCGCTCACTACACTGTCGCCGGCCACCTCGTCGGTGCCGCGGTTGAATCCTCGTTCGCGTGCGACATCGGCGAGCAGACCCCGCAGCTGCTTGCGCCCGCGGTGCAGCCGCGACATCACGGTCCCGATCGGGGTGCCCATGATCTCGGCGATCTCCTTGTAGGGAAAGCCCTCGACATCGGCGTAGTAGACGGCCATCCGGAACTCCTCGGGCAGGGCCTGGAGGGCTTCCTTGATGTCGTCGTCGGGGAGCGCGTCCAGTGCCTCGACCTCGGCGGACCGCAGCCCGGTCGACGAATGCTCCGCCGTCGCCGCGAGCTGCCAGTCGGTGATCTCGTCGGTCGGGTACTGCGCGGGCTGCCGCTGCTTCTTGCGGTACGAGTTGATGTACGTGTTCGTGAGAATCCGGTACAGCCACGCCTTGAGGTTGGTGCCCTCGCGGAACGAACGGAACGCCGTGTAGGCCTTCACGTACGTTTCCTGCACGAGGTCCTCGGCGTCAGCCGGGTTCCGGGTCATCCTCAGAGCAGCGCCGTACAGCTGATCCAGAAGTGGGAGCGCATCCCTTTCGAAACGCGCGATCAACTCGTCCTGTGGCTCGGCCTTCTCTGCCGTCGGACGGTCATGTTCCTGCACGCTGATCCCTTCGGTCGCCGTGGGCGTCAACGTTACCGCCAACTGCAGACGCGACGTGGGCTCGATTACCGAGGACATCACGATACGGACCACTCCCTTCGATGCACGGGTCTTCTGCAGGTACCAACACGGCTCCCGTCCGCGGTGTTCCCGCACCGCGTGGCAGAGTGTTCGTCCATGGCCGGAACTGCCACTCCCGCGACGAAGTTGCTCGTCACACAGCGCATAGACCACACCGTGCACAGCTACGCGCACGACGAGCGGGCGGAGTCGTACGGTTCGGAGGCGGTCGACGCGCTGGGCGAGACGGTCGGCGTCACTGCCCATCAGGTGTTCAAGACGCTCGTGATCAAACTCGACACGGGCAAGCTGGCGGTGGCGGTCCTGCCGGTCCCGGAGAAACTGTCCCTGAAGGCGGCGGCCGCGGCGCTGGGCGCGGGCAAGGCCGTGATGGCGGACCGCACCGAGGCCGAGCGCTCCACCGGGTACGTGTTCGGCGGCATCTCCCCGCTCGGGCAGCGGAAGGCACTTCCGACGGTCGTCGACGCGTCGGCGCTCGACTGGGACAGGGTGCTGTGCAGCGCGGGCAGGCGCGGGCTCGAGATCGAACTCGCGCCCGCCGATCTGGTGCGGCTCAGCGGAGCCGTCACCGCGGCGGTCACAGCAGGCTGATCTGCTCCCCCACCTGCGCGTCGTCACGACCGGCCGCGTCGGGGTCGAGGAGTTCCGGTCCGTTGTTCTTCACACTGTTCACCAGCGTGGACACCCGCCGGACGGTGATGTCGGCGATGGCGTCGGGTGACACCGCGAGCAGGTCGGTCGATGCGGGGTGCTCGGGATCGAGCCACGCGGCCCAGCGGTCGCGGGGCATCACGAGCGGCATCCGGTCGTGCACGTTCTCGAGCTGGGCGGCGGAGTCGACCGTGATGATGCTGCAGCTCAGGACGGGCGGCGACTCCTCGACCGCGGGATCGTGCCAGACCGACCACAGCCCGGCCATGTACAGGCGTGAGCCGTCCTCCGGGGACATGTAGTACGGAATCTTCTTCGCCTTGCCCGCCTTTTTCCCGGCGGCCGACGGCTCGGTCTCGGTCTGCCACTCGTACCAGCCGTCCATCGGCACGAGGCAGCGCTTGTACTTGAAGGAGGTCCGGAACGCGGGTTTGTTGTCGACCGAATCCGCCCGGGCGTTGAACAGCACCGGGCCCTTGCCGAGTTCCTTCGTCCAGGACGGCACGAGACCCCACCGCATCCGCCGGATCCGACGGGCGTCGTGCCGGTCGACCACCGTGAGGACCTGTGTGGTGGGCGCCACGTTGAAGTCGGGCGGACTCTCCTCCTCGCCCGCCTCGTTGATCGCGTCGAGGTCGGCCGCGAGTGTCGCCGGATTCGCAGTGGTCGCATACCTGCCGCACATGTCCACCAGAGTGGCACGAACCACCGACACCTGCGACACGCCGCCCACCCCGCCCGGTCACCCGCCCGATAGGCGAAGATGGAGACCGTGAGCCTGAGCCTGTGGAACGCCCCCCGTGCCGAAGCGCCCGTCGTCGCGACGGTCGCCCTCCCCGGATCGAAGTCGATCACCAATCGCGCGCTGATCCTCGCCGCACTCGCGGACGGTCCGTCCACCCTCACCGGGGCACTGCGCAGCCGGGACACCGACCTCATGATCGACGCACTCCGGACGCTGGGAATCGGCATCGAGACGGCCGGCGACGACACGACGCTGCGGGTCACCCCCGGCCCCCTCCGGGGCGGTGCGGTCGACTGCGGCCTGGCAGGCACCGTCATGCGGTTCCTTCCGCCGGTCGCCGCGCTCGCCGACGGCACGGTCGACTTCGACGGCGACGAGCAGGCGCGCACCCGCCCGCTCGACACGATCCTGAACGCGCTGCGCGGTCTCGGCGCGGACATCGACGGCGACTCCCTGCCGTTCACGGTCCGCGGCGCGGGTTCGCTGCGCGGGGGCCGGGTCACGATCGACGCGTCCGGTTCTTCGCAGTTCGTGTCCGGGCTGCTGCTGTCGGCGGCCGCCTTCGACGAGGGCGTCACGGTTCATCACGACGGCAAGACGGTTCCGTCGATGCCGCACATCGACATGACGGTGGAGATGCTGCGCGAGTCGGGTGTCGAGGTCTCCACCCCGGCGACGGGCGGGGAGGCCGACACGTGGCGGGTTAGCCCCGGTCCGGTGCGGGCCGTCGACCGGGTGATCGAGCCCGACCTGTCGAATGCCACCGCCTTCCTCGCCGCCGCCGCCGTCACCGGCGGTGAGGTGACCGTTCCGCTGTGGCCGGCGGAGACGACGCAGCCCGGCGACGCGATCCGCGAGATCCTGCTGGCGATGGGCGCCGACGTCCGGCGGGACGGGGCGAACCTCACCGTCCGCGGCCCGCAGCAGCTGACCGGCATCGACATCGACCTGCACGACGTCGGCGAACTCACCCCGACCGTCGCGGCGCTCGCCGCGCTCGCGGACGGCCCGTCCCACCTGCGCGGTATCGCGCATCTGCGCGGACACGAGACCGACCGGCTGGCCGCGCTCGCACACGAGATCAATTCGCTGGGCGGAAACGTCACCGAGACCGAGGACGGCCTCACCATCGTGCCCGCCGACCTGCACGGCGGGACGTGGCGGTCCTACGCCGACCACCGGATGGCGACGGCGGGAGCCATCGTCGGCCTGCGGGTCGACGGCATCGAGATCGAGGACATCGGCACCACGGCGAAGACACTGCCCGGTTTCGAGAACCTGTGGGCCACAATGCTGTCCGCGGCCGCGGGCACCGGTCGGAAGGCGAGCTTCTGAGTCGCAGGCAGTACGACGAGTCCGACGTCCGGGTGCGCCCGGGCCGAGGAACGCGCCCGCGCACGAAAACCCGGCCGGAGCACCTCGCCGCGGAGTCGGCGATGGTCGTCGCCGTCGACCGGGGCCGGTGGGGTTGCGTTCTCGGCGGCGACCCCGACCGTCCCCTCGTGACCATGCGCGCCCGCGAACTGGGCCGCACCCCCATCGTGGTGGGCGACGAGGTGAGCGTCGTCGGCGACCTGTCCGGCAAACCCGACACCCTCGCGCGGATCGTGCGGGTGGCCGAGCGCGCCACCGTGCTCCGGCGCACCGCCGACGACACCGACCCCTACGAGCGGATCGTGGTGGCCAACGCGCAGCAGTTGCTGATCGTCGTGGCGCTCGCCGACCCGCCGCCGCGGACGGGATTCGTCGAACGCGCGCTAGTCGCCGCATACGCGGGCGGGCTGAGCCCCGTCGTGTGCCTGACGAAGAGCGACCTCGAGCCGCCCGAGGAGTTCGCGAGCACGTTCGCCGACCTCGACGTCCCCGTGGTCGTGGCGGGCCGCGACGATCCGGTCGACGAGGTCCTGTCGATGCTGTCCGGCAGGCTCACCGCGCTGATCGGGCATTCGGGGGTCGGGAAGTCGACTCTCGTCAACCGCCTCGTTCCCGACGCCGACCGTGCCGTCGGCGTGGTCTCCGGCGTGGGCAAGGGCAGGCACACGTCCACGCAGTCGGTCGCGCTGCCGCTCCCGTCGGGCGGCTGGGTGATCGACACCCCGGGCATCCGGTCGTTCGGGCTGGCCCACATCTCCCCGGAGAACGTGGTGGCCGCGTTCTCCGATCTGGCCGCGGCCATCGAGGACTGCCCGCGAGGCTGTACCCATCTCGGCCCGCCCGCGGACCCGGAATGCGCGCTCGACCACCTCGAGGGCAAGGCCGCCAAACGCGTCGACGCGGTCCGTCACCTCCTCACGGCCATCGCGTCAAACGAGGCCTGGTGAGGGACGAACCGCGCCGTGGCGGAACTGTCTAGCGGAGTTGCCTAGCGGGAAAGCAGTGCGCGCAGACCGCGACGCTTGCGGGTGCGCTTGATCGCGGAACTCAGCCCCTGACGGCGACCGGTCACGGGATCGATTGTCGCCGTGGTGTTTCCACCGAACCTGCGCTCCGACGCCGTCTCCGGCGCGTCGTCCGCGGTCGCCTTGAGGTACTTGTTCGGCAACGACAGCTTGGCGATGGTGCGCCACGACTTCGCGTACTGCACCAGGAACGGCCCGGAGGTGTACGGCAGGTCGTACTTCTCGCACAACTCCCGCACCCGTACGGCGATCTCCGCGTAGCGGTTGCTCGGCAGGTCGGGGAACAGGTGGTGCTCGATCTGGTAGCTCAGGTTGCCGGACATGAAGTCCATCAGCTTGCCGCCGTCGATGTTCGCGCTACCGAGCATCTGCCGGAGGTACCACTGCGCGGGCGTTTCCTTGTCGATATCGGCCTTGGTGAACTTCTCGGCGCCGTCCGGAAAGTGCCCACAGAAGATGATCGCGTTGGTCCACACGTTGCGGATCATGTTCGCGGCGATGTTGGCGGTGAGCGTGCTCTTCCACGCAGGACCGGTGACCGCGGGGTGGATCACGTAGTCCTTGAGGATCTGCTTGCCGACCTTCTCGCCGACCTCGCGGAGCTTGCGCTGGGTCTCCTCGCTCGGCACGCGCCCCTTGGCGACCTTGCCGAGTTCGAGATGCTGCGCCGCGATGCCGTACTCGAAGAACAGCGCGAGCAGGGTGTTGTAGAGGAGATTGCCGGTATTGAACGGCTTCCACCGCTGGTCACGCGTGACGCGCAGCAGGCCGTATCCCACGTCGTCGTCCATACCGAGGACGTTGGTGTACTTGTGGTGGATGTAGTTGTGCGTCTGCTTCCAGTGAGCGGACGGTCCCGTCACGTCCCACTCCCACGAGGTGGAGTGGATCTCGGGATCGTTCATCCAGTCCCACTGGCCGTGCATGACGTTGTGGCCGAGTTCCATGTTCTCGATGATCTTCGAGAGGGAGAGCAGAGCCGTGCCCGCCAGCCAGGCGGGACGCCGCTTGCTCGCGAACAGCATTGCGCGGCCACTGATCTCGAGTCCACGCTGCAGTCTGATGGTGTTCCGCACGTAGCGCGCGTCGCGCTCCCCGCGAGATTCTTCGATATCGCGGCGGATCGCATCCAACTCGCGCCCGAGCGCCTCGACATCGGCTTCGGTGAGATGTGCGTATTCCTTGACATCTGCAATCGCCATGGGGAACCTCCTCCTGGCTGGGTCGACAGTTCACACCGGATAGGCGCTGACATGACCTACCGTACCGTAAGTTACGGCACCGTAGGTTACTTGATTGTAGGTGTGAGTGAAATCACCGACGACGGCGCGGGATCTTGGCCTCCGCGTGGGCGCGCAGCGCCGACAGCAGACCCCGGCGCTGTCCCGTGACGGGATCGGTGCGCAGCGTCTCGACCATCGCGGCACCCGCGTCACGGGCATCGCGGAACTTCCGCTCCGAGGACGTCTCGGGGGCGTCGTCCGCCGTCGCACGCAGGAAGCGGTCGGGAAGGGCGAGTTTGTGGATCGTGCGCAGTGCCAGCAGGTACTGCTTGGCGAGCGACCCCGTGGTGTACGGGAGGTCGTACTTCTCGCAAAGCGCCCGCACCTTCACGGCGATCTCCGGGTACCGGTTGCTCGGCAGATCGGGGAACAGATGATGCTCGATCTGGTAGCTGAGATTTCCGCTCATGAAACCCATGATCTTGCCGGAGTCGAAGTTGGCGCTGCCGAGCATCTGCCGGAGGTACCACTCGTGCCGGGTCTCGTTCTCGTATTCGTCGACGGTGAACTTTTCGGCGCCGTCCGGGAAGTGCCCGCAGAAGATCACCACGTACGCCCACAGGTTCCGCATGAGGTTGGCGGTCGTGTTCGCCGTCAGCGTCGACTTCCACGCCGGCCCCGCGAGCACCGGGAACAGGAGGAAGTCCTTGCCGACCTGACGGAAGATCTTGCGGGCAAAATCCTTGTTGGCCTGCGAGTTGAGCTGCCCCTTCTCGGCGCCCTCCAACTCGGCCGCGAACGTGAGGTCGTGGAGCGCGATCCCCCACTCGAACGTGGCGGCCAGGACGATGTTGGCGAACGGCTGCAGCAGATTGATCGGCCGCCACTCCTCGTCGCGGGTCATCCGGAGGATGCCGAAACCGACGTCGGAATCCATTCCAACGATGTTGGTGAACGTGTGGTGGGAGTAGTTGTGGGCCCGCTTCCAATGCTCCGAGGGGCCCGTCTGATCCCACTCCCAAGACATCGAGTGGATCTCCGGATCGTTCATCCAGTCCCACTGGCCGTGCATCACGTTGTGGCCGAGTTCCATGTTCTCGATGATTTTCGAGAGGGAAAGCATCGCGGTGCCCGCGAGCCAGGCCGGCCGGTATCGGCTGCCGAACAGCGCGAGCCGGCCACCGAGTTCCAGCAGTCGTTGCGCCCTGATGGCCCGGCGGATGTATCGGGCGTCGCGGACGCCGCGCGAATCCTCCACGTCGAGCCGGATCGCATCCAACTCACGTCCGAGCGATTCGATGTCCGCTTCGGTCAGATGCGCGAACTCTTTGATGTCGGTGATCGCCACCGTGCTCCTCCGTCTGGTGAGAGTCCGAGAATAGCGGAGTCAGGTGAACAACACGCTCACGCTCATGCGTCGAGCGTGCAGTCCCCTGCCGCCGCCGAGATACAAGTCTGGACTCGGTCACCTTCGGCGTGCTGCTTGCCGGACCTCAGGTCGATGGCGTGCCCGGCGAGAATCGGAACGACACAGGTCTGGCAGATCCCCATCCGGCAGCCGAACGGCATCAGTGCACCGACCTTCTCACCGGCCTCGAGAAGAGTGGTGGCACCGTCGATCGTGACGGTCTTGTCGGCCTTGGCGAACGTCACCGTCCCACCCTCGCCGGACGTGTCCGCACGGGAGACGGCGAAACGCTCGAGGTGCAGCTTGTCCTCGATGTTCTCGTCGCGCCACAGCGTCTCGATCTCGTCGAGCATCGGCAGCGGCCCACAGGCCCACGTCTGCCGTTCGCGCCAGTCCGGGCACACCTCGTCGAGCGAGGACAACGCGAACTTGCCCTGGCTGCGGGTGAGCTGGATCTTGCACCGGAAGTCGTCGTGCTCCTCGTGGAGCTGGGTGAGTTCGTCGGCGAACATCACGTCGGCGTCGGTGGGCGCCGAGTGGACGTGGAAGACGTCGGGAAGCTGGCCGCGCCGGTTCATCGTGCGGAGCATCGCCATGACCGGCGTGATACCGCTGCCCGCGGTCAGGAACAGGATGCGCTGCGGCGGCGGGTCGGGCAGCGCGAAGTTGCCCGTGGGCGTCGCGAGCCGGACGATCGTCCCCGACGGCACACCGTTGACGAGGTGACTGGACAGGAATCCCTCGGGCATCGCCTTGACGGCGATGGAGATGAGCTTGTCGTCCCAGTTCGGGGGCGAGGTGAGGGAGTACGAACGCCAGTGCCAGCGTCCGTCGATGTGCAGGCCGATGCCGATGTACTGGCCGGGCTCGTAGTCGAAATCGAATCCCCAGCCCGGCTTGATGACGATCGTGGCGGAGTCCGCCGTCTCCGCGCGCACCTCCACGATCTGTCCGCGCAGTTCGCGGGCCGACCACAGCGGGTTGGCCAGGTGCAGGTAGTCGTCGGGGAGCAACGGCGTCGTCAGACGTGCCGCCGCACCGCGCAACCAATTGAGCTTGGACCGCTTGGCGGGCACGACCGCTGCTGCGGGCGCCTCGATCCAATCCTTCAGACCCATCCGACCTCCACCTTTTCCGTCACCACCTACGCTACCGTAGGTTTTTAAGTTACGGTACCGTAGGTTACCCCAAGGTAAGAGGACGTACCGGTCAGAGCAGTTCGAGCAGGAACGGAAGCTCCTGGATGGCGTACCACGCCAGTACGTGATCCTCGGCGTCACCGAGAACGAACTCGGCGTCCGGATCTCCGAGATCCGCTTCGTCGATCGCGGACACGGCCCGCTCGATGTCGGGCTCCGCCTCCGCGAGGTCCACGTGCACCGACGCGACCCGGCCGATCGTCACCGGACCGGGCAACCGGACCACGGCGTCGTCGAGATCCGGACGGGGTGTCACGTCGTCGATGTCCGCGGCAACCACGGCACGGCGGAAGCGGACCCCGTCTGTCCCGCTCTCCCCCACCCGGCCCGCGATCAGACGCAGCGAAGCCCGGGCGGCCTCGGCCATCGCGACCTCGGCCAGTTCGTCGTCGTCGCCCGACGAGTACGCCTCGCGGAGCGTGGCGGTGACGGCGAAGGCGGTACGGCTCATCGGATCGAACTCCTGGTCGGCGACGAGCCGCTGGAGGATCTCGATCGTCGCGGGAACGTACACCCTCGTCATGCGTCACCCGTCATTCGCACCGCGGACTTCTCACCGGCTGGCATCCAACAACTCCTCGAGAGATTCGTACAGCAGCGCCGCCACCACGTCCACGTCGGCCATGGCGTCACGGTCTGCATTCAAACCGTAGTAGACGTTGCCGTCGTAGGACGTGAGGCCGATGCTCAAAGTCTGGTTTTTCAGCAGGGGCGACACCGGATACATCTCCAGCATCCGCGCTCCACCCACGTACAGCGGCATCTGCGGACCCGGCGCGTTGGTGATCATCAGGTTGAACATGCGCTGCGAGAAGCTGCTCGCGACACGGGCACTCATCGCGTGCAGCGTGGCGGGCGCGAACCCCGACAACCGCACCAGGGTCTCCGCGGTGACCCGCTGACTCTGCTTCGCGTGCGCCTCCATGGCGTGCGCCACGTGCGACAGCCGCACCACCGCGTTCGGTTCGCCGACCGGCAGGTCGATGAGGAAGGACGACACCATGCTCCGCGGGTCCGCCCACTCGCCGCGGCGGGACCCCTCGTCGTCAGCCTCGGGGTCCGTCGCGTACACGGACATCGGGACCATGGCCCGGACCGTGGTCGACTCGGCCACCGGTTCGCCGCGGGACAGCAGCCAGTACCGCATCGCACCCGACACGACGGCGAGGATGACGTCGTTGACCTCGCACCCGTACTGTGCGCGGATCTTCCGGTAGTCGCCCAATTCGGTCTTGACCACCGCGAAGCGCCGGTTGCGGGAGATCGTCGCATTCAGTGGACTCGACGGCGCCACCTGTGTCGCGGTGCGGACCACGGCGGCGAGCTTGCCGACGGTCCGCACGGTCTCACCGAGCGCAGACGCCATGTCACCCAACGTCATCCGCAGCGCCGCCAGACCCTCCCCCGGCCTCGACACCATCTCCGCCAGCGCCCCCGCGATGAGAGTGGACTCACTGGGGGCGGGGCTCGGCATCCACAGTTCCTCCGCCATCGGCCGCCGGGTCTTCGCCGGGTCCAGGATCACCTGACCGATCTCGAGCGCCGTCTCGCCGTCGACCAGCGAGGAATGCGACTTCGTGAAGATGGCGAAGCGGTTGTTCGACAACCCCTCCACCAGGTACATCTCCCACAGGGGACGCGTGTTGTCGAGGGGCCGGGACGTGAGCCGTGCGACCAGATCGTGCAACTGGGCGTCCGATCCGGGCTTCGGCAGCGCCGACCGCCGGACGTGGTACTCGATATCGAAGTCCTGATCGTCCACCCACACCGGACGCGACAGTCCCAGCGCCACCTCCCGCACCTTCTGCCGGTAGCGGGGCACCAGGCTCAACCGCTCCTCGACGAGGCTCAGTAATTCCTCGTAGGACAACCCGTTTCGCGGCTTCCGGAAGATCGCCAGCGATCCCACGTGCATCGGCGTACTGCTCGCCTCGAGAAAGTAGAACGATGCATCCTGCGTAGTCAGTCTCGTCACCATGTCGGCGCCTGTTCCCCTTGCATCCCGTCTCGATCCACCTCGAGAAGTATCGCTATCTCGTCC
The DNA here is from genome assembly GCF_009872365.1 of Rhodococcus sp. T7. Lineage (NCBI taxonomy): Bacteria > Bacillati > Actinomycetota > Actinomycetes > Mycobacteriales > Nocardiaceae > Rhodococcus > Rhodococcus sp. T7. The sequence continues at coordinate 51,967 of NZ_WXYH01000198.1, forward strand.
GCCGTGGCCGCGCCGTCGACGTGGTGGATGCCCACCATCCCGACGGCCACCGCGCCCCGCACGTTGACCGGCAGGTCGTCGACGAAGATACAGTCGCCCGGATCCAGACCGAGCGATTCGGCCGTCAGCCGATAGATCCGCGGATCAGGTTTGGCGACACCGACATCCCCGGACAGCACGACCTGATCGACCAGCCGGCCGTCGCCGAGTTCCCGCAACCACTGCGCGCCGGGACCGCCGGGATCGTTGCTGAGGATCGCGGTCCGCACACCACGGGTCCGGGCACCGGCGAGGACGGACGACAGGCCGTCCATGTCCGAACCGGGACCCGCGAGAACGCCGCCGAAGTCCAATATCAATCCCCGCACGTCCCCACCCTATGGGCCGCTCCGCGGTTCGGCGACACGAGTCCGCTCCGCGGTTCAGCGACACGAGTCCGCTCCGCGGTTCAGCGACACGACGACGGGATCCGTGCGATCATGACCGCTACGACGGCCGTCTCATGCCGAAACCGGGGGGTAAGAAATGAGTGAGTCCTACACGTTCCTGTCACGGGTGCCACGCTTCGAGCCGGCGGTCGGCGACGACGCCGCGCCGATCCTGCCGGGGCATTCGGAGCCGCCGGGTGCGCTGCATACTCGCGGGCACGCCAGGCACCGGTCGTCGCCCCACTCGGGTGCGTCGCCGCGCGGCGCCGCGACGCACCCGGGAACTCTGCCGATTCCGTCGCCGGACGTTCAGCGGTTCACGGAGCAGGCGTTCCGGCTCGTCCTCGAAGTGCTGGACCGGCGACGCAACGTCCGGCAACTGCGGCCGATGGTGACGCCGTCACTCGTCGACGTGGTGCGCACGTTCGCGCTCGCGGAATCACCTGCCCGGCGACTCGGTGTCGCGACACTCGTCCGCGTGCATCTGCGCGCGGTGGAGCCCTGTGTGTTCGAGGCCTTCGGCACCTACGGCCGGGGACCACGGGTCTTCGTGATCGCAGCCCGTGTCGAACAACAGTCCGACACGGGCTGGACCGTCACCTCGCTGATGATCGGCTGATCGGCTCGCCTGTGGTCAGCGCTTGCGCTTGGTGCGCGGGGCCTTCTTACCCTTCGACTGCGACCGCGCGGCCTCCCGCCGCTGACGACGGGTTCCGGCGTCGGCGGCGTCGTCCGATTCGGCCGCTCCGCGGCGGCTGAGGTGGGCATTGCCGTCCTCGGCAGGCCCGGAGTACGTGAGCCCGCGGGGCTCCCCGTCGTCCAGTCCCTTCGCGCGGAGGGCGGACGGTGCCGCCGTGCCCTGCGCCTGCTGCGCGGCCTCCTGGGTGGGTAGCGGTCGAGGCGCCGCCGGAGCGGGTGCAGCCGACGCCGTCGCCGCAGCGGAAGCCGCAGTGACGCTGACGCCCGGGGCCTGCGCCGCCTGCGGGGCGGCCGCCTCGACCTGAAGGTTGAACAGGAATCCGACCGACTCCTCCTTCAGGCCCTCGAGCATCCCGCCGAACATGTCGAAACCTTCGCGCTGGTACTCGACGAGCGGATCACGCTGAGCCATCGCCCGCAGGCCGATGCCCTCCTTGAGGTAGTCCATCTCGTAAAGATGCTCACGCCACTTCCGGTCGAGGACGCTCAGCAGGACCCGGCGCTCGAGTTCGCGCATCGATCCCTCACCGGCGACGCCGTCGATCTCGGCCTCACGCCGTGTGTAGGCGTCGTGCGCATCCTTCAGCAGGGTCTCGCGCAACTCGTCGGCGGTGATGTCCTTCGTCTCGTCGTCGCCGTCGCCGACCAGTTCCTTGTAATCGACGCCGATCGGGTACAGCGTCTTGAGGGCCGTCCACAGTTGCTCGAGATCCCAGTCCTCGACGTAACCCTCCGCGGTGGCGCCGTCGACGTAGGCGGTGACCACGTCGGTGATCATCTTCTCGACCTGGCCCTCCATGTCCTTGCCTTCGAGGATCTGACGGCGCTCGTTGTAGATGACCGTGCGCTGCTGGTTCATCACCTCGTCGTACTTGAGGACGTTCTTGCGGATCTCGAAGTTCTGCTGCTCGACCTGCGTCTGAGCGCTCTTGATGGCCTTCGAGACCATCTTCGCCTCGATGGGAACGTCGTCGGGCAGGTTGAGCCGGGTCATGATCGACTCGAGCGCCGCACCGTTGAACCGTCGCATCAACTCGTCGCCGAGGGACAGGTAGAACCGCGATTCACCGGGATCGCCCTGACGGCCGGACCGGCCGCGCAACTGGTTGTCGATTCGCCGGGACTCGTGCCGCTCGGTGCCGAGGACGTACAGCCCGCCGGCCTCGCGCACCTTGTCGGCGTCGGCCTTCACCTCGGCCTTGACCTGGTCGAGGACGTCGTCCCACGCCGCCTCGTAGTCGTCGGGGGTATGGACGGGGTCGAGGCCCTGCTTGCGGAGCGCGATGTCCGCGATGATGTCGGGGTTGCCGCCGAGCACGACGTCGGTACCACGACCGGCCATGTTGGTTGCAACGGTGACCGCTCCCGACCGGCCGGCCTCGGCGATGATCTGGGCTTCCTGCTCGTGGAACTTCGCGTTCAGCACGTTGTGCGCCACCCCGCGCTTGGTGAACTGCTTCGACAGGTACTCGGACCGCTCGACGCTGGTCGTACCGATGAGGACCGGCTGGCCCTTCTCGTGCCGCTCCACCACGTCGTCGACGACGGCGTCGAACTTGGCTTCCTCGGTCTTGTAGATCAGGTCGCCGTTGTCGACGCGGACCATCGGCCGGTTGGTGGGGATCGGGATGACGCCGAGGTTGTAGATCTGGTGCAGCTCGGCGGCCTCGGTCTCGGCCGTACCCGTCATGCCCGACAGCTTGTCGTACAGGCGGAAGTAGTTCTGCAGCGTGATCGTGGCGAGGGTCTGGTTCTCGGCCTTGATCTCGACCTTCTCCTTGGCCTCGATCGCCTGGTGCATGCCCTCGTTGTAGCGGCGGCCGACGAGGACGCGGCCGGTGAATTCGTCGACGATGATCACCTCGCCGTCACGGACGATGTAGTCCTTGTCCTTCGTGTACAGCTCTTTGGCCTTGATGGCGTTGTTCAGGTAGCTCACGAGCGGCGAGTTGGCGGCCTCGTACAGGTTGTCGATGCCGAGCTGGTCCTCGACGAGTTCGACGCCGGCCTCGTGGACGCCGATGGTGCGCTTGCGGATGTCGACCTCGTAGTGCACGTCACGCTTGAGCAGCGGCGCGATGCGGGCGAACTCCGCGTACCACTTGCTCGACGCGTCGGCGGGGCCGGAGATGATGAGGGGGGTCCTGGCCTCGTCGATGAGGATGGAGTCGACCTCGTCGACGACGGCGAAGCTGTGACCGCGCTGGACGAGATCGTCCAGGGAGTGCGTCATGTTGTCGCGCAGGTAGTCGAACCCGAACTCGTTGTTGGTGCCGTATGTGATGTCCGCCGCATAGGCCGCGCGACGCTCGGCGGGCGACATGCCGGACAGGATCACGCTGGTGTCGAGTCCGAGGAAGCGGTGGACGCGGCCCATCCACTCGGAGTCGCGCTTGGCGAGGTAGTCGTTGACCGTGACGACGTGCACGCCGTCCCCGGCGATCGCGTTGAGGTACGCGGGCAGCACGCAGGTCAGGGTCTTGCCCTCACCGGTCTTCATCTCGGCGATGTTGCCGAAGTGGAGGGCGGCGCCGCCCATGATCTGCACGTGGAAGTGCCGCTGGTCGATGACCCGCCAGGACGCCTCGCGGGCGACGGCGAACGCCTCGGGCAGCAGTTCGTCGAGCGTCTCGCCGTCACGGTAGCGGGCGCGGAACTCCTCGGTCTTCGCGCGGAGTTGCTCGTCGGTCAGGTCTTCGACCTCGGGCGACAGCGAGGAAACGTGGTCGGCGATGTGCTTGAGCCGCTTGACCATGCGACCTTCACCAACACGGAGCAGCTTCGATAGCGACAGCGACGGCACAGTCTTGTTCGTCCTCAATCTTCGGCAGTGGATGGGTGACACACAAAATCCGGCCGGAGGTCCGAGAACCCCGGCCGGATTCCATGGTAGGCGCTTCCGCGATCGGACGAGTAGACCGACCGCTCGGATCGTCAGACGGAACGGGAGTACGTCACGCCAGACGGATCAATCCGTAGTCGAACGCGTGCCGCCGGTAGACGACGGACGCCTTGTCCGTCTCCTTGTCGTGGAACAGGAAGAAATCGTGTCCTACCAGCTCCATCTCGTACAAAGCGTCGTCGATGGTCATCGGCGTGGCCGTGTGTTCCTTGGTCCGCACGACGTGACCCGGTGTGTGCTCGTCCGACACCTGCCCGTCCAGGGAGATGTCGGGACTGATGCCGAGACTGTCGTCCTCGGCGAGTGCGGCGGTGGCTTCCGCCACCGACACCGGGGTCTTTTCCCCGTAATGGACCTTCTTCCGGTCCTTGGTGCGACGGAGCCTGCTCTCGAGCTTGGCGGTCACCGACTCGAATGCTGCATAGAAACTGTCGGCGGATGCCTCGGCTCGGGCTACCGGCCCCTTGCCTCGGGCAGTGATCTCGACGCGCTGGCAGCTCTTTCTCTGGCGTCGATTGGGTTCGTGTTGAAGTTCGACATCGAACAGGAAAATGGAGGGATCGAAGCGCTCGAGGCGCGACAGCTTCTCGGAGACGTACACGCGGAAGTGGTCGGGTACCTCGACGTTGCGTCCCTTGACGACGATCTCGGCGGTGGGGGTATCCGTCTTCTCTTGTGCTTCCGTGGTGCGGTCGTCGACGAAAACCGAGGCTTGCGAAGGGGTCGTCACTCGTACCTCCCGATTACGGCCCCGCCCCTTGATGGGCGGCGGCGAGTTTGAGCAATGCCGGAAGGGGGTCCGCCCGGCACCAGGTTCGAAGTTCCACCTCCTACCTGTGTTTTCGGGTGTGTCCGCGACGCTAGTACGTAACGCGCGCGAGTGCCACTGTTCGGCAGAATTTCATCCAACACCCGCCACGACGACCACCGCGCTGATCCGGATACCCACTCGCGACAGCACCCGGACAGACTCGGTCGCGGTCGCGCCGGTGGTCGACACGTCGTCCAGTAGTACCACCGAAACCCGTTGCAGCGAGGATGATTCCGGCTCGAGATATCGCGCGAATACAGCGCCGCTGCGCGTCAACCGGACGCCACCCTCTAGGTTTACTCGACGTTGATCTGCGTTCAGTCCGACCGAGTCCCGCACGGCGCGTCGCATCACGAGCGCAGGGCACACGCGCCGGTCCCCCACCGCGGCGACGGCGATCCGCGTGACGGGGTCGCCGCCCCGTGCGCGGGCCGCCCGCGGACGCGTCGGAGCCGGCACGAGAACCACCGGAGCGACGTCCGGCGGGTCGAGTTCACCCCACTGTTGCAGACGGCTCAGCGCGCCCGCGACGGCGGATCCGAGCGGCGCGGCGAGATCGCGCCGCCCCCGCTCCTTCGCGGCGATGACAGCCCGGCGGCGGGCACCGGTGTACGGCCCGAGCGCCCACACCCCGACGCCGGGATCCACGCGCGGCCGGAGCAGCACGGGATCGTCGGCCACCTCCGCGGCGCAGCGGGCGCACCACTGGGTGCCCGGCACCCCACACCCGCCGCACTCGGCGGGCAGGATCAGATCGAGCAGGGTCCGGAGACCGGGCAGGGCGCGCATGCGGGCAGTATCCGGGCCCGCACCGACAGTCTCAGCCCGGCAGGACCGGGATCGCCTTCACACCCGTCAACCCGGGGACCTCCCGCCAGTACCGGTCGCCGGCCGGATCGTTGTTGTTCAACTGGAACACCGCCCGGGAGTCGGCGACGAACTCCGTGGTCGTCGACGCGTCCACGGCCACCACCGGCGCGGTCAGGTTGCGGCTCGGCAGCGCGTCCATCCGCGACCCGTCGACGGCCACCTGCACCACCGGGATGTCCGACGCCGCACGCGCGACGACGATCGTGTCGCTCGTGCTCCAGTCCAGGGACAGCGCCGGGCTGCCCAGTCCGATCGCGACCGCACGGGGATTCGTCAACGCGTACTGACCTCCCGGCATCTGGGTGACGATGGCGAGATAGACCTTGCCGTCGACGATCAGTGCCGCCCGCACCCCGTCGCGGGACAGGCGCAACTCGGTGATCGTGGCGCCCAGTGCGGTGACGGCGCCTGCGTCGACGTTGACCACCGACGTCCGGCCGGTGCCGGGCTCGCGCAACACCCGAATGACCGTGTTGCCGTTGACCGCTGCCCAGATCGCCGAGTTGTCGGGCGCCCACGTGGGGCGAGTGATCGCGCCACCCTCGAGCACCGATGCGGCACCGTCCTCGTACGCCCCGACCATCAGCGAACTCGCGGGTTCCGGCGCGGGACGCCCGGTGTCGGCGACCGCGGCGACCAATTTTCCGTCCTGCGACAGCGCGAGCGACCGCATGTTGCGGGCCGATCCGAAGTACCCGGGCACCGGGGTGACCCCGGTCTCGGTGACGCTCACCATCGACCCTTCACGCAGCGCGTGCAGGCCCACGGTGGCGCTGGATGTCGCGAACGGGTTCATGGACGCGACGTCGGCGGTGGTCCACCCGTTCGGGAACCGTTCGTCGAACGGCTCGCCGTCGGCGAGCAGCACGTAGGGGCCCGAGATCTCCGCATTGGCCAGCGTCCAGATCACCTGCGCCGCGAACAGCTGCTTCTGCTGCGCATCCATCGGCGGCACGCCGGCGAAGTCGATCCGGATCCCACCGAGCCCCACCCCTACCTGCGCGGTGCGGCCGTCGGCCTTCGTGATCGGGCCGCGCACCGAGACCCCGTTACCGAGTTCGTTGCGCACGGCCGGGGCCAGTGCCGCCTTGGGCCCGTCGATCAGCAGACCGATCAGCTGCGACGCCATCTGGTCCTGGGCGCCCGACACCCAGCGCGGGTCCGGCACGACCGTCGTCCCGGACGGGTCGAGGAAGTACAGCGACTTGCGCTGGTAGGTGTTCAGGAACTGCGCCCGGTCGAGGATCACGCCTGCGGGGAGCTCGGAGATCCGCCATTCACCGCCCTGCAACTCGAGACTGATCTTCGTCTCGAAACTGCCCTCTTCCGCCACGTACAGCCCACCGGGTTCGAGCTGCCCCACCTTGTTGGCGCGGATCGTGTACGTCGCCTGGTCGGCCGACCGGGTCTCCGGGAGGACGTCGACCTTGTCGACGATGGTTGCGCTGGCCGCGTCGTCCCACCTTCCGGTCACACCGGGGGTGAGGAACTGGCGGGCCGCGAGATGCCGATCGGTCGGATCGGTGCTGGCCTTGAAGAAGTCGCGCAGCAGCAGGTCGGGTTCGCGTCCCGGTGCCGGGGCCGCGACACTCGACCCGGGCGAGTCACGGTTGATCGTGCCGATCGCCTGTGGGGTGGACGAATCCGGGAGACTCGCGCACCCGCTGACGGTCACGAGCACCGCGAGGACGATCGCACCGCACACCGGCCGCGACAGCAGGGCGGATCGCCGGCCGGGCGTCACAGGTCCGACTCCGGCACGTGCGCACCGTCCCGGTCACCGACGTGCGCACGCTCACGCTTCTGGGGAACCGTGTGGGACTCGTCGACCGCCGCCTCCATGCTCTCGTTGCGCACCGGCAACGTGTCGTCGCCCGGAACCGGCTGTCCTTGAACGTATTTCGCCGTTCCCGGTTTCAGAGGCAGCGGGCTCGACACGACTTTGCGTCCCCGCACCCGGGGCAGCGTCAACCGGAAGCAGGCGCCCTGGCCGGGTTCACCCCACGCCTCGAGCCTGCCGTCGTGGAGATTCGCGTCCTCCACGCTGATCGCGAGTCCGAGTCCGGTACCGCCCGACCGTCGCACGCGCGACGGATCGGACCGCCAGAACCTGTTGAACACCAGCTTCTCCTCGCCCGGCCGCAGGCCCACGCCCTGGTCGCGCACGATGAACGCCGCAGCGCTGTCGTCGGCGCGCACGCGCAGGAGCACCGGTTTGCCTTCTCCGTGGTCGATCGCGTTCGCCAGCAGGTTCCGCAGGATTCGCTCCACACGACGCGGGTCCACCTCGGCCATCACCGCCTGATCGGGCAGGTCCACGATCAGTTCGGTCCCGCTCTCGCGCGCAAGATGACGGACGGTCGAGATCGCCGCGCGCGCACACATCCGGACGTCGAGTTGCTCGGCGGCCAGTTCCGCGACGCCGGCGTCGTGCCTGCTGATCTCGAGGAGGTCGGCCAGCAGTCCCTCGAACCGGTCGAGTTCCGCCACCAGCAACTCCGAGGACCGCCGCAGCACGGGGTCGAGGTCGTCGCTGCCGTCGTGGATGAGGTCGGCCGCCATACGCACCGTCGTCAACGGTGTCCTCAGTTCGTGGCTCACGTCGGAGGTGAATCGCTTCTGGAGGTTTCCGAACTCCTCGAGCTGGGTGATCTGCTTGGACAGACTCTCCGCCATCTCGTTGAACGACATCGCCAGCCGGGCCATGTCGTCCTCGCCGCGCACGGGCATGCGTTCCTTCAGCCGGCCGTCCGCGAAACGCACCGCGATCCGTGACGCCGACCGGATCGGCAGGACCACCTGCCTCGCGACGAGCAGCGCGATGGCCGCGAGCAGCACGGCGAGCACGGCGCCACCCACCAGCAGTGTGCCGCGGACCAGCGAGAGGCTGCGGTCCTCACTGGCCAGCGGGAACACCAGGTACAGCTCGAGTGTGGAGATCGCCGACGCGGTCGGGCTCCCGACGATCAGTGCCGGCCCCGAATAGCCTTCCGGATCGTTCACGGTGGCGAATTGATATGCCACCTGACCTGCCTGGACGAACGCCCGCAGCGATTCCGGGATCTGGTCCGCCGGACCACTCGACGTCGGCGCACGGGGGCCGTCACCGGGCACGATCAGCACCGGGTCGAACGTGCCCGCCGAGCCCGACGCCTGCCCGGCGTCGGGTTCGCGGTTCGTCAGGGCGGCCCTGGCGCCGTCGAGCTGTGTGGTGGGCGAACTACTGTCGTCCGCGCCTGCCAGCTGCCCCTCCACCGTGCTCCGGGCACGGTCCATCTCCTCGGTGGCCGCATTGATCTTGGTCTCGAGCAGACGGTCGGTGATCTGACTCGTCAGCACGACGCCGAGCACGACGATGACGATGAGCGACAACGTCAACGTCGAGACGACGACTCGCAGCTGCAGCGAACGACGCCACGTGTGCGCGAGGGTATTGCTCAGTGAGTGACCCCACCGAAGGATCGGCGAAACGCGTCGGTTGACACGACGCCGCCATCGGGAAACACCTGTCACGGCGGTCCGGCCTTGTAGCCGACCCCCCTGACCGTCAAAACCACTTCGGGATTCTCGGGATCAGTCTCGACCTTGGCACGCAGACGCTGCACGTGCACGTTGACCAGTCGGGTGTCGGCCGCATGTCGGTAACCCCACACCTGCTCGAGCAGCACCTCACGGGTGAACACCTGTCGCGGCTTGCGCGCCAGAGCCACCAGGAGGTCGAACTCGAGGGGGGTGAGGGAGATCAGTTCTTCGCCCCTACTCACCTTGTGGGCGGGAACGTCGATGACGATGTCGGCGATGCTGAGCAACTCGGCCGGCTCGTCCTCGGTCCGGCGAAGCCGAGCCCGGACCCGAGCCACCAGCTCCTTGGGCTTGAACGGCTTCATGATGTAGTCGTCCGCGCCGGATTCCAATCCGAGGACCACGTCGACGGTGTCCGTCTTCGCGGTCAGCATCACGATGGGAACACCGGAATCGGCCCGCAGAACACGGCACACGTCGATGCCGTTCATGCCGGGCAGCATCAGGTCGAGCAGCACCAGGTCGGGGCGTGTCTCCCGGACCGCGGTGAGCGCCTGGGTCCCGTCCCCCACCACATACGGATCGAATCCTTCGCCGCGGAGCACGATCGTGAGCATCTCCGCGAGCGCAGTGTCGTCGTCGACAACCAGAATCCTTGGCTTCATGTCCCTATCGTTGCATCTTCGGAGGCCGTAACAGCCCGTTCGCCGTTACGGCGTGCCGTGTTCTTTCCCGTCACGCCGTGCCGTGTCGTCACTCAAGAGTGCCAGGTTTTCGGCGAGCGTGACCGGATCGGTGTCCGGGGTGAGCACCCACCACGGCGAAATCCAGTCCTTCACGGCCAGCTCGCGGTACACCTCACCGGTGCGTTCCTGCAGGCCGCGGTCGCGTTCGTAGGCGTCGAGGGACCGGCTGGCATCCGCCGATTCGCGGCCACGGGCGCGTTCCGCGGCGAGCGCCACGGGAACGTCCAGATACAGCTGCAGGTCGGGTCGGGGCAGCCCCAGCCGCCCGAATTCGAGGTTCTCCACCCAGCCCACGAACTCCCCGTCCGCCGCCTGGTGCAACCGGGCCGCGCCGTACGCCGCGTTGGACGCCACGTAGCGGTCGAGGATCACCAGGTCGTGGCCGGCGAGCAGTGCGGACAGCTCGCCGACGGCGCCGGACCGGTCCAGGGCGAACATCACGGCCATCGCGTGCACGGACTCGGCGAGGTCCCCGTGCGCGCCCTTGAGCGCCTCGGACGCCAGATCTGCGTGCACGGACCTGCCGTACCGCGGAAAGTCGAGGGTGCCGACCGTCAGACCCTGCTCGGCGAGGCGAGCCACGACGGATCCGACCAGTGTTCGCTTGCCCGCGCCGTCCAGGCCTTCCAGCGCAATCAGTGTTCCCACGGGGAGAAAGGCTATCCCCCGGCCCGCATGCGACGGACCGGGGGACGCCGCGGCCTCTAGTACCGGTAGTGCTCGGGCTTGAACGGACCCTCGACGTCGACGCCGATGTACTCCGCCTGCTCCTTGGTGAGCTTGGTGAGCGTGCCACCGAGGGCCTCGACGTGGATCTTCGCGACCTTCTCGTCGAGGTGCTTCGGGAGGCGGTACACCTCGTTGTCGTACTCCTCCGGCTTCGTCCACAGCTCGATCTGGGCGATCACCTGGTTGGAGAAGCTGTTGCTCATCACGAACGAGGGGTGGCCGGTCGCGTTGCCGAGGTTCAGCAGGCGACCTTCGGACAGCACGATGATCGAGTGGCCGTCCTTGAACCGGAACTCGTCCACCTGCGGCTTGATGTTGATGCGGGTGATCTCACCGGACCGCTCGAGGCCGGCCATGTCGATCTCGTTGTCGAAGTGACCGATGTTGCCCAGGATGGCCTGGTGCTTCATCTGCTTCATGTGATCGAACGTGATGATGTCCTTGTTGCCCGTGGACGTGATGATGATGTCGGCCCAGCCGATGGCCTGCTCGACCGTCTTCACCTCGAAGCCGTCCATCAGTGCCTGGAGGGCGTTGATGGGGTCGACCTCGGTGACCGCGACGCGGGCGCCCTGTCCGCGCAGCGCCTCGGCGCAGCCCTTGCCGACGTCGCCGTAACCGCACACGAGTGCGGCCTTGCCGCCGATCAGCACGTCGGTGCCGCGGTTGATGCCGTCGAGCAGCGAGTGGCGGGTGCCGTACTTGTTGTCGAACTTGCTCTTGGTGACCGAGTCGTTGACGTTGATCGCCGGGAAGACGAGTTCACCGGCAGCAGCGACCTGGTACAGACGCAGGACACCGGTCGTCGTCTCTTCGGTGACGCCCTGGACCGACTCCGCGACCTTCGTCCACTTGGTCTTGTCCGCTTCGAGGGACTGACGCAGCAGGGCGAGGAACACCTTGTACTCGTCGGAGTCCTGATCGTCGTCGGTGGGCGGCACGACGCCCGCCTTCTCGAACTGCGCACCCTTGAGGACGAGCATCGTGGCGTCGCCGCCGTCATCGAGGATCATGTTCGCCGGCTTGTCGGCGTCCGGCCAGGTGAGCATCTTCTCGGCGGCCCACCAGTACTCCTCGAGCGTTTCGCCCTTCCACGCGAACACTGGGGTGCCCTGCGGCTCCTCCGGCGTGCCGTGCGGGCCGACGACGATCGCGGCGGCGGCGTGATCCTGCGTCGAGAAGATGTTGCACGAGGCCCAGCGGACCTCGGCGCCCAGCGCGGTGAGCGTCTCGATGAGCACGGCCGTCTGGATGGTCATGTGCAGCGAACCGGAGATGCGAGCACCCTTGAGCGGCAGCACCTCTGCGTACTCGCGGCGGAGCGCCATCAGTCCCGGCATCTCGTGCTCGGCGAGCCGGATCTCCTTGCGGCCGAACTCGGCGAGCGAAAGGTCCGCCACCTTGAAATCGATCCCGTTGCGGCTCTCGGCCACGGGCGTGGTTGAAACTGAGGTCGTCATCTGCCTCTCCTGTTTGACTGCTGTTTCGGTCAAGGCTATCGGTACTGCGGCCCGGGGGTCACACTCACGTGACGCTGCGCGGCCGGGCGATCACTGCCGATCGGCTCCGCCGACCGCCTCGTCCACGAAAGGCCCCAGAAGAGCGCCCAGATCCTCGGCGACGTTGGCCTCGGATTCGGGTGGCATCGAGATGTAACTCATAGCGAGACGCACGATGGCGCGGCTGAGGATCCCCGCGTCCGACGGGTTCGCCCGCACCCAGCCCCGCTGGAAGACCTCGGAGAGCCGCGTCGACGCCCGCTCGATGATCGGCGCGCTCTCGGTCGTGATCAGCCGCAGCAGGTCGGGCTTGGTCTCGCCGCGCAGAAGTGACTGCACCAGAGGGTCGGACAGGCTGGCCGCGAAGAACGCGGTGAAACCGGCGAGCAGCGCGGCGCGGCCCTGCCCGACGTTCGTCACCAGCGCCTCGTCGACCGCGTCGACCAGTTCGTCGGCGAGCCGGAGGGCGTACGCCTCTGCCAGGCCCTGCCGGGACTTGAACTCGTTGTAGAGCGTCTGCCTGCTCACCCCGGCGCCGGCCGCGACATCCGACATCGTGATGTCGGACCAGTCCTTCTCGAAGAGGAGATCCCGCATCGCGTCCAGCACCGACTGACGCAGCAGCAGCCGCGCAGCCTCCTGATAGGGCACCCGGACACGCGACGAAGTCATGGCGACGACCTTAGTGCCCCGCTTTCGCCGCACCGTAATCCGGGCGGCTCCGGTCGTCCGGGACGTCGTCCCAACGAATTCCGGCGCCGCGCCCCCGCGAGGCACCGAAACCCCCTGCGCCCCAGCCGGAAACCCTCCGGCGTGTCAGACCTCCCCGCGGCTGCGCCGCACCGTGTCAGACCTCCCCGCGGCTGCGCCGCTCCGTGTCAGACCTCCCCGCGGCTGCGCCGCACCGTGTCAGACCTCCCCGCGGCTGCGCCGCTCCATCATGGAGTGACGGCGACTGTAGGCGAAGTAGATGATCACACCGATCACCATCCACACGACGAACCGGATCCACGTCTCGACGGACAGGTTGACCATCAGCCACAGGCACGCGAGAACCGCGAGGATGGGCACCACCGGAACGAACGGGACCCGGAACCCGCGGGGCAGGTCCGGGCGGGTACGGCGCAGCACGATCACGCCGATCGACACGAGGGAGAACGCGAACAGCGTTCCGATGTTCACCATTTCCTCGAGGGTGCCGATCGGGAAGACGCCCGCCAGCACGGCGACGACGACACCGACCAGCACGGTGATCCGGACGGGGGTGCCGTGTTTGCCGGTCGGCGCCAGCCGCCTCGGCATCAGCCCGTCCCGGGACATGGCGAACAGCACACGGGTCTGCCCGAGCATCAGCACCATCACCACGGTGGTCAGTCCGGCGAGTGCACCGAACGAGATCAGGTTCTTCGCCCACGTGATCCCGTGGATGCCGAAGGCGGTGGCCAGATTGGAACTGTCCCCGGCCAATTCGTGGTAGTCGACCATGCCGGTGAGCACGAGCGTCACCGCCACGTACAGGATCGTCACGATCAGCAGCGATCCCAGGATTCCGCGGGGCAGTGCCTTCTGCGGATCCTTCGTCTCCTCGGCGGTCGTGGCGACGATGTCGAACCCGATGAACGCGAAGAACACCAGGCTGGCCGCGGCGAGCAGTCCGTACCAGCCGAACGTGCTGCCGCCCGCGCCCGTGACGTAGGAGAACAGGGACTGGTGGATGCCCTCGCCCGTGCTGCCCGCCTCGGACGGCGGAATGTACGGCGAGTAGTTGTCGGGGTCGATGTAGAACGCGCCGACGACCACGACGACCAGCACCACGGCCACCTTGATCGAGGTGATCACGAGTGAGACGCGCGACGACAGCTTGGTGCCCGTCGCCAGCACGACGGTGATGATCGCGACGATGAGGACCGCGCCCCAATCGAATTTGACGGAGCCGATCTGCGCGATCGGCGAATGGTTGCCGATCACCTCACCGAGATACAGCGACCAGCCTTTCGCCACGACCGACGCGGCGAGCGCGAATTCGAGAATGAGGTCCCAGCCGATGATCCACGCGACCAGTTCACCGAACGTCGCGTAGGAGAACGTGTACGCGCTGCCCGCGACCGGAACGGTCGAGGCGAACTCCGCGTAGCAGAGCGCGGCGAGCCCGCACGCGATGGCGGCGATGACGAACGCCGCCGACACCGACGGACCCGCGACGTTGCCCGCGGTGCGCGCGGTGAGTGTGAAGATGCCGGCGCCGATGACGACGGCGACACCGAAGACGGTCAGGTCCCACGCCGTCAGATCCTTGCGGAGTTTGGTCTCCGGTTCGTCGGTGTCGCGGATCGACTGCTCGATCGACTTGGTGCGGAACAATCCGGTCGGCCTGCCGCCGAGATCCGGTTCTCCGCTGCCTTTGTCCTGGATGGCCACATCAGCCTCCTCAATCGAAAGTTGCCGTTCAGCCTATGCCTTCGGTTGCCCGGAACAGGTCGGGTTCGATGTAGATGCGGCGAGCCGCCGGGACGGCGCCCCGCACCCTCGCCTCGGCCTCGTCGATGGCCTCGGCGATCGCGCCGATGTCGGAACCGGGGGCCATCGCCACTTTCGCCGCCACGAGGATTTCCTCGGGTCCGAGGTACTGGGTCTTGCAGTGGATGACGCGCTCGATCTTCTCGCCGTCGGCGAGGGCGGCGAGAATTTTCGACTCCTCGTCGGCGGTGGCGCCTTCACCGATGAGCAGGCTCTGCATCTCGACGATGAGGATGATCGCGATGACGCCGAGCAGGGCGCCGATGCAGAGGGTGCCGACCCCGTCCCACACCGGATCGCCGGTGAGCATCGTCAGTCCGACACCGCCGAGCGCGAGGACGAGACCGACCAGTGCGCCGGTGTCCTCGAGCAGCACGACGGGGAGTTCGGGGCTGCGCGACGTGCGGATGAATCCCCACCAGCTCGCCTGCCCCTTGAGTGGACGCGACTCCCGCACAGCGGTGAGGAAGCTGAACCCCTCGAGCGCGATGGCGATCACCAGGATCACCACCGCCACCAGTGGCGACGACAGTTCCTCGGGATGCTGGATCTTGTGGATGCCCTCGTAGATCGCGAACAGCGAACCGAGGCTGAACAACACGAGTGCGACGACGAACGAGTAGAAGTAGCGGCTGCGCCCGTAACCGAACTGGTGCAGATCGTCCGCGGCGCGTTCGGCCTTCTTCTGGCCGAGCAGGAGCAGGCCCTGATTGGAGGTATCGGCCACCGAGTGCACGGATTCCGCCAGCATGGACGACGAGCCGGTGATCAGGAAGCCGGCGAACTTGGCTACCGCGATACCGGCATTGGCGCCGAGCGCGGCGAGAATCGCCTTCTTTCCCCCATGAGCCGACAACTGATTTCTCCTCTCGGTCGCACACGGCCCTCACGACGGGCCGCGGAGCCCTTCTCGGATCGCAGGGCGGCTCACAGGCTACGCGATCGGGGAGCCGACCCTCGCACTGAACAACTGGGCGCACTCGGTGCCCGCAGTCACCACCACTTCGGGGTCCTCGGCCGCGATCCAGACGGCGTTTCCCTGGGAGAGTTCGAGGCCGTCGGTTCCGCACTGCACCGACACCGAACCCGAGGTGCACAGCAGAATGTGCGGCCCCTCCGAGTCGAGCCGGTGCTCCGTCCGGCCGTCCGGTGACAGGTCGATCCGGGCGAGGACGAATTCCGGCGCAGGCGTCGAGTACACGAATTCGCCCCCGCCCGGACGCTCCTGCGCCTCCAGGATCGGAATGTCGACGGTGTCGAAGTCGAGGACGCGCAGCAACTCCGGAACGTCCACGTGCTTCGGTGTGAGTCCGCCGCGCAGCACGTTGTCGGAGTTGGCCATGATCTCGACCGCCATCCCGTGGAGGTAGGCGTGGAGGTTGCCGGCGTCGAGGTACAGGCCCTGCCCCGGTTCGAGGGTGACCCGGTTCAGCAGGAGTGCGGCCAGCACACCCGCATCCCCCGGGTACACCTCGCTCAGTTCGAGGGCGGTGCGGACCTCCGCCGCGAATTCACCGTCCTTGGTGTTCGACAGGTAGTCGACGCATCCGTCGAGCACCCTCGGCATCAGCGCACCGAGCACGGGCTGCGGCAACGTGATCCACGTCGTGAACAGTGCGCGGAGTCCGTCCGAGTCGGGTTGGCCGGCGATCAGGCCGGCGTACGGCTGCAGTTCCGGAACGGCGATCGCCTCGAGCAGTTTGACCGTGCGCTGAGGGTCCCGGAAACCGGCGAGCGCGTGGAACCTGCTGAGGGCCACGACGAGTTCGGGTTTGTGGCTGGCGTCCTTGTAGTTGCGCACGGAGGACTCGAGGGGGATTCCCATCTCGTTCTCCCGGGTGAATCCCTCCCACGCCTGCTCGGCGCTCGGGTGCGCCTGCAACGACAACGGTTCCTCCGACGCGAGCAACTTCAGGAGGAACGGGAGGCGTTCGCCGAACGCCTCGACACTGCGCTTCCCGAGCTGGCGTTCGGGTTCGGAGTGCACCAGGTCCAGAAGGGACCGGGGCCCCTCGTCGGTGATGACGCGGGCCGGGTCACCGGGGTGCGCGCCCAGCCACAGTTCCGCCTCCGGGTGTGCCGTGGGAACCGGAAGTCCGCGCAGCTGTGCGATGGCGGTGCGCGATCCCCACGCGTAGGACCGAAGCGCACCTTCGAGTCGGTGCACTAGATACCGCCGATCAGCTGTAGATACGCGGCAGTCATGTCGAGCCTGCCGACCAGGACCGCTGCCTGTTCCAATTCGGGACGCTGCGCGGGGACCTGTCCCTCGTCGGACGACGCGACGACGAGGTCGACGTCGCCGAGGACCGCGATCCGGCGTTCGACGAGCATCCGATCGGCATCGGCCGACAGCACGAATGTGCGTACCGGGCTCGCCGGCGGCGGACCGTCCAGTTCGGGGTCGTGGAAGATCGAGTCGTGGGCGGAGAGCGCCTGGTCGACGCGGAACGTGCCCGCCGCGCTCAGCACGTCCGGAAGCTCCGACGCCGTCGCCACGCGGCCGGCGTGCAACAGCGCCTCGGCGCCGTGCCGGGCCAACTCCACCGTGCTCTCGGTATCTCCCGTCAGCACGATGCGGCGTCCCTGCATGCGGGAGGCCAGTGATTTCGCGGGGTTGTGGAACACCTCGCTGTCCGGCCGGTCGCGGAGCGCCTCACCGTCGACCGCGTCGGCGAGTTGCTCGAGGTCGGGAACCTCGTCGCCCCAGCGTTCCGAACCGACCACCCGCAGGACGGCCAGCAGAACCGCGAAGTACCGCAGCAGACCGTGCCGGGTCAGTGCCCGGACGCGCGGCGCGAACATGACGACGCGTCCGGCCCCTGCCGCCTGCAAGGGTCCTTCGTCCGGTGCCGCGACCACCACTTCGGCGCCGCGGCGCACCGCCGCGTCGATTGCCTGCACGAGCCGGGGGTCGCCCGCGTCGTCGCCGGCCACCACGACCACGTCGAGCGGGCCCACCCAGACGGGGGTCCGGGTGGCGCGCACCAGCGGGAATCCGATCCGTTCGGCGAGGACCGCCGTCAGGATCCCGGCCCCGCGGCCGGCCCGCCCCGCGCCGGTCACCACCACCACGCTGCGCGGACGCAGCCCCTGCAGTCGTTCGAGAGCCCCCTCCTCGACCGCGGACCGGGTGGCCCGGATCTGGGCACCCCCCATTGCGGCGGAACGCAGTACGCCCTCGGTGTCCGCGGAGACCAGTGCGTCCCCGTCGTCCAGATCGAGCAGGGGCGTCGGCGCTGTCATGACACCGCACCCCCTTTCCTCATCAGTGCAAGCCACATTCGCAGCACGAGCAGAACCTTGTCATTCCAACTATGGCAGTCAGGCTCGGACGATGCCCAATATCTCGGTAACGAGTGCATCTACGTCTGCCGTCGTGGGCGCTTCGACGTTGAGTCGCAGCAGCGGTTCGGTGTTGGAGGCGCGCAGGTTGAACCACGCGTCGCCCTGCAATTCGACCGTGACCCCGTCGAGCCGGTCGACGCCCGCGGTGCGATCGGCGAACGCCGCCACCACCGCGTCGGTCCGCTCGGCGGCGTCTGCGACCGTCGAATTGATCTCCCCCGACGCCGCGTACCGCTCGTACTTGGCCATCAGTTCGGACAGCGGACGGTCCTGCTCCCCCAGCGCGGCGAGGACGTGCAGCCCGGCGAGCATGCCGGAGTCGGCGCCCCAGAAATCACGGAAGTAGTAGTGCGCGGAGTGCTCGCCACCGAAGATCGCACCCGTCTCGGCCATCTGCTGCTTGATGAACGAATGCCCGACCCGGGTGCGCACCGGGTGTCCACCCAGTTCGGTGACCAGTTCCGGCACGGCGCGGGAGGTGATGAGGTTGTGGATGACGGTGGCGCCCGGCTCCTTGGCCAGCTCACGCTCGGCGACGAGGGCCGTCACCGCGGACGGCGACACCGGGTTGCCGAGTTCGTCGACCACGAAGCAGCGGTCGGCGTCGCCGTCGAAGGCCAGACCGATGTCGGCACCGGTCTCCCGGACGTACCACTGCAGGTCCACCAGGTTCGCCGGGTCGAGCGGATTCGCCTCGTGGTTCGGGAACGTGCCGTCGAGCTCGAAGTACAGCGGCTGCAGCTTCACCGGCATCGGCTCGAACACCGCGGGGACGGTGTGCCCGCCCATGCCGTTGCCCGCGTCCACGGCCACCGTCAGCGGCCGGAGGTCGGACAGGTTCACCAGGCCGCGGACGAAACTCGCGTACTGATCGAGCACGTCCTCCTCGGACACCTCGCCCGCGGCGCCGTCGTACGCGGGAACCCCGTCGACGACCTCCGCGGCGATCGCGGCGAGGCCCGTCTCCTGCCCCACCGGCTTGGCGCCCGCGCGGCAGAGCTTGATGCCGTTGTACTTCGCCGGATTGTGGCTCGCGGTGAACATCGCACCCGGGCAGTTGAACAGCCCCGAAGCGAAATACAGCTGATCGGTGGACGCGAGTCCGATGAGCACGACGTCCAGGCCCTGTGCGGTGACGCCGTCGGCGAACGCGCGGGCGAGTTCCGGGGACGACGCACGCATGTCGTAACCGATCACGACCTTCGTGGCGCTCTCCTCGCGGACGAGTCGTGCGAATGCGCCACCCACGTCCTGCACGAACGCGGCGTCGATGAGTTCACCGACGACACCCCGCACGTCGTAAGCCTTGATCACGGCATGTACGGACTCGGCTGATCGCGCCACTTCTGTTTTCTCCTTTACGAGCACCAGTGCTGGCGCAAGCCTAATGCCTGCCCGTCGCGGGCACGGCACTCCGCGGGCCGCAGGCCCGGGACGAGCTGGGACGTCAGTTGGCAGGGTCGGGAAGAACCCGCAGGTGGCCACGCCGCCCGGTACGAGCCGGGCCGGGCGAGGTGCCGGTTTCGGCGCGCTCCTCGGTGGACACGGCCCGCTCGGACCGTCCACGATCGCCGAGACCCGCCTCGCGCACGGCCTCCGCCAGCGCCGTCAGATCGTCCTCGTCCGGGGTGCTCGACGAAAAGCCACCCTCGTACCGAACCAGTTCCCAGCCCTTGGGTGCGGTGATCCTCGACGCGTGAGTTTCGCACAGATCCCACGAGTGCGGTTCGTCGACAGTCGCGAGCGGGCCGACGACGGCGGTGGAGTCCGAGTAGACGTACGTGAGCGTCGCGACAGCGGGGTTCTTGCACCCGGGGCGGCAGCATCGACGCAGAGATCTCACAGCTAGAGAGCCTAGCCCCACGAAGGCCCCACACCTACTCGGACACACCGACAGTGTCCGGCTGTCGTAATGTCCACTCCATGTCCAGTGCACGACGCAGGCGTCCCGTCACCACTCGATCCGTCGACCGACGGGGACGTGGGATCCGCGGGTCCGTGTTCCCCCCGGACGCGCCGGCGCGACGCAGCCGCGCTGAGAAATTCGATCTGGTGGTTCTGGAGGCGTTCGCACCGATCGACTCACGGTGGCGTGAACGCCTCACGAAGTTGGACATCGCCGTCGACGAAGTCCCGAAGATTCATGCGCTCGACCCGGATTCGGTGAACTGGCCCGCGGAGGTCGTGGCGGACGGACCCGTGCCGCTGTCCCGGTTGATCCCGGCAGGCATCGACCGGCACGGATCCACGACGCGGGCGCGAGTCGTCCTGTTCCGGCGACCGCTGGAACAGCGCGCCAAGGATCCGGACGATCTCACCGACCTGGTGCACGACGTGCTCGTACAGCAGGTGAGTACGTACCTCGGAGTCGAACCCGAGGTCATCGACCCGGATCTGCCGGGCGATGAGGACTGACTAGACGATCCCCCGCTTCAGGCGCCGGCGCTCACGCTCCGACAGGCCACCCCAGATACCGAACCGCTCGTCGTTGGCCAGTGCGTAGTCGAGGCATTCGTCCCGCACCTCGCAGCCGAGGCAGATGCGCTTCGCTTCTCTGGTGGATCCTCCCTTTTCGGGGAAGAAGGCCTCAGGGTCGGTCTGCGCGCACAGCGCGCGTTCCTGCCACTGATCCTCGATGGTGTCGAACAATTCGTCGAAACCGGTCACCAGACTCAACGCCGGGCGGGGGCCCGCCGTCTCGACTTCCTGCGCGACGAGTTCCGGCACAGGAATTTCTTTCACACTGCTTTCTTGCACATTGCTTTGTTCAACGCTGATTTGTTGCACACCGTCTTCTTGCACACAGACTTCTTGAACACAGACGCCGTCCGCTGCGCCTGCTTCGGAATTGGTCTGCGGTTCGTCGCTTACTGTGCTCCAGCGAGTCTCCGACTCGAGCTGCTCATTGGGCATCGTTCCGCCTCCTCACCTGTGATAGCGCAGAAAATTTCGATTGATCATGTACCCCGAACCGAACACCCCTGCCACCCCGTTCGAACAACCGTTCGAATTGATCCCCGCTGCAAGTGATTCCACGTCCGCAACGTTGGAATGACATATTTGTGATTAGACACGCCCAGCGTGTCGCGGTCAAGCTAACCGCAGAAAGTCGATTACTATTTCGCGCTCTCGAATCGCCTTGGGGAAGCAGCCCACCGGACGCCGACGGGCACCGCCTAGGCTTACACCGTGAACGTGACTGTATTGGTTGGCGGGGTCGGTGGGGCCCGGTTCCTGCAAGGGGTGCGGCGGCTTCTCGGCGTTGATGCACCGGACGGTTCGGGTTCGGGTTCGGATTCTGCGCATCGGATCACGGCGGTGGTCAATGTCGGTGACGATGTGTGGATGCACGGGTTGCGGATCTGCCCGGACCTGGACACCTGCATGTACACCCTCGGCGACGGCATCGACACCGCCCGGGGGTGGGGGCATGCCGGTGAAACCTGGAACGCGAAGGAGGAACTCGCCGCGTACGGGGCGAAGCCGGATTGGTTCGGGCTCGGCGACCGGGACATCGCGACGCATCTGATCCGCACCCAGATGCTGCGGACGGGGTATCCGTTGTCGGCGGTCACCGAGGCGTTGTGCAACCGCTGGCAGCCGGGTGTGACGTTGCTGCCGGTCACCGACGATCGTAGTGAAACTCACGTGGTGATCACCGACCCGGAGGACGGGGAGCAGCGGGCGATCCACTTCCAGGAGTGGTGGGTTCGGCACCGCGCGCAGGTCCCGACGCACAGTTTCGCGAACATCGGCGCCGAGCAGGCGTCCCCCGCTCCGGGGGTGCTCGAGGCGATCGAGGGCGCCGACGTCGTGCTGTTGGCGCCGTCGAATCCGGTGGTCAGCGTCGGCGCGATCCTGGCGGTGCCGGGGATCCGGGGGGCGTTGCGCACCACCACCGCGAAGGTGGTCGGGATCTCCCCGATCATCGGCGGGAAACCGTTGCGCGGCATGGCCGACGAATGCTTGGACGTGATCGGGGTGGACACCTCCGCGGAGGCGATCGGGCGTTGGTACGGGGCACGCTCCGGGACCGGGATCCTCGACGGGTGGCTGGTCCACGACACCGACACCGCCGACGTGCCCGGGGTGGCGGTGCGCAGCGTGCCGTTGCTGATGAGCGACCCGGACGCCACCGCCGCGATGGTGCAGGCGGCCCTGGACGTGGCCGGGGTGTCGCTGTGACCGCACCGACCGGCGCATCCCGGGGCGATCACGCGCCGGGCGGGGCGATCGAGATCCTGCCGGTGACCGGGTTGCCGGAGTTCCGGCCCGGCGACGACCTCGCCGCCGCGATCGTTTCCGCGGCCCCGTGGTTGCGTGGTGGTGACGTGCTGGTGGTGACCAGCAAGGTGTTCTCCAAGGTGGAGGGCCGGATCGTGACCTCCCCCACCGACCCGGAGGAGCGGGACGCGGCCCGCCGGCGCCTCGTGGAGCAGGAAGCGGTCCGCGTCGTCGCCCGCAAGGGCCGGACGTTGATCACCGAGAACCGGTTGGGGATCGTGCAGGCCGCGTCCGGCATCGACGGCTCCAATGTGGAGGGCTCGGAACTGGCGTTGCTGCCGGAGGATCCGGACGGCAGCGCCCGAAGGTTGCGGGACGCGATCGGGGTGGCGCTCGGTGTGACGGTGGCGGTGGTGGTCACCGACACGATGGGGCGGGCATGGCGCAACGGGCAGATCGACGCCGCGATCGGTGCGGCCGGGTTGCCGGTGCTGCACGGGTACGCCGGCGCCCGGGACTCGCAGGGCAACGAACTCATGGTGACGGAAGTCGCGGTCGCCGACGAGATCGCCGCCGCCGGGGACCTGGTGAAGGGCAAACTCGGTGGGGTGCCGGTCGCGGTGGTCCGCGGTCTGGGCCTGGTCGACGACGGGTCACGGGCACGGGACCTGATCCGGGCCGGGGAGGAGGACCTGTTCTGGCTCGGTACCGCCGAATCGGTGGAGCGGGGGCGGGCGGAGGCGGTGCTGCTGCGCCGCTCGATCCGGGACTTCGCCGACGATCCGGTCGATCCGGTCGCGGTGCGGGCGTCGATCGCCGAGGCGTTGACCGCCCCGGCGCCGCATCACACCCGGCCGGTGCGGTTCGTGTGGGTCCGCACCCGGGCGGTGCGCGAGGAGCTGTTGTCGGCGATGCGGGAGCGGTGGCGGGCCGACCTGACCGCCGACGGCATGGGGGTGGAGGCGGTGGCGGCGCGGGTGGCGCGGGGGAACATCCTGTTCGACGCGCCGGAGGTGATCGTCCCGTTCTGTGTGCCCGACGGTGCGCACGCCTACCCGGATCCGCGGCGGCGGGCGGCGGAGGCGACGATGTTCACCGTCGCGGTCGGTGCGGCGGTGCAGGGGCTGCTGGTGTCGTTGGCGACCAAGGGAATCGGTAGTTGCTGGATCGGTTCGACGATCTTCGCCGCCGACACGGTGCGCGGGGTCCTCGGCCTGCCCGACGACTGGCAGCCGCTCGGTGCGATCGCCGTCGGTTATCCCCTCGAACCACTCGAACCCCGCCGGCCCGTCGACCCCGGCGACGCCCTCATCGAGAAATGATCCATACACGATGAGCGCCGAATCGCTGCACCGCACCGCCACTGCCGCGCTCGAGGGCTGGAAGACGCTCGACGAGAACGACGAATCGTTGCGGCACACCATGCTTGCGTTCCTCGCATCCGCGCCGCTCGGGTGCCTGCGTGAGTATGCGCCCGGGCACATCACGGCTTCCTCCCTCGTCCTGGACGAGGGAGGATGTCACGTCCTGCTCACCCTGCATCCCCGGGTCGGCCGGTGGATCCAATTGGGTGGGCACTGTGAGCCTTCCGACGACACCGTCGTCGACGCCGCACTGCGGGAGGCGTGCGAGGAATCAGGAATTCCCGACCTGCGGATCGACCCCGAACTGCTGTCGGCGCACACCCACCCGATCACGTGCTCACTCGGGCAGCCCACCCGGCACCTGGATCTCCGGTTCCTGGTCCGCGCGCGGTCCGGCGCCCACATCGTGCGTAGCTCCGAATCGACGGATCTGCGCTGGTGGCCGGTGGACGCACTGCCGCCGAACGCGGAGAAGTCCACGATCGACCACCTCGTGCACCTGGCCGGACTGCGCTAGGGGCGCTGCACCTCTCACACGTCCGTGCTGAACCGCACTCCGCCGTCGGGCAGCGTCACGCCCGGCCACACTCGGGCCCCGCGCAGCAGTTCGCACCGGGCACCGACATCGGCTCCGTCACCGATCACCGCGTCCCGCACGAGGGCCCGTGGACCGATGCGCGCACCGAATCCGATGATGGACCGTTCGACGGTCGCACCGGCCTCGACGACGGCACCGTCGAACAGCACCGCACCGTCGAGTCGTGCGCCCGCACCCACCTCGGCGCCGCGGCCGACGACGGTGCCGCCGATCAGCACTGCGCCGGGGGCGACGCCCGCACCCGGATGGACGAGCGATTCGCCGCGGGGACCGTCGAGCGCAGGCGACGGAGCGATGCCGCGCACCAGATCCGCCGAACCGCGCACGAAGTCCTCGGGAGTGCCCATGTCGCGCCAATACGACGAGTCGACGTGTCCGTACACTCGGGCGTCACCGGCGAGCAGCGACGGGAACACCTCACGCTCCACCGACACCGGACGGCCCTCGGGGATCTGTTCGATGATCTCGCGCTTGAACACGTAGCAGCCCGCGTTGATCTGGTCGGTCGGCGGATCCTGCGTCTTCTCCAGGAAGGCGGTCACCCGGCCGTCCGCATCGGTGGGCACACAGCCGAACGCCCGCGGATCGCCCACCCGCACGAGGTGCAGGGTGACATCGGCCTCGCGGGTGCGGTGCGTGTCGAGGATCGCTCCCAGATCGGTGCCGCCGAGGACGTCGCCGTTGAAGACCATCGCGTGGTCCCCGCGCAGCTTCGGCAGAACGTTGCGGATGCCGCCACCGGTGCCGAGCGGTTCGGTCTCGGTGACGTAATCGATCTCGAGCCCCAGCTTGGAACCGTCCCCGAAGTACTCCTCGAAGACCTCCGCCTTGAAGGACGTGCCCAGCACGACATGCTTGATCCCGGCCGCCTCGATCCGAGCCAGCAGATGCTGGAGGAACGGCAGACCCGCCGTCGGCAGCATCGGCTTGGGCGCCGACAACGTCAGCGGGCGAAGCCTCGTTCCCTTACCGCCGACCAGCACCACGGCATCGGTCGTCTTCTCAATTGCCATCTGTCGTTCCCCCCTCGTTCTGGTTTCTGCGTCGTTCCCGGACCGCAGCAGCCACGGCGATCTTCGACCGCACCGCCAATCCTCCCCGAAGTGCCCACCGCAGCGGCGCCTGCCACCAATGGGGATGCCGATCGGCCTGGAACCGGTACGCACTCTGATGGTGCGCGGGCAGCATCAATTCCGGATGCTTGCCCGCGGCGTGCCCCTTCGCGTGGGTAACCTCTGCGGAGGGCACGTAGACGTTGAGCCATCCCGCCTTGCCCAGGCGGTCGCCGAGGTCGACGTCCTCCATGTACATGAAGTAGCGGGAATCGAAGCCGTTGATCGAATCGAACGCGACGCGACGCATCAGCAGGCACGAACCGGACAACCAGCCGACGGACCGCTCGCTGACGGTCTCGTTCTCCTGGCGGTAGCCGGCCGTCCACGGGTTGGACGGCCACACCGTGCCCAGCACCGCATGCCCTGCTCCCGACACCAGGTCGGGGACCTGACGCGCCGACGGGTAGATGCTTCCGTCGGGTTCCAGAACGAGCGGTCCGAGCGCCCCCGCCCGTGGCCAGCGCTCGGCGGCCGCGAGGAGAACGTCGATCGATCCGGGCGCCCAGCGAACATCCGGATTGGCGATGACGACGAACTCGATGTCCTCGTCGATCTCCGCCACAGCCCTGTTGATGGCACCGCCGTAGCCGATGTTCCCTCCGGTGCGCAACAGGCGCACGTGCTCGTGCGCCTCGTCCGCGGCCTCGGGGGCGCCGTCCGTCGAACCGTTGTCGGCCATTACGACCTGCGGATCTTCTTTCGTCGCCTCGGCGAGAGTGCCCAGGAATTGCTCCAGATGCTCACCTGGCGAATAGGTCACCGTCACCACGGCCAGCTTCGAACTCACGCGGGCAAGCGTAGCCGTTGAAAGGGGGTGCCTCTCACACCGCGGCATGCAGAGCGGCGCGCAACGCGTCTCGCCACGGCCGCAACGGGGTCAGCCCGGCGTCGGCCCACGCGCGGCCGGACAGCACCGAGTACGCCGGTCGCGGGGCGGGGCGCACGAACTGGGCACTCGTGCACGGGTGCACGCGCCGCGGGTCGGCACCCGCCTCCTCGAACACGGCGCGCGCGAGGTCGAACCAACTCGCCCGGCCCGAGTTCGTGGCGTGCAGCACCGGTGCGTCGATGTCGCTGCGACCGGCCAGTTCGAGCAGCGCGTCGGCCAGGTCGCCGGCGAATGTGGGCGAGCCCACTTGGTCGTCCACGACGTCGACCGTGTCACGTTCACGCTCGAGGCGGCGCATGGTGGAGACGAAGTCGGAGCCCACCCCGCTGTACACCCAGGCGGTTCGCACCACGTGCGCGGAAGGAAGCGCAGCGTGGACCGCGCGCTCGCCGGCCAGTTTGGTGCGTCCGTAGGCGGTCGCGGGACCGGTCGGGACGTCCACCTCGTACGGCGTGTCGCCGTCCCCGGCGAACACGTAGTCCGTCGAGACGTGGATCAACCGGGCACCCACCCGGGCGCACGCCGCCGCCAGGTTCGCAGGACCGTCCTCGTTCACCGCCCGCGCGGTGTCCTCGTCCGACTCCGCCGCGTCCACCGCGGTGTACGCGGCGCAGTTGATCACCACCGAACCGGCTTCGACCTGGGCGAGCACCGCGTCGCGGTCGGTGATGTCGAGCTCGTCCGAGCCCACACCCCGGGCCGGAATCCCGCGGGCCTCGGCTCGTCGGAGGAGGTGTCCACCCAGCTGCCCCCGGGCGCCGGTCACAAGGATGTTCGTCACGGCGCCCAGTCTGGCACGCCGATCCACACGTCCCTGCTCCAGCCGCGTCGACCAGTAGCCTGGTTTCCGTGTCACACGAGCAACCCGCACCAGACGCACCCCCGAGCACCGCTCGGCGGCCGATTCACATCGCTGTCGCGGTGCTGTCGGTGCTCGCACTCGTCGTCACAGGATTCGCGTGGCGGAGCATCGACTCGCTGCGCAACAATCTGGCAACCGCGGGCGGTCTCGGACTCGGCGGAAGCGCCGACGGCGCCGTCGACATCCTCATGGTCGGCACCGACAGCCGCACCGACGCCCACGGCAACCCCCTCTCCCAGGAGGAACTCGACTCGCTGCGCGCCGGCGAGGAGGTGGCGTCCAACACCGACACCATCGTCCTCATCCGCGTTCCGAACGACGGCAGTTCCGCCACCGCCATCTCGATCCCCCGCGACTCCTACGTCGACGTACCGGGGATCGGCATGTCGAAGATCAACGCCGCCTACGGCGCCACCAAGGAGACCGAGCGGCTGAAACTCGTCGAGGACGGAGCCACCGACAAGGAGGCCGAGGAGGAGTCGACGAAGGCAGGCCGCGAGGCCCTCATCCAATCGGTGGCAGACCTCACCGGCATCACCGTCGACCACTACGCCGAGGTCGGGCTGCTCGGGTTCGTCCTCCTCACCAACGCGGTCGGCGGCGTCGACGTCTGTCTCAACGAACCGGTGGACGAGGACATGTCCGGCGCCCACTTCCCCGCCGGTGAGCAGTCGCTGAAGGGTGCGGACGCACTGAGCTTCGTCCGCCAGCGCCACGACCTCCCCCGCGGCGACCTCGATCGCATCGTGCGCCAGCAGGTGTTCATGGCGTCCCTCGTCGGCAAGGTGCTGTCCGCGAAGACCCTCAGCGACCCGGGCAAGCTGAACGAACTCAGCGGCGCGGTGCAACGTTCGGTCGTGCTCGACGACGACTGGGACATCATCGAATTCGCCACCCAACTGCAGGACCTCGCCGGCGGCAAGGTGCAGTTCGAGACCATTCCGGTCGCGGATCTCAACGGCATGACCGACTACGGCGAGTCCATCGTCGAGGTCAAGCCGAAGGACGTGAAGAAGTACGTGGCCGGTCTCGTCGGTGAGGAGCCTGCCGACTCGGAGGACACCACCACCACCAAGTCCGAGACGCCCGACATCGACACCTCGACCGTCACCGTCGACGTCGCGAACTCGAGCGACGTCGGGGGTCTCGCGAACGGTGTGGCCGACGCCCTCACGTCGCTCGGCTACGGTCAGGGTGAGATCGGTAACTACACGGGCAAAGCGGTGAGCGAGACCACCGTCTTCGCGCATTCCGCGGACGACGACGGCGCCAAGGCGGTCGCGGCCGCACTCGGCGGGCTCCCCACCGACACCGACTCCACGTTGCCCGAAGGCTCGGTCCGGGTGGTGCTGTCCGGTGACTATCAGGGGCCGACGTCCGCCGAGACCATCAGCACCACCTCGTCGTCCGAGTCCTCCGAGACAGGCCTCGAGCCCGTGTCCACGGCAGGAACGACCCCCACCCCGGCACCGCCCGGCCCGCCCATCGATGCCGGCTCGTCGGGCCCGCGTTGTGTGAACTAGAAAACGAGAGACGGACTGTGTCCATGAACCATGCGTCCCGCACGCTGACCGACGCCCTGCTCGACCCGATCCTGAAGAACGACCCGGCCGGACCGCGCGTCACGTTCTACGACGACGCGACGGGCGAACGGGTCGAACTCTCGGCGCTCACCCTAGCCAACTGGGCGGCCAAGACCGCCAACCTGCTGCGCGACGAATTTGCCGTCGAACCCGGCGCCCGCGTCGCCGTCCTCCTGCCTGCGCACTGGCAGACCGCCGCGGTACTTCTCGGCGTCTGGTGGGCCGGCGCCGAGGTCGTCCTCGAACCCGATGCGGACGCCGAGATCGCCCTCGTCTCGGCGCAGCACCTGGGCGACGTCGAGGACGTCCCGGAGGTCGCGGCGCTGTCGCTGGACGCATTCGGCCGGCCCATTCCCGACCTTCCCGTCGGCATCACCGACTACGCCACCTCCGTGCGCGTTCACGGCGACCAGTTCCGGCCGACCGTCGCCGGGCCCGCACTGGCAGGCAAGAGCGTCGACGACGTTCTCGCCGCGGCACTGGCCTCCGCAGAGACGCACCGGATCACCGCCACCGACCGGGTGCTGTCCGTCGAGGCGTGGGACTCCCCCGACGCCCTGATCGACGGTCTGGTGGCCGTGTTCGCGGCCGGCGCGTCGCTGGTGCAGGTCGCCAACGCCGACACCGCGGCTCAGGCGCGACGGGTGGACACCGAGAAGATCACCCGTCAGCTGTCCCGGTAGCCGCCGTCCGCGAGGCCCGCGGCGATCTCGAACCTGTTCCGGGCACCGCGGCGCCTCGACTCCTCGAACAGGTACCGCAGCGCGAAGGTCCACCCGTACGTCGCCCACTGGTCGGCGTGGACCGCTTCGTGTCGCAGCAACGATCTCGCCGGTTCCTTGCCGGTGAGAAACGCACCGCCGATCGTCGTCCCGCCGCGCGCGTACCCACCGCGCATGCCGCTGCACACGAACAGGCCGAACTCGGCGTCGAACGCGATGCACGCACCCCACAGCCGGGCATACGCCAACGCCAGCCGGGTGATCGCCGCCGACTGGCGATTCCCCCGCGACGCACGGATCATCGGGACCCCGTGGCTGCGTTTCATGTGCGCAGGATAAGCGCTCGCGGCAGGGTTCATCCACAACCTCGCGCCGCGGGAATCCCGCGCAGCACCATCGCCTCCCGTTGCCGGAGTGGCCGCTATCACCGTGTGCTGCCCACGATGTACTCCCTCGTCGAACCCGACACGTACGACCGGTGCGCCGCGGTGTCCGTGTGGCGGCCGGCCGCGGTGCTCAGTCACCGCACGGCGGCCTGGGCTGTACGGGTGGCTGCCCGAACCGACGGTCGTCGAAGCCACGATCCCCAGGGGGCACCGCGTGACGCCACCCGACTGGCTGCGGCTCTACCGTCGCGACCTCGCACCGCACTCGGTGTCGACGGTGACTCTGCTTCCGGCGGTGTCCCCCGCCCAGGCGCTCTCCGACTGCGCCGTCGTCATGCCCGAGCGAGACGTCGCATCACTCGTCGATGCCGAGCGGAATCGAAGCGTCGAACCTGACGAGTTCCGTGACCTCTGCCTCACCCACCGCGGTCGGCACGGGACGCCCACGGCGCAGCGGTTCCTGCGGCACGCTTCCCTCCGCGCGGCGTCGGAACCCGAGCGCGTACTCGGCCGCGAGCTCAGCCTTCGCGGATTCGCACTCGCGCCCAACCTGCCGACGAGATCATCGCCGCCGTGCGTAAACGACGTCGCAGTCGGCGCCCGAAGTGAACTTAGCCGCCGTACGACGTCAGCCCAGCAGCTTGTCGCGGAGGGCCTGATCCTTGCCCAGGACCATCTTCTCGAGCCCGTCCTGGAATGCGACCATCTGCTGCTGCAGGGCGGGGTCGGCGGCACCGAGGATGCGGACGGCGAGGAGGCCGGCGTTGCGGGCGCCGCCGATGGACACGGTCGCGACGGGGACGCCTGCGGGCATCTGCACGATCGAGAGCAGCGAGTCCATGCCGTCGAGGTACTTCAGCGGGACGGGCACACCGATGACGGGCAGCGGGGTGGCCGACGCGACCATGCCCGGCAGGTGGGCGGCGCCCCCGGCGCCGGCGATGATCACCTGGATACCGCGGCCTGCGGCGTCCTTCGCGTAATCGAGCATGCGCTGCGGTGTGCGGTGTGCGGAGACGACACCGACCTCGAAGCGCACCCCGAATTCGGCGAGCGCCTCCGCGGCGGCCTCCATGGTGGGCCAGTCGGAGTCGCTGCCCATGATGAGCCCGACCTGTGCGCCCTGCCGTGCTGCCGTGTCACTCACCGTGTTCATCCCATCCGTCGGTCCATTCAGCGTGCGAGAGCCAGTGCGCGGCGCGTTCGGCCCGCTCGCGGACTCGTGCCACGTACTCGGGGTCGTCGATCGAGCCCGGCCCGCCGACGATGTTCACGTGACCGATCTTCCGGTCCTCACGTTCACCCTTGCCGTACAGGTGGATCTTCGCATCGGGCATCCGGGCGAAGAGGTGGTGGACGCGTTCGTCCATGCTCATCTCGGGCGCGGTCGGCGCGCCGAGCACGTTCGCCATCACCGTGATCGGTGCGAGGGGTGCGGTGTCGCCGAGCGGGTAGTCGAGGACGGCGCGCAGGTGCTGCTCGAACTGTGACGTGCGGGCGCCGTCCATGGTCCAGTGGCCGGAGTTGTGCGGGCGCATCGCGAGTTCGTTGACGACGAGCCTGCCGTCGGTGGTCTCGAACAGTTCGACGGCCATCGCGCCGACCACACCGAGTTCGGACGCGACGCGGAGCGCCAGTTCCTCGGCGGCCTCGGCGACCGAGTCGGGCAGCGCGGGGGCGGGGGCGAGGACCACGGCGCACTGTCCGTGGCGTTGCACGGTCTCCACCACCGGCCACGTCGCGCCCTGACCGAACGGTGACCGCGCCACCATCGCGGACAGCTCACGCCGCATCTCGACCTTCTCCTCGACCAGGAGGGAGACACCCTTGTCGAGTTGCTGGGTGACGATGCGCTCGGCCTCGTCGGAATCGTCGGTGATCCACACGCCGCGGCCGTCGTATCCGCCGCGGACGGCCTTGATGACGACGGGCCAGCCGTGTTCGGCGCCGAACTTGACGACGTCCTCGGCCCAGGTCACCTCGGCGAACGCCGGGACCGGTGCGCCGAGTTCGCCGAGCTTGCGGCGCATCGCGAGTTTGTCCTGCGCGTAGATGAGCGCCGTCGGCGGCGGCTGCACGTTGACACCCTCGGCGACGAGGACGTCGAGGTGCTCGGTGGGCACGTGCTCGTGGTCGAACGTCAGGGCGTGTGACCCGACCGCGGCCCTGCGGAGCGCGTCGAGGTCGGTGTGGCTCCCGAGGACGACGTCGGGGCTCACCTGCGCTGCGGGTTCGTCGGCGGTGCCGGAGAGCACCCGCAGGGTCTGGCCGAGCGCGATTGCGGCCTGGTGGGTCATTCGCGCGAGCTGGCCGCCACCGATCATCGTCACGACGGGTTGCCCGGCGGTCAGATCGCGGGGTGTCGTGGGACGCGGTGTGGAATCAGAGTTGCCGGTCACGGGTCACTAGTTTGTCACGTCCGGTGCCGGGTTCCGCCGCCGAGGTCGCCGGTCCCCAGTTTCTGTGATTCTCCTGATGATCTCACCGCCAATTGGTGGTATCCGGTCCGACTTTCGTAAACTCATCCGTTGTGTCATTTGTCGACGGCGTCCTTGCACGCGTTCCCCAGCCTTTCCGGGCTCTCGCGTTGCGCCATCACGAACTGATCAAGTTCGCGATTGTGGGCGGCACCACCATGATCTTCGACCTCGCGATCTTCTATTCGCTGAGCCTCACGATCCTCGAAGAGAAGCCGGTGGTCGCCAAGATTCTGTCCGGAATTCTCGCGACGGTCCTGAGTTACATTCTCAACCGCGAATGGTCGTTCAAGAACCGTGGCGGACGGGAACGCCACCACGAGGCCCTGCTGTTCTTCACGATCAGCGGAGTGGGTGTTCTCCTCGCCGCCGCGCCGCTGTGGATCGCCAACAACGTGTTCGACATCCGCGAGACGCAGGACAACCTGACCACACTGGTGGTCGTCGACTTCGTGCTCAACTACATCATCGGAAACCTGCTGCAGATGGTGTTCCGCTTCTGGGCCCTGCGCCGGTTCGCCTTCCCCGACGAGAACGTGCATCTCATCGACCCGGATCTCGTCGACGAGACCGCCGAGGAAGAGATCGGCCAACCCTGACCGTCAGCGCGGTTCCCGGATCCCGGTGACCCGTGTCGGCACGTGCTCGCGGGCGATGGGGACGAAGATCGCGAACAGGGCCGGACGGCGACGCTGCAGTTCCAGCCGGCCACCGTCCGCCTCGATGAGCGCGCGGGCCAGCGCCAGGCCCACACCGGTCGAACCGGCCCCCGAGAAGCCGCGGTCGAAGATGTGCGGCGCGAGGTCGTTGCTGACGCCGACACCCTCGTCCGACACCTCCACACACACCATCGC
The DNA here is from genome assembly GCF_009872365.1 of Rhodococcus sp. T7. Taxonomy (NCBI): domain Bacteria; kingdom Bacillati; phylum Actinomycetota; class Actinomycetes; order Mycobacteriales; family Nocardiaceae; genus Rhodococcus; species Rhodococcus sp. T7. The sequence goes on from NZ_WXYH01000198.1 coordinate 85,112, forward strand.
CTCGCGCGGCGACAGTTCCTTGCCCGGCGCCCGCTGATTCTGTCCCTGGATCAGGCGCACCGAGACCGTGCACGTCCCCGCACCGTGCATGAGCGCATTGTCGACGAGGACCGCCACGGCCTCGCGGAGCCGGGAACCGGTGGTCGACGCCATCACGTTCGTGTCTCCGCGCAGCAGCAACTGGCGGTCGACGTCCTCGAACGGCCGTTTCCAGTCCGCGATCACCACACTGAGCTCCCGGATCACCGACACCTGCGTCTCGGTGCCGCTGCTGCGGGAGGAGCGCACCAGTTCGTCGATCGCGACGGTCAGCCGGTCCACCTGCGCCATGGCCTCGTCGGCCTCGACGACAACGGCCGGATCCGGGTGCACGGACAGCTCGTCCAGCCGGAGACGGACGGCCGTAAGTCGGCTGCGGAGCTGATGGGAGACGTCGGCGACGAGTGCGTGCTCGCGCTGCAACCGTCCCGCGATCTCGACGGTCGCCGAATCGAGAACGTCGGAGACGCGGTCGAGTTCGGGGATGTCGTGGCGCCGCACGTCCGGCCGGAAGTCGCCCTCCGCGAGTCGGGCGGCCCGGTTCGCGACGTCCCGCAGTGGATCGGCGAGCCGCTTCGCCGTGACGTACGCCACCACGGTGCCTGCGGCGATGGACACGAGCACCAGCAGCGCGACGGCACCGACGGCCTGGCGTTGCTGGGTGCGCATCTCGTCGGACGGCACCTCGAGGCGGAGCGAACCGGACGTGCCCATCGCGAGAGATTCCACGAGCGGCGACTGCACGGCCGGTTCGCCGATGTCCACACGTGCGGCGCCGTCGTCGGTGGTCGGGTACACCACGACGAGTCGGCCCCCGGCGGGCGTCAGCAGTCGCAGGGAGTTCGTGTCGAGGTTGCCCTCGACGACGCCGTTGATGCCCTCCTGGGTGATGATCTCCGTCGCCATCCGATCCAGCCGGACCTGCAGGTCACTCCGGTTGAAGTCCTCGACCCACAACCAGGCCGTGTAGATCAGCGGCACACCGAGCAGCAGCGCCGTCAGGATCACGACTGCGAGGATCGACTGGAGAATTCTGCGGCGCACTACCCCGCCTAGTCGGTGTTGATGCGGAAACCGACGCCGCGGACCGTCGCGATGCGACGTTCGGCGGCGGGGCCCTCGTCACCGATCTTCCGGCGAAGCCACGACATGTGCATGTCGAGGGTCTTCGAGCCGCGCAGTTCCACGTCGCCCCACACTTCCGCGAGGATGGTGTCCCGGGACACCACCTGTCCAGCGTGTTCGAGCAGCACCCGCAGAAGCTCGTACTCCTTGTTGGCGAGGGCGATCTCGGTTCCGTTCACGAGCACCCGGCGGGCCGCCGGCTCGAGCCGGATGCCCCCGACCTCGACGACGGAATCCTCGCCACCGCCGCGGCGACGCAGCAGGGCACGCACCCGGGCCATCAACTCCGCCAACCGGAACGGCTTCCCGACGTAGTCGTCGGCTCCGGCGTCGAGTCCGACGACGAAGTCGACCTCGTCGGTGCGCGCGGTGAGCATGAGCACCGCCAGTTCCGAACTGTGGGCACGCACCTGCCTGCACACCTCGAGACCGTCCATCCCCGGGAGTCCGAGGTCCAGGATCAGCAGGTCGTAAGCCCCGTCGAGCGCCTGCTCCAGCGCTGCCGGGCCGGTCTGCTCGATGGTGACGTCGTATCCTTCCCGGCCCAGTGCCCGCGACAGCGGGGCGGCGATGGCTTCGTCATCTTCGGCAAGCAATACAGCAGTCACCTCCACAGCGTACGGAGGTGCGGAGACGGCTGTGACCGGTTACCAGCCTTTGCCGGTGTCGGCGTCGCCGCGCGGGTCTTCCCGCTCGCGTTCGCGGTGGAGATCCATCGCGTCGAACACCTGGTGGTAGAGCAGGGAGTGGACGCGCTGAACGTCGGGGATGTCGTCGAATTCCAGCGGATCGTCGGAGGACGACACGATGACCAGCGTTCCGGTGCGGAGCATCCTGTCGAGGAGGCCGTGCCGGAACTGCACGTTGCTGATGCGCCCCATCGGAATGTCGATCCCCGTGTGCGTCATCACACCCCGGCGGATGAGGACGCGGCGGTCGGTGACGATGAAGTGGGTGAACTTCCAGCTGAGAAACGGCGCGACACAGCGCCATCCGACGAGTCCCAGCCACAGCACGAGGACGACGACGAGCACGACGTTCAGCGCGGAGCCGTCCAGCTTGTTCTCGGCGAAACCCGCCGCGAAACCCGCGACCGCCGTCGCCAGCAGAAAGGTGACGGCGGGGAGCAGCAACATCTTCCAGTGCGGATGGCGGTGAAGCAGTAGTTCCTCGTCCTCGGCGAGCGCGTCCTCCGGATATCCCATGCGAAGAGTGTGCCCCTACCGCATGCGGCTGAGCACGATCGGGGTGATCACGATGATGAGGCCGTACAGCACCATCCACACGCCGACCACGATCACGAACACCTCGAGCGACAGTTCGGGCTGCAGGAGCACGAACGCCCCGGCGACGACGCTGATCACTCCGAGCACGATGGTGAGGCCACGGTTCGCGACCGAACCGGAGGCGCCCTCGACGATTTCGAGGACACCCCGGAACACCCACCACGCACCGATTATGAGCGCGATGATGACAACGGTCTGGAGCGGGCTCCTCAGCACGAGGAACGCGAGAAGTATTGCCAGGGCGCCGGATACGCCCACGAGGGTGCGCGCGCCTCCACTGGCCTCGACGTCGGCGAACGCCCGGATGATCTGGACGATCCCGAATCCGAAGAACTGGATGGCGATCAGGACGGCCAGCACCGTGAGGGTCACGTGTGGCCACACGAGCACGGCGATGCCCAGGCCCAGGGTGAGCAGACCGAGCACCACCGTGAGCCCGGTCAACGTGCGCCGGGCTGCGGTGACGGAGGACTCCGGAATTGAGGTACTCATGTACCACAGTGTGGCACTACTCGGTGCGCACCGGGCGTAAATGTGTGATGTCACCTGCGGCGACGGCGACCGTGCCGGGCTGTCCGTCGGGGGCGATCACGACCCGGCCCTCCGCGTCGACGTCCGTTGCGATGCCGATCAGTTCACGCCCGCCGGGCAGTTCGGCGCGCACCCGCTGGCCGAGCGTGCCGCAGCGCTCTCGGTAGGCCCCGGCGAGTTCCGCGACGTCCCAGTTCGCGTCGTGCCACTGCTGCCAGCGATCGGCGATGGCCCGCAGCACCGCCCGAACCAGGGTGTCGCGGTCGCTGACCTCGGCGCCTTCGAGGACGAGCGACGTCGCGTGCTCGACGGGCAGTTCCTCTCTGGTGAGGCTCACGTTGAGTCCGATCCCGACGACGACCGCGGGATCCGGTGCCGTGGCGGACACCTCGGCGAGGATCCCGGCGACTTTCCGTCCGTCGATGAGCACATCGTTGGGCCACTTCAGTTCCGCAGGCACCTTGGCGGTGGCGCGCAGCGCGTCGACGACGGCGACGCCGGTCAGCAGCGGCAGCCACCCCATGTCCTGGACGCGCATCCCCGGCATCGTCAACAACGCCGAGACCGCGATCTGCGCCTGCGGCGGGCTCACCCAGGCGCGGGAGTGGCGGCCCCGGCCGCTGCCCTGGAATTCGGCGAGCAGCACGTGCCGGTCGCAGTCCGACGTCGCGGCGCGCGCGAGAAGATCCGCGTTGGTGGACCCGGTCTCCTGCACCACGTCGAGCCGCGACCAGAACTTGCGGGTGTCGCTGTCGTCGTCACCGCGGACGAGCGCTGCCCGCAGATTGTCGGCGTTGAGAGGGGGTCGGTTCAGGTCGGTCCACATCACCACAGCCTAGGACGAGCAGGAAAAGGTACTGGTCAGTAGCCGGGTCCGGGCAACCCGCCGCCTGACCACCTCCCTTGGCAGAAGCTCGTCGCCGCTCGTTAAGCTGACCTGTCATGACCACTGTTCAGGAGCCGAGCGCGGCGGAGTCGGCGAGTACGCCCGATATTCACACGACGGCGGGAAAGCTCGCCGACCTGCGTAATCGTCAGGCCGAGGCGCAGCACCCGAGCGG
>NZ_WXYH01000002.1:0-32255 GCF_009872365.1 Rhodococcus sp. T7
GGACCGCGGGTTGAACGGGGAGACGATCGCGCCGACCTTGAACGCGCCGTACAGCGCGAGGAGGAAGCGGTCGGAGTTCGGCGACAGCACCGCCACGCGGTCGCCCTTCTGCACGCCGAGGGACAGCAGCGCGTTGGCGTACTGGTTGATTTCCCGGTCGAGCTGCCCGTAGCTGCGCTCGACGCCCTCGAAGATCAGCGCGGGCCGGTCCGGGTGGCGGCGTGCGTTCAATGTCAGTTGTCCACCAAGGGTTGCCATGATTCTCCTATGATCGGCGGGTGGTCTGCTAAGCAAATGTGGGGGGACGTTTGGTGAGGACGGCGTCGGCGCCCTCGGCGAAATCCGGTGTGCCGATGAGTTCGATCTGTCCGGCTCGTTCACGCTCGAGGGCGTGGTCGAGGTGGCCCAGGGTGGACGCGGCGAGCGCCCGTCTGGTCAGTTCGAGGGCGCGCCGCGGCCCGGCTCCCAGCGTGCCGGCGACGGCCTCGACATGGGCCGCGAGCTGGTCATCCGGCAGGATCCGGGCCACCAAGCCGGTCTGGGCGGCGTCGGTGGCGGAAAGCCGCTGCCCGAGCAGCGCTAATTCTGTAGCCCGCGCCCGGCCGATCGCCGCGGCGACGAGCGCGGTCGCGCCGCCGTCGGGCATCAGCCCGATGCTGGTGAACGACAACAGGAAATACGCGCTTTCGGCGGCGTAGGTGAGGTCTGCGGCGCAGGCGAGCGCCACTCCGTACCCGACCGCGGGGCCGTTGACGGCGGCGATGACGGGGACCGGCGCGGAGACGATGCCGCGGATCACCCGGTTCGCGGCGTCCATCACCACCTCGGGTTCCTCGCCCGTCACCGCGGTCAGATCCGCTCCCGTGCAGAAGGCTCTTCCCGCGCCGGTGAGCACGATCGCGCGGGCACCGGTCGCTTCCGCCCCGCTGATCGCGGTGTCGAGTGCGACCAGGTCGTCGACGCCGAGGGCGTTCATGCGGCCGGGCCGGTCGATCGTGATGTGAAGCAGGCGGCCGGTGCGGACGGTCCGGATAGCGGTCGGGGTCATCGGATCAGCCGAGCCGCTCGATGATGGTGACGTTGGCTTGTCCGCCGCCCTCGCACATGGTCTGCAACCCGTAGCGTCCGCCGGAGCGTTCGAGTTCGTGCAGCATGGTGGTCATCAGCCGGGTGCCGGTGGCGCCGATCGGGTGGCCGAGAGCGATGGCGCCGCCGTTGGGGTTCACCCGCTCCGGGTCGGCGCCGGTCTCCTGCAACCACGCCATCACGACCGGGGCGAACGCCTCGTTGACCTCGAACACGTCGAAGTCGTCGATGCGCATGCCGGTCCGCTCGAGTGCCCGTTCGGTGGCGGGGATCGGTGCGGCGAGCATCATGACCGGATCGGCGCCGAGCACGGTCAGGTGATGGATCCGGGCCCGCGGAGCCAGGTCGTGGCGGCGTACCGCCTCGGCGGAGGCGATGAGCATGCCCGAGGCGCCGTCGGAGATCTGGCTGGCGACCGCGGCGCTCAAGCGCCCCCCCCGGCGTGAGGCTCGGCAGGGCGGCCATCTTCTCCGGTGTGGTGTCGGCGCGCGGTCCTTCGTCGGTCGTCATCTGCTGGTAGGGGAGGATCTCGGCGGCGAAGCGTCCGCCGGCGATCGCCTGCAGCGCCCGGCGGTGGCTTTCCAGGGCGTACTGCTCCATCGCCTCCCGGTCGATTCCCCACTTTTCGGCGATCATCTCGGCGCCGCGGAACTGCGAGATCGTCTCGTCCCCGTAGCGGGCCCGCCACCTCGTCGAGCCCGAGTAGGGGTCGCGCACGCCGAACGCCTCGCCCGCGGTGACCGACGACATCAGTGGGATCTGGCTCATGTTCTGCACCCCGCCCGCGACGATGAGGTCGGCGGTGCCGCTCATCACGGCCTGCGCGGCGAAATGTACAGCCTGTTGCGAGGATCCGCACTGGCGGTCGATGGTCACGCCGGGCACTGTCTCGGGCAGGCCCGCAGCGAGGGCCGCGGTGCGGGCGATATCGCCCGCCTGCGGACCGATGTTGTCCAGGCAGCCGAGGATCACGTCGTCGACCGACGCGGGGTCGACACCGTTGCGTTCGACGAGTGCGCCGATCACATGGGCCGCGAGGTCGACCGGGTGTGCGGCGGCCAGTGCGCCGCGGCGGCGGCCTACCGGGGTGCGTGCCGCGTCGATGATGTATGCCTCTGGCATTGATGTCTCCGAATCGTCGTCTCAGGTGGTCGATGGTTGACGTGTGCGCGAGTGCAGGTAGGCGTCGAGCAGGACGGTCAGCACGACGCGGCCTTCGCTGTCGACCACGGTGCTCTCGGTGGTGACGAGGGCGCGTGCCCGGTCGTCGAACTGGATGTCGTCGATGACGACGGTGCCGGTCAGCACGTCTCCTGGACGCACGGGACGGCGGAACCGCAGATCTCGGATGCCGCGCCCGGCAATGGCCGCCCAGCTGTGCCCCACTGCGTCGAATGTCAGCCGTTGCAGGATCGCCAACGTGTGGATTCCACTGGCGATCAGGCCACCGAACTGGCCGTCCTGCGCCGCCGCCCGGTCGATGTGAAACCACTGGGGATCCCAGTGGGTGGCGAAGTCGACGAGTTCGGCCTCGGTCACCGTGTGTGAGCCCAAGTCGAAACGCTGGCCGATGCCCAGGTCCTCGGCGTATACAAGGCGTGTGTGCTCATGGTGCGATCCCACCTGCACGCCGACGGGTTTCACCGCGGCGCCATGCGGATCGCGCCGTCGAGGCGGATGGTTTCGCCGTTGAGCATCGGGTTGGTCACGATCGCCTCGACCAGCTGCGCGTACTCGGCGGGGTCGCCGAGCCGGTTCGGGTGCGGCACCTGCTGTCCCAGCGAAATCTGAGCCGCCTCGGGCAGCGTGCCCAGCAGCGGGGTCTTGAACAGGCCGGGCGCGATGGTGTTCACCCGGATCAGCAGCGACGCCAGGTCGCGGGCGATCGGCAGGGTGGCGCCGACGATCCCGCCCTTCGATGCCGAGTACGCGGCCTGTCCGATCTGCCCGTCGAAGGCCGCGACCGAGGCGGTGTTGACGATCACGCCGCGCTCGCCGTCGACGGGCTCGTTCTGCGACATCGCGTGCGCGGCGAGGCGGATGACGTTGAAGGTTCCGGTCAGGTTGACCTTGACGATCTTCTCGAATTCGGCCAGCGGGAACGGTCCGTTCTTACCGACGGTCTTGACGGCGTTGCCGATGCCGGCGCAGTTCACGGTGATTCGCAGTGAGGACTCCGCGTTGGCGCGCTCGACCGCCTCGGTGACCGCGGCCTCGTCGGTGACATCCGCCGGAGCGAATTCCACGGTGTCGCCGAGAGCAGCCAGCGCATCCGTGTTCGCGGTGGGCAGGTCGACGGCGATTACCCGGGCGCCCGACTTGGCGAGGGCGGTGACGGTGGCCAGTCCGAGGCCCGAGGCTCCGCCGGTGACGAGTGCGTTGGTTCCGGTGATATGCATGAATACTCCTGACGAAATAGGTTGAGAACATCGGGTTTTTGACAAAGTGAGGTGTGACTGACGCAGTGGTGTCACTGCGCGAAGGTCAACCTCATAAGGCGCGGCCGATGAGTTCCTTCATGATCTCGTTGGTGCCGCCGTAGATCTTCTGCACGCGGGAAGCGGCGTACATCTGCGCGATCGGGTACTCCATCATGTAGCCGTAGCCACCGAAGACCTGCAGGCAGCGGTCGACGATCTCGCACTGCTTGTCGCTGCCCCACAGCTTGGCCATCGACGCGGTCGCCGCGTCGAGGGTGCCGTCGAGGTGACGCTGGATGCAGTGGTCCATCAGGGTCTTGCCGGCCAGCACGTCGGTCTTGCACTCGGCGAGTACGAACTTCGTGTTCTGGAAGTTCAGGATCGGCTTGCCGAAGGCGTGACGTTCCTTGGCGTACCTGATGCTCTCCGCCACCGCGGCCTCGGCCACCGCGACACCGCCGACACCGAGGATCAGCCGCTCACGCTGCAGCTGACCCATCAGCTGGTAGAAGCCCTGCCCCTCGACGCCGCCGAGCAGATTCGCTGCCGGCACCCGCATGTCGGTGAACGACAACTCGCGGGTGTCCTGGCCGTGCTGGCCGATCTTGTCCAGCACCCGCCCACGCTCGAACCCCGGAAGATTCTCCGTCTCCGCGACGAGCAGCGAGATACCCTTGGAACCTTGGCTCGGGTCCGTTTTGGCGACGATGACGAGCAGGTCGCAGTGCGACGCGTTCGAGATGAACGTCTTCGAGCCGTTGATCACGTAGTGGCCGCCGTCGCGAACCGCGGTGGTCCGTACGGCCTGCAGGTCCGAGCCGGTGCCGGGTTCGGTCATCGCAATGGCGAGGACGCTCTCACCGCTCGCACATTTCGATAGCCAGCGCTTCTTCTGGTCCTCGGTGGCATAGGCGGCGATGTAGTGCGCGACGATCGTCGAGTGCACGGCGAAGCCGAACGCGGTGTCGTGGGCGTAGGCGATCTCCTGCTGCACGATCGCCTCGTGGCCGAAGTTGCCGCCCCCGCCGCCGTATTCTTCGGCGATGTCGAGGCACAGCAGTCCCGCGGCGCCGGCCTTGGTCCAGAACTCGCGGTCGACCTGGTGCTGCGCGGCCCAACGGTCCTGGTTCGGGGTGGCTTCCTTGCGGAAGAACTCGGCGGCGTGCTTACGCAGCAGCGCCTGATCGTCGGTCTCCCACGGGGAGCGGTAATCGGGGAACAGCTCGCTCATGATCGGTCCTACTTTCCGGTGAATTCGGGGGCGCGCTTGGCGAGGAACGCGGCCTGGCCCTCGCGGCTGTCGGCGGAATGGATGGCAACGTGAAAGTTGCGCTTCTCGTGCTCGAGTCCTTGCGCCAGAGAGGTTTCCAGGGCCTGGAGGGCGGCATCCTTGGCCAGCGCCACCGCGAGCGGTGAGTTGGCGGCGATCCGCTGCGCCATGGCGACCGCCGCTTCGAGGGCGGTGCCGTCCGGGACGGTCTCGGCGACGATGCCGGCCGCGCACGCCCGCTGTGCGGACAGGAAGTCGCCGGTGAGCAGTAGGGCCATCGCCTTGGACTTGCCGACGGCCTGAATCAGGCGCTGGGTTCCGCCGCCGCCCGGGATCACGCCGAGCTTCACCTCCGGGACACCGAACTTGGCGGATTCGCCGGCGATGACGATGTCGCAGGCAAGCGCCAACTCGCAGCCGCCGCCGAGTGCGAGGCCCTCGACCGCAGCGAGGACCGGCTTCGGGAATCGGCCCAGGTCGGCCCAGATGGTGCCGCCCAGCGCGGCTCGATCGCCGAGCAGCGACTGGTCGCGAATGGCGTCGAAATTGGTGATGTCGGCTCCGGCGCAGAAGATCCCGCCGGCGCCGGTGAGCACGATGGCACGGATCTCGTCGTCGTGCCGAGCCGCGACGAGCTCGGTGTTCAAGGCGGTGAGCACCGCCTCGTTCAGACTGTTGCGAGCCTTGGGCCGGTTGATCTCCAGGATCAGGAGGTGGCTGTCGCGGGCCGTGCGTAGCGGGGCGTTGTCGGGGTTCATCGGACGTCCTCGTAGACGTTGGTGTGCGCGGCGCGCATGGCCTTCTTGTCGAGCTTGCCGACGCTGGTGCGGGGCAGCTGGTCCAGATACAGGACGGTCTCGGGCAATTGCCATTTGGCGAATGCATCGGCGAGCAATTCGTGGATCTCCGACAGTGGAAGTTCCTGCCCGTCGGTCGTCACGACGAGTGCTACTGGACGCTCCTGCCACTTCGGGTGCGGGACGCCGATGACGGCCGCCTCGGCGATCTTCGGATGGGCAACGAGTGCGTTCTCCATGTCGATGGAGGAAATCCATTCGCCACCCGACTTGACCACGTCCTTGATCCGGTCGGTGATCTTCAAGTAACCATTCGGGTCGATGGTCCCGACATCGCCGCTACGCCAATACCCGTCGAGGAACTTGTCGGCGTCGTCGTCGAGCTTGTGATAGCGCTCGATGATCCACGGTCCGCGCAGCAGCACTTCACCCTGACTCGTGCCGTCGTGCGGGAGATCGTTGCCTTCCGCGTCGACGATCCGGATGTCGATGCCGTTGACCGGCAAACCCTGCTTACGCTTGAGATCCCACTTCTCCTCGTCCGAGATCACACCGCGCAGCGAGGGCTTCAGTCCCCGGTTCACCGCGACCAGAGGGGTGGTCTCGGTGGCGCCGTAGGCGTGGATGACGTCGGCTCCAGTGATGTCGTGGAAGTCGCGCATCAGCGACAGCGGCGGCTCGGTGGCACCGGACAGCAGCCGCGCGCGGGAGAAGTCCGGTGCGACCGCAAGCGTCTTGATGTAGTTCATCATGGGCTGGAAGATCGCCGGCGCACCGTTTGCGACGGTGACTTGCTCCGCGATCATCGCGTCCACGAGGACGGATGTGTCCTCGGCGATGTAGCGACCGGGCAGCACGATTTTTGCGGCACTGTAGGCGGCCGCCTGGGGTAGGCCCCAGCCCTGGCCGTGGAACATCGGCGTGATGAGCATGACGGCATCGTCGCTGCTCATCCCGAGTCCGGCGACCTCGGCGAGGGTGTGCAGGTAGATGCCGCGATGCGAGTAGTAGATGCCCTTGGGCCTGCCGGTGGTGCCGGTGGTGTAACACGCGCTGTAGGAGGAGGTTTCGTCGATGACCGGCCAGTCGATCTCCGGGCCGGCGTCCGCGAGCAGGTCCTCCCAGTGCACCGCGTGCGGGAGCGTGGTGGTGATGTCGGCCAGCGGCTTATCGGTCATCACCACCCACGTCTTCACGTTCGGCGTATGCGGTGCCAGCGCCTCGGCAACCGGAAGCAGCGACTCGTCGATGAGGACCACCGATGCATCACTGTGTCCGGTGACGTAAGCGAGATCCTCTGGCGCCAAACGCAGGTTCATCTGCAACATCACGGCAGCGAGGCCGGGAATCGCCCAGTACAGCTCGTAGTGCCGCTTGCTGTTCCAGTCGAGGATCCCGACCACATCGCCCGGCCCGACGCCGATCGAGCGAAGTGCATTGGCACTTCGTTGGATTCGCGCGTAGGCATCGGCGTAGGTGTACCGGTCCCAGCCGCCGTCCGCGGTGCGGTACACGATCTCCTGCTCGGGATAGGTGCGCGCGGCGTGCCGGATGATGGTGGTGGTGTTGAGTTGATAGTGGTCGCCGTGGGTGGAGGGCAGGCCCCTCACGATCTCGTGGCTCATGACGTCCTCAGATGCGTTCGATGATGGTGGCGTTCGCGGTGCCGGTGGCCTCGCAGACGGTCTGCAAGCCGAACCTCTTGCCGGAGCGTTCGAGTTCGCAGAGCAGGTCGGTGAGCATCCGGGCTCCGGTCGAGCCCAGCGGGTGGCCGAGGGCGACGGAGCCGCCGTTGACGTTCAGCTTGTCGTCCGGGACGCCGAATTCCCGTTGGAAGATCAGCGGCACACCGGCGAAGGCCTCGTTGACCTCGAACAGGTCGATCTCCTCGACGGCCAACCCGCTTCGGCCGAGCGCCTTGTGGGCGGCGTCGAGGATCGCGGTGAACTGGATGATCGGGTCGGCGGCGGCGACCGACAGCGCGCGGAACCGGGCGCGTGGGATGAGGCCGTTGCGCTCGGCGTACTCGCGGTCGGCGATCAGCAGCGCGGCCGCGCCGTCGCTGATCTGCGAGGAGTTGGCCGCCGTGGTCCGCCCGTCGGCGCCGAACACGGCTTTCAGGCTCGCCATCTTGGCGGGGTCGATGTGCTCGCGGATGCCCTCGTCCGAGTCGATGACCGGACCGGTCGGGTCGTCGGGGTCGGCGGTGATCGGCACCATCTGGTCGCGGAACTTCCCGGCCCGCGTCGCGGCGTGCGCCCGCTCGTGGCTGCGAGCGCTGAACGCGTCCAACGCCGCTCGGCTCAGGTCGAACCTCTCGTTCATCAGCTCCGACGACGGGCCCTGCGCCATCAGCCCACCGTCGTAGCGGTCGAGTTCGCGCGGGCTGTACTGCGGGCCGAGCGGCGCGCCGGGCAGGAACGCCGGAGGCATCGGCACCCGTGACATCGACTCGACGCCGCAGGCGATCACCAGGTCGTGGGAACCCGCCATCACCGCCTGGGCGGCGAAGCTGACCGCCTGCTGCCCTGAACCGCACTGGCGGTCGATCGTCACCGCGGGGACCGACTCGGGCAGCCCGGCGGCGAGCACCGCGTGGCGGCCGAGATTGCCCGACTGGACATCGTGCTGGATGACGCAGCCGGTGATGACGTCCTCGATCGCGGCGGGGTCGACGCCGGCGCGGGCCACAAGCTCCCGCAGCGTCTGCCCGAGCAGGTCCACCGGATGCCATGCGCTGAGGATCCCTCCGCGACGGCCGACCGGGGTCCGGACCGCGCCGACGATAACGGCCTCGCGAACACTCATGACAAAGCTCCTTGTGCTGAATTACGGGGTGCCGAATCGCGGATTCCGATCAGGGGAATGTCGAGGCGCTTCGCGACCTCCTCCCATTCGCGCGTCGGCTTGGAAAGAAACGTCTGCTCGAGCTCCTCCTGGGTGCCCTCGACACCGAGACCGGCGCGGGCGCGCTCCCAGAAGTGCGGCTCGAGCGCGGCCAGCGCGACGTGGCCGTCGGAGCTGGAGTAGATCCGGTAACCGGGATGCGCCCCGCCGAGCGGCGCGCCCGCTCCCATCAGACCGTGCCGAACTGCGGCGCCGGCGTCGGCGGCCGCCTGTTCGAGGACGACCCGCTCGCGGTGTCCCACGCCGGACTCCGCGGCCACGCGCAGGGCGAGCAGGGCCGCGGACACGGCGCGCTCGGCGCCGAGCAGGTCGGCCACCGGGACGGTCGGCATCGTCGGCGGCTGGAGAGTGCCGTGCAGGGCCTGGTACGTCAGGTCATGGCCGGGCTGCTCCGCCGCGATCCCGTCGTGCCCGACGATCTCGATATGCGACAGGTGCGGATTCGCCGCGGTCAACTCGTCCAGGCCGAGCTTGACCAGCGCCGAGGGGCGCATGGCGGTGAGCATCAGGTCGGCACGCGACAGCTCGCGCGCCGCCACCGCCCGATCAGCGGGGTCCTTGAGGTCGAGGGTCACGACCCGCTGGCCCACAGTGAGCTCGTCGTACCACGTCGGCGCCACGGCCCGCAGCGGGTCGCCGGCCGGCGGTTCGATCTTGGTGACGGTGGCGCCCAGCGCCCGTAGCCGCGCGGCGGCGAGCGGGCCCGGCAGATTGATCGCGAGCGACACCACCTGCACGCCCTGCAGCGAACTCGACTGCGACATCATCAACCCCTTTTTGACTATACTGATGTATAGCCATTAATGCGCATGTACTGTCTAATGTCAAGGGTGTATGCTTTTTTCTCTGATAGGAGGCAATTTCTGTGACCGACCCCCGCGCCAGTGACGAGGACCTCACCGCGAAGGCCCGCATTCGCAACGCCGCGCTCGACCTCTACGCCGAGCGCGGCGAGGATCGCGTCTCGATGCGCGCCGTCGCCGCCGCCGCCGGGGTCGCCGTGGGATTGGTGCAGCACCACTTCAAGACCAAGGACGGGCTACGCGTCGCCGTCGAGCAACTGGTCGTCGACTATTACGCTCTGGCGATCGCCTCTGTGCCGGACGAGGGCGCCCCAGCGCAGGTCGCCGCCGCTCGAGACGAGGCGGTGCGGCACATGCTCGCGACGCATCCGACGGTGGTGAACTACATCCGGCGCGCTGTGCTCGATCCGCAGGGAAAGAGCGAGTTACTCGAGCGGCTGACCGACCTGAGTCGCAGAGAGATCTCCAAACTCCGCTATTCGGGCAAGACCTCGACACGGCGATCCGAGTCCTCACAGGTCATCGGGCTGATGGTTCGTCAGCTGGGGCAGCTGCTCATGCAGCCGATGATCGATGACATGTGTGACTTCCTCGACCGGACGGGCGTGCCGCACAGCGACAAACTGACGCTCTCCGTGACCGTAATCTAGCGGTAGTTTGTTGGGTCAGGTCGGAGGTAGAGGTGCAGGCCGTGGCCTGTTTCGCGGCTCAGGAGAGACTTCCGCCGACATGCGTCGTCAGGTCCTGAGCGGTCATCCGCCACCCTTCGACTCGCGCTACTCGTCGTCGTCGGCGTCCGGGTCGCGCAGCGGTCGGTGAACTCCGCTGGGGTCGGGCAGGTGGAAGCTGTAGTGCCCGTCGATGCCGATGTGGGCGCGCACGAACGCCGACAATCGCTCGACATCGGTGTCGAGCACCGGGTATCCGCCGGCTCGCAGCGCGGCGAGGGCGCGGTTCTCGTAGACGGTGTTCCACACGACGACGCAATTGAGCACCAATCCCAGCGCCGAGAGCTGGTCTTCCATGCCCTCGTAGTAGGCGCGGGTCATCTCGCCCTTGCGGCCGTGATAGATCGTGCGCGCCAGGTCGTGACGACCCTCGACGAGATTGGACTGGGCCTTGCCCTCGCGCCGGTAAGGTTCGTCGTCGGCCAGGCGCAGGATGTGCAGGGTCTTGAAGATCCGCCCGAAATGGGCGATGGCCTGGCCCAACGCGGTCGGCTGCCCGTCGCGGGAGATCATCCTGGTGACCTCGTGCGCCGACACCTCACCGGAGTGGATCGACACCGCGATCCGGCACATGTCCTCCCAGTGCGCGGCGATCTTGGCGGTGTCGATCACCCCGCGCGCCGCCTTGTCCAGCGGCCCGTAGTCGGCTCGGGCGTCGATGCGCCACAACCGCTGATCGGGCAGGTTCGCCAGCTGCGGCCGGTACTGGCGGCCGATCAGATGCAGCAGTCCGAACACGATGTCGGAATACGACCCGGTGTCGGTGATGATGACCTCCGGAATCCGCCCGCCGTGCTGGGACACGATCACGTCGATGGTGTGCAGCGAATCGCGAGGTGTTCCGCGCAGCACCTTGCCTGCCAGCCCGGCGGACTGGTCGTTGAGCATGTTCAACCAGGTGATGCCCAGTTTCCGGCCGAAGTACTTCGGGTTCGGGCGGGCGTTATGGGTGCGCACGGGCACCACGAACCGCATCCCGTCCACCGAGGCGACCAGCCCGCCGCCCCACGCTTGGGCCAGGGGGATGTCGGCCTGGGCGTCGACCAGCACGGCGTTGGCCGCCTCGATGGTCTCGGCCCGCACGTAGCACTGGTCGACGTGCAGCAGCCGATCCCTGGTCAGGGCGTCGACACCAGGCGTTGTCACCGGTTTGAACCCGACGTTCATCGCATAGGAACAGAGCACGGCCGCCACCGACAAGCCGAGGTCGGCGACGCGGGCCTCGTTGCCCGAGGTGTGGGTGAACGCCTCGGTGAAACCGGGATGCCAGCTCATCACCTCCGTGACCAGTTCCGGCAGGTCCACACGCGGGATCATCGCCTCCACCCGGCGGCGCAGGTCGACCAGCGACGCGGGCTCGGCCTTGGCGTCCAGCGCGGCGACGTGCAGTTTGCCGTCGGCGTCGATGCTGGCTGGGGTGTCCTCGCCCAGCCGTGCGGCCAACTCCCGATAAGCGGTCTCCAACGCCGTCGCGTGATCGGTCAGCAGCTGCGTCGGCGCGGCGGGCAGGCCCAGCGCGTTCATGCCGGCGTCACGCGCAGCCTCCCAGGCTTCGCCTGCCAGCAGGTGCGCCCGCGGGTCGCGCCACCGCGACGAACGCACCGCGAAGATGCTGCGGTGCTTGAGGTGTCGGTGGAACTGTTCCAACACGCAGATCGTGTAGGAGTTCCGGTCGACGGTGCCCTCCGGTCGGCCCGGCGTGTAGATCAAGCGCTTCCACGCGCCGACGATCAAGTCGTGGTCGACCTTGCGGGCGTCCAGCAGGTTTGCCGGGATCTTGCCCGACGACCTGGATGTCAGCAGCTCGGCGAGGGTCTTCATTGCCGCCAGGACGGCGGCGCCGTCACTGGTCGCGCCGAACTCGATCGTGTCCATCAGCATCGACAGGAACGGGCGGACCGTGGCGAACTTGCCGGCCAACTCGATCAACCGCTGCCCATCCAGCTCCGCGTCGTCGGCGGGCACCAGCTCGTCGACCGCCTGGACCGCGTGCCGCAACTCGGCCCGGGTGACGGTCTTCTCGATCATGTCCAACACCACGCCCAGCCCGACGTCCTGGTTGACCTCGACCATCTCCAGCAGCACCTTCACCGCTGCCGCGAGCTTGCCTGCGTTGCGTGACACCCTCGGATAGCGACGCAGCTTCTCCTCGCGAGACTCCCGCTCGGCCTTGGACAGAAGCTTCGTCGTCATCAACATGTCGAAGGTCTCCAACACGTCGTCGACCGCCCGCGCGCTCAACACAACGACCGTCGCGGCCAGCACCGCCAAGCGCTGCTCACGCGTGGGCAGCCGCCGCAGCGCGGCGGCCTTGCTCGCCAACCCGTAGGTCGCCAACCCCGTCAACCGACGCGGCGGGATCGCCCTCACGTCGATGCTGTCCACCCCGACCGCTTGCAGGTCGACAACCCTGCGCAGCGCCGCGAGCATCCCCTTCGACGACGCCTTGAACACGCCCTTGCGCAGCCGCTCCAGCTCGCTGACCTTCTGCCCGCCCTCCGCAGGAACCTCCAGCAGCCGCAACAAGGCAGACGCGGACTCCGAGGTCAGCTGCTCGCCGAGCTGGCGCCACAACCGGGCGTCCGCCGCGTTGCGGCCGTCGCCGATCAGCCGCTCCAACGTGGTGATCCCCGGCAGCAGCGCCTGACGCTTCCGCAGCCATGTCACTGCGTCGCCGAAGATCGCCTTCGGTCCGTCGCCGGTCATCCACGCCTGGTCGACGATCCACGACGTGAGCTCCGACTCCATCTCGCCGAACGGCTTGAGTCCGTACACCTGCTGGATTTCCCAGGCGTGTTCGAGCTTGGTCTTCTCCCGATCGGTGTACCGCTTCACCATCGACGGATCGGAGATCTCCAACTGCTCGGCCAGATACTCGATCAACGCGGGCGGGACATCCAGCGGATCAGCCAGGAACATTCCCAGGTGACGCACCGTCACCACCTGCACCGCGAACCCCAGACGGTTGTAGTCGCGCCGCCGCGCAGCGATCAGCCGCCGGTCCTCGTCATCCAAGTAGCAGTAACGCTCCAGCTCCTGCCGAGACAACGCACCGAACCGGCCATAGCCGCCCTCATCAGTCACGACGACATGAAATCACCTACAGCGCAAGGTCGCTCGGCGATTGCCCCTTAGCGCCGGATTTCGTCAATCTGCTCCCCGACCCCCAACACCCCGAGCACGACGCTGACCACCGCATAGGCAAACGCGGTCACCACCGCCGAAGCCCGTGCGAGATCTGTGATCTCGAGGGCGAATGCGCTGTACGTCGTCAACGCACCGCAGATGCCGGTACCGCCGAACAGTCGCACCCGCTGACGCCACCCGTCGTCGGGGCCCAGTCGCGCAAGGACTTCCAGCAGCGCGCCGAGGATGAACGCGCCCGCGATGTTGACGCCGAAGGTCGCCCACGGCCATTGCCCGTCGACCGCCGGGAAGGTCTGCTCGGCCAAGTACCGCAGGCCGGTGCCGCACAGCCCGCCGGCGAACACCCAGACGAGCGCCCGGGCGCGAAGATGCGGCGGACGCTCATCGGGGTCGACGGGCAGCTCGCCGTGCTGGTCTGCGTGCACCCGCCAAGTCTCCGCTACGTCACGACGGCATACAAGACGAACAGGTACACCGGTACCAGCACGTCGAAGACGAAGATCGGACCGGCGTTGCCCGCCTTGAAGTTCCGTCTGGTCACCATCTCCCGGACGTGCCCGACGGCGGCCCCCAGGTAGAACACCGCGAAGGCGATGATCGTGGCCAGTGTGAAGTCGTCGTCGAACCCCGACGCGATCACACCCAGGACGCCGGTCGCCAGGCTGGCCAGCCCGACCTCCCACTGCCACGGCGTCCTCGGCTGCCACCCGATCGATTCGGCGATCGGCTCGCCGAAGAACATGTGACCGCAACCGGTCATCCAGCCCTGCACGCCGATCATCCACAGCACCGAGTTCTCGAGCAGATCCCGGCCGAGATCGCCGCCTGGGGACAGCGCGTCGATCACCGTCGTGATGATCGTGCCGACCAACCCGACGAAGGGTACGACGGCTATCGCGATGCGGAGGGCGCGGTCGCTCATGTTGTGCGCCCGTCAGCCCTTGAGCTGTTCGGCCAGTGCGGTCAGCACGTCGGGGTCCTCGATGGTCGACGGGACCGTGTACTCCTCGTGGTCGGCGATCTGCCGCATCGTCTTCCGCAGGATCTTGCCCGATCGGGTCTTGGGCAGTGCCGGCACCACGGTCACGTCGCGGAAGGTCGCGACCGCACCGATCTCGTTGCGCACCTTGGCCACGAGCTCGCTGCGCAGGGTGTCGGCCTCGATCTCGACACCGGACTTCAGCACCACATACCCACTCGGTCGCTGCCCCTTGAGATCGTCGTGGATGCCGATGACCGCACATTCGGCGACCGCCGGATGCGACGCCACGACGGCCTCGATACTGCCGGTCGAGAGCCGGTGTCCGGCAACGTTGATCACGTCGTCGGAACGCCCGAGCACGAAGACGTAACCGTCGGCGTCGACGTATCCGGAGTCCCCGGTGAGGTAGTAACCGTCGAACGCTGCGAGGTAGGACTTGCGGTAACGCTCCTCGTCGCGCCACAGTCCGGCCAGGGTGCCCGGTGGCAGTGGCAGTCGGATGACGATGTTGCCCTCCTCGCCGGCGCCCACGATCTTGCCCTCGGCGTCGACGACCCCGACCCGGAAACCCGGGACCGGCACCGTGGGCGATCCGGCCTTGATCGGCATCGGTTCCAGCCCACGCAGATTCGCGGCGATCGCCCATCCGGTCTCGGTCTGCCACCAGTGGTCGACGACCGGCACCCCGAGAATCCTCGATGCCCAGGTGAACGTGTCCGGGTCGAGGCGCTCACCGGCCGCGAACAGGGTCTGCAACGACGACACGTCGTGGGCGGCCAACTCGGCGGCCTCCGGGTCGGCCTTGCGGATCGCGCGGATCGCGGTCGGCGCGGTGAACAGCGCCTTCACCCGATGATCGGCGACGACCCGCCAGAAGGCGCCGGCGTCGGGGGTCCCCACGGGCTTGCCCTCGTACATCACCGTCGTCGCCCCGACGAGCAGCGGGGCGTACACGATGTAGGAGTGCCCGACGACCCAGCCCACGTCGGATGCGGTCCACCAGACGTCACCCGCGGCGATGTCGTAGATGTTCGTCATCGACCACGTCAGGGCCACCGCGTGACCGCCGTTGTCGCGGACCACCCCCTTGGGTTTACCCGTGGTTCCGGAGGTGTAGAGGATGTAGAGCGGATCGGTCGCCGCCACCGGCACCGGCTCCGCGGGCTCGGCAACCTGCGTCACCTCGTCCCAGTCCAGCCAGCCGTCGTGATCGGCGGCGCTGCCCGCGATCTCGGGGCGATCCTTGACGATGATCGTCGCCGGGGAGGCCGACGACAGTTCGACGGCCTTGGCGACCATCGGCAGGTACTCCACGGCACGGCCCGGTTCGAGCCCACCGGAGGCGGTGACGACGGCGACCGGCTCCGCGTCGTCGATGCGGGCGGCCAGTTCCGGTGCGGCGAAGCCGCCGAACACCACCGAGTGCACGGCCCCGATCCGCGCGCAGGCCAGCATCGCGATGGCGGCCTCGGGGATCATCGGCATGTAGATCACGACGCGGTCACCCGCGCCCACGCCGTGGGCGGCGAGTGCCCCGGCGAACCGCGACACCTCGTCCAGGAGCTCGGCATAGGTGTAGCGGCGGACCTCGCCGACCATCGCCGAGTCCCAGATCAGGGCCGTCCGCTCGCCCTGGCCCGCGGCGACATGACGGTCCAGGGCGTTGTGGCAGGTGTTGAGTTCGCCGTCGGGAAACCACCGGTAGAACGGGGCGGCGGAGTCGTCGAGCGCCCGCGTCGGAGTGACCGTCCAGTCGATCGCGGACGCCGCGTCGAGCCAGAAACCCTCACGGTCCTCGGTCGCCCGTGTGAACGCCTCGTCGTATCGTCCCATCGCTGATCCGCCCTTCGCCCTGACGCCGTCGTCCTCGGGCGGCACATCATCGGATGTGCCGTGTCCCGGTTAGAGGTTAGTCATGTGACGATCGACACGACACCTGTTCCGCGGGCCGCGCGCCGACCGGTCACCGTCGTGCGGCGAGCGGGCGCAGACCCCGCTGCGTCGACGCGCGGGCCCGCGGGAAGGTCACCGCTGCACGTAGAAGACGCGCCGGTTGACGAATTCGCCGATGCCGAGCGGTCCGAGTTCCCGCCCGAAGCCGGAACGCTTGGTTCCGCCGAACGGCACGTCGGCGCCTTCGCCGGCCGAGGTGTTCACATTGGCCATACCCACCTCGAGTCGCGACGCGACCGCGATCGCCCGCTGCTCGTCGCTCGAGAAGACAGCACCCCCGAGCCCGAACGGGACGTCGTTCGCGAGAGCGACCGCCTCGTCGTCGTCGGACACCGAATAGACGACGGCGACCGGGCCGAACAGCTCCTCACGGTAAGCGCGCATGTCCGGGGTGACCCCGGTCAGGACTGCCGGGGTGAACCATCCGTGCTCGGCGAGCTCTCCACCGACGTGCAGGGTCGCACCCCTGTCGACCGCGTCGCGCACCTGGGCGAGCAGCCCCTCGGCCGCCTTCCGCGACACCCATCACCTCCCACTCCAGGCCGTCGAAGGTGTCCAGGGAGAACTTCTGAAGGACCGCGGCAGCGGACGCGAGCGTGTCGGACATGATGATTCCTCTCGGGTGGATCGAGCTGCCCGCGGGTCGCGGGCAGGTGAGATCGGATCGGTTTTCAGGACAGGACGATCGGCAGTTTTCGGTAGCGCCGGGCGAAATCGTTGTGCGCCACGGTGGGTTCCTCGGCCAACTCGATCCGCTCGTACCGTTCGGCCAGCACGGCGAAGACAGTCGTTGCCTCGGCACGCGAGATGATCTGTCCCGCACAGGAATGCGGCCCCAGACCGAACGACAGGTTGCGGCTGGCCGCAGGCGGGCGGGTGTGGTCGAAGACATCCGGGTCATCGAAGACCTCGGGGTCGCGATTGGCCGCACCGATCATGAAGCGGATGGGCGATCCGGCCTCGATGAGCACACCGCCGATCTCCACGTCCTCGGTAGGAAACCGCAGGAAAGACAGTTGTGGCGGGTCCATCCGGACCATCTCGTTGATGATCGCCGCACGTGCTGACTCGTCGTTGCGGAATGCGGTGAAAACCTCGGGCCGACGAGCGAACAGTTCGATACCCGAGGCGATCAGGTACCCGATGGCCATGTGCCCCACGGCATAGAACACCAGAATCGTGGCGATAGCCTCGCTCTCGGTGATCTCCCCGGCGCGGGCGGCGTCGAGCAACGAATCGGCCAGGCCGTCGCCCGGGTTCACCCGCTTGTCCTCGAGCATCTCGGCGACGCGCGCACTCAGATAGCCGAAAGCGACTGCAGCCCGGTCGACATCGCCGTCCGCGGGCTCCGCGCTTTGCATCAGCATCGCCTCGAACATCGCCTCCATCACGGCGTCGGCATCGTCTTCGGGTAGTTGTAGGACGCGTGCCATCGTGACGTGGGTGGGGACGACGGCGAGGTCGCGCCTGGCCTCGATCACCTGACCGGCCTCGACACCGTCGAGCAGGTCGCCGACCAGCTCACGGGTGGTCCTGACCCAGCCGTCCACCAGTTTCGGCGTGAACCACTTGTTGGTCTGCCGGCGCAACACGGTGTGATGCGGGGGATCCGAACCCAGCGCGGTGTCGCTCGCGACCGCCCAGGGCCCGGCGTCGGCCCATCCGGGTTCGACGCTCATGATGGGCAGTTTCGCGAAATGACTCACGTCGGCGTACCGGGACACCAGGTAGGTGCCGTCCTCCAGCTTGTGCACCGGATGGTCCTGTTGCAGTCGCCTATACCAGGGATAGGGGTTGTTCCTGAATTCGGGATCCGACCACGGCACGAGCTCGCGATCGATGGACGCAGCGGTCATCTCATGTCCTCCTCGTCGAGTTCGATCAGAGAGGGCTTCGGCGAACTGTTTGGCCCACTCGGCCACGGGTCCGTCCGCCGGCTGGAAGGACGCGGCATCGTGCCGGCCCGTTGCGCCGACCTGTGTCGCTCCTGCGTCTGTCACCGCACCGACGAGGATGTCGATCGCGTTGTTGTAGGTGTCGTAGGTGCTGTCGCCGAGGCCGAAGGCCCCGAACCGCAGACCCGTGAGGTCAGGCTCGGCCGCCTTCATCGCATCGAAGAAGGGCTGGGTCGTCGCCGGCAGTTCACCCTCTCCGTAGGTGGAGGTGACGAGCACGACCGTGCCGGAGGCGGCCAGATCTGCGACGTCGAAGTCCTCCATCCCCACCACGGTGGCCTCGATATCGAATTCCCCCAGGGCAGAAGCGATGTCGTCGGCGACCATCTCGGCGTTGCCGGTCTCGGTTCCGAACAGGACAGTTACGTCGGTCATGATTCTCCACACTCCATCTCGGGTGTTCGGGTGATTCTCGGGTTCACTGCAGGCCTGCCGTCTCAGCAGACCGATTCGGCCGGCACGGTGCGGGCCAACGCCAGCATCGCGTCGACCTCGCGGACCTTCTGCCGGATGCGGCCGGGCGAGGCCGAGGCGACCTCCGCCTCGTCGATCCGCATCCAGCCGTCGAAATCGACTGTCCGGTCGATCACTTCGTAAGGGATTGCCACCAGACCCGGACGGGCCGGATGGTGACCGGCATGATCGCGGCGGATTCGGGCCGCCAACGCCCGGGCACGGGCCCGCATCTCGGGAAGCGCTCCGGTGGAACTGTGCAGCCACCCGGTGCGGTACAGGCCCGGAGCAAGAAAATCCTCTCCCGGATCGGCGTCGCGGTACAGCGTCAGGTCGAGGTCGTCGTTTACGGCCGACTCGAAACCGATTGCGGTGATGACGGTGTCGCACGCGAGAGTCGTGGTGTGCACGCCGGTGCGCACCTTGACGGCCTCCGCGCGGTCGGTGCCGATCACCTCGACCGGGGTCGATCCGAAGTGGAACACCACCGTCGTGGCCGGTGCCGCCGGGCTCTCGCGTTCGACGACGTGGGCCAGGGCCGCACTCCGCGGGTCGGAGGACTCTGCCGTGGCGAGCACCCCCGCATCGGCGAGGCGGAACTCCGTCGACGCCAGGTGCGCCAGTTCACGCATCATCACCGGGTCGAACTTGGCGTCGGTGGGCGTGGAGCGCACCACCACGTCGATCCGCCGTGGGCCCTCCGATCTCAGTCTCCCGAGGGTGTCCGGGTGCAGATCGGAACCGGTGAATTCGTCGGGCTGCTTCGACAGCAGCCGGATGATGTCCATGGCGACGTTGCCGCCGCCCACCAGGACCACCCTCCGGCCCACCGTCGGCAGGTCGCCGGCGGCGGGATGGTCGTTGACGCATCGGGTGAAGCGCCCGGACCCCACGATGCCGGGCAGGTCATCGCCCGGGATGCCGAGACGGCGGTCTCCGCTGAGGCCCGTCGCGAGGACCACGACGTCGAACGCGGCTCGCAGGTCCTCGATCGACAGGTTCCGGCCGAGCTCGATGTTGCCGACGAAGCGAGTCCGATCGTCGAATACCCGCGAGAGTTGCCGGATCACGTTCTTCGTGCCCTGATGGTCGGGAGCCACGCCGTAGCGAAGGAGCCCGAACGGGGTGGGTAGCCGGTCGAAGGCGGTGACCTCCACCTCCGGCCACTGCTTGCGGAGTTGCTGTGCGGTGAAACAACCCGACGGTCCCGCGCCGACCACCGCCACGCGCGGTGCCACGTCCACTTCACTCATGATGTCCATCCAAATACTCTATTGTTAGAGTTCTTCGCGCACGATGTAACGATCCGATGACCACCTGCTCAGGTGGTCGTGCAGCCGACCGTGCCGGTAGCGCAGCCTGGGCAGATCGACGACGGTCACGAATCCCGGGTCGGCGTCGAGCACGTCGGGGATACGGTTCACCAATTGGGTGCAGGTGGTGGCCATCGTCGGCGGGGTGCCGTTGGACATCACCAGATCGGGTTCGCCGTGGATCGTCCATTCGTTGACATCGCTGTCGTCGGGGCCGTACAGCCGGCCGGACATCCGGAAGACGAAGACCGGGCCCTCTTCCGTGCGGATCTCGTCGATGTCGGTGAAGCCGATGCACTTTCCCGGCGGGACGTCGATCCCCAGGGCAGCACAGTGCAGAGTCTCGTGTGCCAGTTCGGGTTCGGTGCGCGTCAGGATCTGCTTGGGCGTCAGCCCCGCTCCGGCGACCAGCGCATCGAGAGCGATCCGGCCGAATGTGGGCGGACGCACGGCTTCTCGGCACCAGGCGTCGAACTCCTCGATCGTCGCGCCGACCTGCTGCAGCTCGGCCAGTTCCGGGCCGTACTCGTCGACGTTCCACGAACTCGTCCCGGTGACCGAGTCGATGCGGTGTGCCGTGCCCATCAGCTGGGCGACCGCGTTCACCCAGAAGCTGTCCTGGAAACCCCCGCCCGTGATGGTCACGCCATGCTCCTTGGCGAGTGCATCGAGTTCCGCGGTCAGTTCGGGCGCGGTGTTCCAGGGATAGAGCGCTTCCTCGGACAGCGTGATCACGTTGACCCCGTGCGACAGTGCGATACGGAAGTGCTCCGCGGCGTCCACGAGATAGCTGGTGATCGCGACGACCGCGATGTCGGGACTCGTCCGCGTGAACACCTCGTGCGGGTCGTCGCTGATCGACACTCCGAGTCGACGGTCGAGTCCGGTGACCTCGCCGAGGTCCTTGCCCACCTTGTCCGGACTGCGCGAGATGGCGCCTACGATCTCGACGTCCTTGTCGAGCAGATAGCGGGTGATCACGGAGTTCATCGCTCCGACGCCGTACACGACAGCTCTGATGTTCGTCATGGTCGCTACTCCCCGGTCTTCTTCGGAATCGCGTCGGCATACGGCGCGTCACTCTTTCCGTGGACCGGATGGACGGTCATGTAGAGCAGGCCGAGTACCAGGACGGTCACGCCGGACAGCAGCACGATGTAGTTGTCGTACCAAGGGGTTCCGGGGTTGCGCGGCCAGGCCATGTTGATCATCGCGACGATGCCGTAGGCGAGGGCTGCGATGTTGACGGGCAGCCCCCACTTGCCGAGCGAGTACGCCCCCGCCGGGACCCACCCCTTCAGACGTGCCCGCAGCGCGGCGAGGACGACCATCTGGAAGGCGATGTAGATACCGAGCGCAGAGAAGTTCAGGATCTTCGAGAAGGCGTCCTCGCTGAATTTCGACAGCAGCAGCACGAGGCACGGCACCGCGCCGGCGAGCAGGAGTGCGAAGGGCGGAACCGCGCGTTTGGCATCGAACTTCTTGAGATGGCGCGCACCGATGATCATGTCGTCGCGGCTGTAGGCGTAGGCGAGCCGGCTGGCGGCGGCCTGCAGGCTGATCACACAGGAGAGGAAGGAGATCAGGATGACGACCAGGATGATCTTCATGCCGAAGTCGCCGAAGGCGTCGGTCAGCAGGGTGGTCACCGGATCGGTGTCCTCGCCCGAGATGATCGCGCCGATGTCGGAGACCGACAGGATGAGCGCCAGACAGACGAATGTGGCTGCGGCACCGCCGATGTAGATGGTCCGGCGCATCGCCTTGGGGATCTGTCGTCCCGGGTTGGGCACCTCTTCGGCGACGTCACCGCACGCCTCGAAGCCGTAGTACTGGAACAGACCGATCAGTGCGGCGGCCGCGAAGCCGGAGACGTAGTTGCCCTCGGAGGCGCCGAACGAGTCGAAGAGGGCACTCAGATCGACCTGCCGGTGTGTGGCGATCAGATACACGCCGACCACGAGGGCGCCGATCAGCTCGGCGGCGAAACCGAAGACGGCCGCCGCCGAGACCACCCTGGTGCCGAGGAAGTTGATGGCGGTCGCGATGGCGACCATCACCACACCACACAGGGCGATGGTCCAGGCGGTCGCCTCGTAGCCGAAGAGCGACGCGATGAACGGCCCCGATCCGTAGGCGACCGAACCGATGGTGACGAGCAGCGCGATCAGATACACCCAGCCCGTCATCCACGCGTACTTCCGGCCCCAGAGTCGGCGTGTCCACGGATACACGCCCCCCGCGACCGGGAACTGGGCGACGACCTCGCTGAAGATCAGCGCCACCAGGAACTGCCCGAGGCCCACGATGACGAGGCTCCAGATCATCGGCGGGCCGGCCTGTGCCATCGCATAGGCGAAGACCGTGTAGATCCCGACGACGGGCGACAGGTAGGTGAAGCCGAGGGCGAAGTTCGCCCACGGACTCATCTCCCGTTTGAATTCGGACGTATAACCGAGTTCGGCCAGCATCTGGGCGTCCCGGTCCGGGACCCCCTCGTCTGTCGGATACACATTCGTCGTGGCCATGCCTGAATCTCCTGACGCCAAACGGATTTCGCCAAATACTACAAACATAGGGTTTTTTGACGCCAGGCCGGAACGCAGAATTAACAATGGTCATGTTCCGGTAACCATCGGGCGGACGGCTCCGGTTCGACCCTGAGGTGAGCGGTGTGCGGACAGGGTCAGCGGCTGCGGACCCAGGACACTCAGCGGGTCCGGACTCCCGCCACCGCAGCGGTGACCTGGTCCAGAAATGTGCGGATCGTGGTCAGTTCGTCGTCGGAGAAACCGTCGGCCACCGCGATCACCTGGTCGATCAACGGCCCGAAGAAGGTCCAGCCCATCTCCTGGGCCGCGTCGGTGACGTGCAGCGCAACCCGGCGACGATCCGAGTCGTCGCGCCTGCGGTCCACCAGACCCTTCGATTCCAGTCGATCGATGAGCGCGGTGGTCGACGCACTGTTGAGTCCGAGATGCCCCGCCAGCCACCCAGGAGAGGCGACGGCGCCGGCCCGATCCCGGTCCAGAAGAGCGATCAGGGCACGTACATCGGTGGCGTGCAACCCGTTTCGGGCGGCGAAGCCGGCCCCGAAGACATCGAGTTCGACGGTCAGCGAACGCAGCCGGTGCACCAGATCGTCGTTCGTCACGAGTTCACCGTACGCGACTTCGCTCGATGATCTAGTCTCTCGATAATCGAGATACCCCGACGGAGGTTCGTGCCATGGTCCGCCCGACACTCGACGTCTTCGCCGCCACGCCGCAGGGCATCGCGTTTTTCGACGCCTACGACGCGCTCCTCGCACGCTCGGGAGGGCATCCGATCGATGTCGAGACGGCGCACGGCATCACCCGGGTCACGATCATCGGGCCGCGCCCGGACACCCCCGACGCCGTGCCCCTCGACGCCGTGCCGCTGGTCCTTTTGCCGGGCGGCGGAGCCACGTCGATGTCGTATGTGAACGTCATGGAACACCTGGCGACCGGTCGCCACGTCATCGCCGTCGACCTCCTCGGCGACGCCGGACGGTCCCGTCCCGGCGCTGCGAGCCCACGAGCTCCCGCCGAGCTATTCGACTGGCTCGCAGCCGTTCTCGACCGGATCCCCGACGCAATCAGCAGCGCCCACATCGCCGTCCATCCCGCGGCCACCGACACGGTCGACGTCGTCGGCCACTCGTACGGCGCGATGATCGCGCTGGGCTTCGCGACCGGGCAACACGGTGCTCGCGTACGCAACCTGGCACTGCTCGACCCGACATCGTGTTTCGCAGGACTCCGTATCGCCTATCTGCAGCACGCCATCCCGACGCTCATCGCGCCCACTCCCCCGCGTCTGCGACGGTTTCTCTCGTGGGAGACACGTGGGACCGACCCGGAACCGCTGTGGACCCAGATGTATTGCGCAGGAGCCGGTTTCCCGAAGACTCGGACGATCGTACCGAAGCGGCCCCGACGGGCCGCGCTCTCTCGACTCACCGACCCATCCCGGGTCACGGCGATCCTCGCCCCGCAGAGTCGGGCACATGACACCGCCGAGGTGGCCCGTCGGATCCGCAGCACCTTGCCCACGGCGCGCGTCGTGACGCTGAGCACCGGGACCCACCACACGCTGCCGCTAGGTCCGTCGAACGAGATCGTCGACGCGCTGCTGGGCGCGATCGAGAAACCCGCCGTATGAACGGATCTCGTATGTGCCGCGCGCGAACGGTTCAGTGTGTTGCGAGACCGGGCGCGGGCCAGGACGCCGGCCAGGACACCCGCGGTTCGCTCACCTCCCGGATGGCGGTGCGTCGGCGGTGATGAACCGCACCGTCGGTGACGATCAGTTCGACGCCGCGGTCGAGCCGGGCGCCGAGCCTGCGGGGCGTCCACCCCGGCCGCGGACCGTCGGACCCGATGAACACCGCGCCGGCGCCGACGCGCGCCGCGACCCGCTGGAGCACCGGGACCGGGCTGCCGTGTTCGCTCGTCGTGGTGACCAGCCGCGCACCATGCCACTTCGCGAGCTCTGCGGCGGTCCGCAGATGCTCGCCGACCGAGGCCTGCCCGGTCAGGAGGTACGCCTCGTCCTTGAGGGCGTCGTGCAGGTCGGTGGGCGGCTCGGGGCGTCGAGACGGCCGCGTCGCACAGATCAGCACGAGCGTCCGGGAGTCGCCGACGGTACGGACGGCGAGTTTCACTGCCCGCAGGGAGGCCTCGGTGCCATTGCAGCCGACCACCACCGGGCGCGGGGGATCCAGATCCGGGAGCAGCTGATCGCCGGCGAGCTTTTGCCATCGAGAATCATGTCGGGTGAGCAGAGCCATTGTCTTGTCCTCTCGCGCCCTGTGGAGTGATCGCGGCGGATTACCGCTGCTCACAACGCTAGGAAGATCGGCCGTATCGATCGCCATCCCGGGGATTGAGGTTGCCTCCACCCGTGGGTGGAGGGCCGGATCCACCGCGAGGAGGAGGTTCTGCCCACGCGTGGAACTATGGTTGAACCGTGACGCACTTCACCGCCGGTGTCGGCTCGGGATTGCGCCGCCGAATCGAGCGGGCCGGCGGCGACTATCCCCCGCTCTACCCGGCGGTCATCCTGTCGGCCAGCGTGGTCGTGACAGTCATCTCGGTCGCCCAGCGGTACCCGTTCGACCGAATCGGCTGGCTGATCCCAGCGGTGGCGTTCGCCGTCGTCACGCTCACCCTCGACCTCACCCTGCCGCCGACGTCGTATGCGTGTTTCGGGGTCATCACCAGCACCGTCTGCTTCCTGATGATCCCCACGCCGTCCGACGCCGCCCCACTCCAGCTCGTACTGATGACGGCCATCGGCGCCGCCATGTACCCGCTGCGGGTGGGGCTCGTCGTCGGCGCCGTCTGCATCGCGGTGATCGTCGCGTTCGGTGCGGTCGGACACCTCGAAGCACCCGCGCTGTACGGGCTGGGTGTGGCCTGCGGCTGGTTGATCGGGTACATGGTCCTCATCCAGAAGCGACTGGCCGACAACCAGGCCCGTGTCCTGCGAGCTCGCGCGGATCGGGCGGCCAGCGACGAACGCCGACGCATCGCCCGCGAGATCCATGACGTGATTGCCCATTCGCTGTCCATCACGATGCTCAACGTGACCGGTGCTCGGCGCGCACTCGAGCAGGACCGTGACATCGACGAGGCGGTGGACGCCCTCGCCGATGCTGAACGTCAGGGTCGCCAGGCGATGAGCGAGATCCGTTCGATCGTGCACGTGCTGGGAGCCCAGACCGGGCAGTCGGAATCCACCTCCCCGCCGCCGACCGGCAATGACCTCGACCAACTCGTCGATGACTATCGCAAGGCCGGAGTCGACATCGACTATTCCGTTGCCGGCGACATGGACTCGCTGACCGACCCGGTCGGCGCCGCGGTCTATCGCATCGCTCAGGAGTCGTTGGCCAACGTCGTGAAGCATTCGACCGGGAAGCGGGCGCGGCTCGCGGTGACAGTCGGTGAGAGCGTCTCCATCGAGATCGACAATCCCGCTCCGTGCGGTCGTAGACCGACCTGCGACGGAACCGGAATAGACGGAATGACTCAGCGTGCCGCTCTGCTCGGCGGCACCCTCGAGACCTTCCACGCCGACGACACGTGGTCGGTGCGGGCCGCCCTGCCCGCTCGCACCACAAGCGAGGGGATTCGGTCGAAGGGGGTGAGCGTGTGACATCGCTCGGGCCGACCGACGCCGGCACCGAACAGATCCGGGTACTCCTGGTCGACGATCAGGAGCTGATCCGTACCGGGCTCCGGCGGATTCTCCGCGTCCGTGACGGTTTCGACATCGTCGGCGAATGTGCCGACGGTTCCGAGGTACTGGCCGGGATCGCCGAACATCGGCCCGACATCGTCGTCATGGATCTGCGGATGCGCAACATCGACGGCATCACCGCCACGACGATGGTGCAGTCTCTCCGCGAACCGCCACCGGTGCTGGTACTGACCACTTTCGACGACGACGTATTGCTCTCCCGGGTGCTCCGGGCAGGCGCGGCGGGCTTCATCCTGAAGGACTCCCCCGCCGAGGCGTTGATCTGGGCGGTTCGCGCCGTGGTGCGTGACGGCGCCTTCCTCGATCCCGCGGTGACCGAACGGGTGCTACAGGGCTTCCGACGGGCAGGACGCGAACAGGTGCCTGTCGCACCGGAGCTCACCGACCGCGAATCCGATGTTCTCCGGTTGATCGCACGCGGCCAGACCAACACCGAGATCGCTTCGACGCTGGGCATCTCGTCGGTGACGGTGAAAAGCCATGTGAACCATATCTTCACCAAACTCGATCTGCGGGATCGTGCTGCTGCGATCGTCTACGCCTTTGATCACGGGTTGGTCGTCGCCGAATACGACTGAACGGAAACGACTTCGACCTCAGTCGATGAGGTGCACGTCCACGCCATCAGCGAAGCGATACGGTCCGGCCGTCAACAGACCGCCGAAACGCTTGCGCAGGCGCGACATCTCGGCCCGCACCGTGACCGTGCGGTCGTCGACGCCGAAGAGGTGGGCAGACATCTGCGCCGCGGTCACGCCGCCGCGGTGTCGTGCGAGGTGGGTGAGTATCTCGCCGTGCCGCGGGGAACACTGATGTGTCCATCCGCCGCTCGCGCCCTCGACGGTGACGGCGACCTGCGCGCCGCCGGAGCCGGAGGTGACCGTCTGCAAGCTGACCCGCGTCGTTGACGGGTCCGCGGCATCGGTGACACGCACCAACCAGCCGCCCGGCAGTGCCTCCACTTGGCACTCTCCCAAAGCCGAGACGAAGAGCCGACCGGGCCCGACGCCGCGCGGCAGGAGTAGCCGCGACCTTGGGGTCAACGTGTCCACCGCAGCCACCCAGCCGTCGACATCGACCGCCATCGCCGGCCCCGGCGAGCGGGCCAGGATCGGGGCCGCCACTGCGCGCAGTGAGTCCAGACGTCGGTGATGTCGTTCGCGCAGTTGCGACTCGGCCAGCCGGGCGACCGCATGTACGAGCGCCAGGGTGGTCGGGTGGATCGTCGCGGCCGGGCCGCTGACGTCGACGACACCGAGGACGGCACCCGTCCTCGGATCCTTGATCGGTGCACCGGTACACGTCCACGAATGATGGCTCCGGACGAAGTGCTCGGCGGAGAAGACCTGGATCGGCCTGCCCGACATCAGTGCGGTACCGATGGCGTTGGTGCCCACCGAGCGTTCCGCCCAGTCGGCGCCCTCGACGAACCCCAGGTGATCGGCGCGGCTCAGGACCCTCGACGACCCGCTCCGCCACAGCACACGACCGCCGGCATCCGCGATCACGAGGATGTTGTCGCCGTCGGCGATCAACGACTCCAACCCGCGCGCCAACTCGTCGATGACCTCGACCAGCCCCGACTCCCGGCGACGCTCCTCGAGCTCGTCGAACTCCAGTGCGCGCTCAGCCATGCCGTCGGTGTCGGGGTCGAGGCCGGCCTCGCGGAGTCGTCGCCACGAGTCGTCGATCACGCTGCGCGGACGGGCGGGCATCCGCTCGCCGGACATCGCGGCGTGATGCACAGCGCTGAGCACATGGGCGAACTCACGAGGATCGTCACCGGCCTGTACAGCCGGCTCGAGGTCGGATACGGAATCGAAAGCGGTCATCGATCTCGATTGTGCGCCACATCACACGGTCCGGCAAAGCACGGGGCGCCCTCGCAACCCCGTGCAACCCTTGCCGCCCCACGCGGCCGGGGCGTCTCCTGTGGTCACCACATTGTGGTCCGCATCACCATCCGCGGACGCTCTGCACGAAGAAGGAGACCTTATGACCCAGACACTGGAGCCGACCCTCGGCATCGACAACTCCGCGCAACAGCGGATCGACACATGGCTGTCGGAGTTCGAGTCGGCACTCGCGGCGCTCGACGTCGGACGGGCGACGAGCGCTTTCCTGACCGACAGCTACTGGCGTGATCTCACGGCGTTCACCTGGAACATCAAGACGGTCGAGGGGCATGAGCAGATCGCCGACATGCTCACCGCTCGACTCGCCGAGACCCGCCCGTCCGGCTTCAGCACGACCGAACCGGCATCCGACGACGGAGACGGAGTGGTGTCGGCCTTCATCTCGTTCGAAACAGCCGTGGGACGGTGCGAGGGCCACCTTCGACTCCGACCCGATGCCGCCGACGGCCAGGACAAGGCCTGGACACTGCTCACGACGTTGCAGGAGCTCAAGGGCCACGAGGAGCCACGCGGCGCCGGACGCGTGCTGGGGGCGGTGCACGGCTCCGACCCGGACACCCGTTCGTGGGCGGAGAAGAAAGCCGACGAGGAGCGCGAACTCGGGCGAGGGTTACAGCCCTACGTCCTGGTCATCGGTGGTGGGCAGGGCGGCATCGCCCTCGGCGCGCGCCTCCGGCAACTCGGCGTGCCGTCGATCGTCGTCGACCGCCACGATCGACCGGGCGACCAGTGGCGAAAGCGCTACAAGTCGCTGTGCCTTCACGACCCGGTCTGGTACGACCACCTCCCCTACCTGCCGTTCCCCGACAATTGGCCGGTGTTCGCGCCGAAGGACAAGATCGGGGACTGGCTCGAGTTCTACACCAAGGTCATGGAGGTGCCGTACTGGAGCAGAACCACCTGCCTCTCGGCGACCTACGACGACAACTCGGCCCGCTGGACCGTCGAGATCGACCGTGACGGTGAGGCGAGGACGTTGCATCCCACGCAGCTCGTCCTGGCCACGGGAATGTCCGGCAAGCCCGCCATCCCCGAGGTGCCCGGGCAGGACATCTTCGCCGGGGAACAGCATCACTCCAGCGCCCACCCCGGTCCTGACGATTACATCGGCAAGAAAGTCGTCGTCATCGGCTCCAACAACTCGGCGCACGACATCTGTAAAGCCCTCGTCGACAACGGGGTCGACGCCACGATGGTCCAGCGGTCGTCCACCCACATCGTCAGATCCGACTCACTGCGCTCCATCGCTCTCGGCGACCTGTACAGCGAGGAGGCCGTCGCCGCCGGGATGACGACGAAGAAGGCCGACCTGACGTTCGCGTCGCTCCCCTACCGGATCATGCACGAGTTCCAGGTACCGGTGTACGACCGGATTCGCGAGCAGGACAAGGATTTCTACGATCGTCTCGAGGCGGCCGGCTTCGGGGGTCGGGGAGCAGATTCTCGAAATCCGGCGCTAAGGATTTACGGCAGATAGTAGCGTACTATCTGCCGTAACTCGTGAGTCGTCCTGCCGCGATGGTCGTTCCGGAGATGGGCGACTCCGGAAACTATCTGCCGTAGTGCTGAAGGGCGGTCGGGGTGGGATCGGTGAGCTCGCTACCGGCGCGGGCCGCCGGGATCCGGCTGGCGGACGCGACGCGGACCTTTCTGGGCACGATCGCGGCGGTGAACACCCGCCGCGCCTACGCCTCGGCGTTGGATCGGATGGTGCGCGACTTCGGCGCGGACGGCGATGTCGGGTTGTTGAACCCGGATCGGGTGTCGGGGTGGTTCGACTACGTGTGGGGCGACAAGGCCCCCAAGACCTACAACCTCCGGCTGACCGCGGTGTCGGCGGCGTGCGCCTACTGACGCGATCAACAGTGGCTGACCGGCGATCCGGTGTCGCGCCTGCGGGCGCGGCCGAGTGCGCCGGACAACAGCAAGGCGATGACCGCCGCCGAGGTTGCGGAGCTGCTGGGCATGGACGCGGCCCTGCGCGAGCGGGTGTTCTGGTCGATGCTGTATGAGTCCGCCGCGCGGGCGGAGGAGATCCTGAATCTCGACATCGAGGACCTGGACACCGTGAACCGATGCGCCACGGTCACCCGCAAGGGCGGCGCCCGCGAGGTGATCTATTGGCAGACCGGCACCGCACGGCCGCTGCCCCGGCTGATCGCCGGACGGAAGTCCGGGCCGCTGTTCCTGACCGACCGCAAAGCCAAGCCGTCGGTCGCCAAGACCGACACCGACAACTCGACCGGCCGCGCCCGACTTTCCTACCGCCGCGCCGCGACGCTCCTCGAGGAGCACACCGAAGGGATGCGACGCGGACCGTTCACGCTGCACCAGCTGCGGCACTCGCGACTGACCCACGCCGCAGAGAAGGGCGCTTCCACGCCGATGCTGATGGCGTTGAGCGGACACACCTCGGTGCGCAGCCTGGTCAAATACGCGAAGGTCTCCGCCGAGGCGCTGGGGCGCTGGCAGGCCGAGACCGATCCCGCTGCGCGGCGGCGCTCCCGCTGAATCTCTCAGTAGCTGACGGTGACGAGTTCCGGCGCGTGTCTGCGTATCTTGTTCAGCACCTTGACTGTTCGGCCCGAGCGCATCTGCTCGAGGGGGGCCGAAAGAGACCAATCAAGTGCGGCACCGTCGATGGGTGTGGTCTTCCGCGTCCGGGAACTCATAGCCGCTGCCGGGCGTGCGTGGTCGTGGTGTTTGTCGGATCCGGCGGGGGCACGGCCGAGAGTAGGGCCGTGAGGTCGCGCGAGACCTCGCCGGGGTTGGAACAGCCGTGGGAGATGAGCGCGCGGGAGCGCGGCTTCGGTCAGGCCGTATCGGATATGGACGGCGTCGTGGTTCCCGGGAACTCGAATGTGCCGGAGTCGTCCGTCGGTCTACGTGCGTTGCGCGGAGTCGTCCCGAATCTCACTGCGGAGAACGTGTTTGAGGATCTTGCCGGAAGGGTTGCGCGGGATGTCACGGACGATCAGATCGCGCGGCAGTTTGTAGTCCGCGACGTATTCGGCGGCGTACGTCCGCAGCTCCTCGAGGGTCACCTCGCGACCGGGAACCGGGGTCACGATCGCGACGATGGTCTCCCCGAATGTGGCGTGGTCCAGGCCGACGACGGCAACGTCCTGGACGTCGGGGTGCCCCGCGAGGGCGTTCTCGACCTCGATCGAGTAGACGTTGCGGCCGCCGGTGATGATCATGTCCTTGAGCCGGTCGACGATCGTGATGAAACCGTCGGCGTCGCGGACGGCGAGGTCCCCGGTGTGCAGCCACCCGTCTCGGATGGTCTCGGCGGTGGCCTCGGGCTTGTTCCAGTAGCCCTTCATGATGGTCTCGCCGCGCAGGATGATCTCGCCGGTCATCCCCGTCGGGACATCGTTGCCATCCGGATCGACCAGCCGGAACTCGGCATTCGTGATCGGCCAGCGTCCCGTCGCATCGGGACGGACGGCGACCTCGTCAGGCGTGGAGTAGATGCCGGTGGGGCCACCCTCGGTCGGCCCGCACAGCTGGAAGAAGCCGACGTCCGGGAAGGTCGTCACGAGTTTCGCGACCGCAGTCGGCGGCATCGGTGCCGCCCCGAAGAAGCCGAGCCGCCAGTGCGAGAGGTCGCGCCGCTCGAGGTCGGGGACCGTCAACATCATCTGATACATGGTGGGAACACCGAGGAAGACGGTGATCCGGTATCGCTCGAGGGCGTCGAGGACGGCGGCGGGCTCGAATGCCGGCAACACGACGTGGGTGGTGCCCATCGAGAAGCCGCTGAGCACGAACAGCACCAGTTCGGCGCAGTGGTACATCGGTGCCACGTGCAGGTTCCGGTCGAAGGAGTTGACGCCGAGCGAGGACACCGCGTGGCCGACCCACAGCAGCCGGTGGTGATCGAACAGCGCACCCTTCGGTTTCCCGGTGGTGCCGGAGGTGTAGATGATCATGCAGTCGTCGTCCTCGCGCACCTCGACCTGTGGGTCGCTGTCCGGCATGGAGGACGCCAGCTGGACGAAATCGTCGAAGCCGTCCGCGCCGTCCAGCGAAAGCGCCGGGGCAGCGGGCGCCTGCTCCAGCTTGGCCAGGTCCCGCACCGCCGCGACGGTGTCCCCACCGAACAGCAGCACCGACGCGCCGGAGTCCTCGAGCAGATACGCCAGCTCCCGGGCCGTGGACCGCGGGTTGAACGGGGAGACGATCGCGCCGACCTTGAACGCGCCGTACAGCGCGAGGAGGAAGCGGTCGGAGT
>NZ_WXYH01000020.1:0-24857 GCF_009872365.1 Rhodococcus sp. T7
CCGCTCGGGTGCTGCGCCTCGGCCTGACGATTACGCAGGTCGGCGAGCTTTCCCGCCGTCGTGTGAATATCGGGCGTGACCGCCGAATCTGTGACTGTCATCTATGACTGCTCTTCCCGTCGAGGCTGTCGGAACCTGCGCTGCACCCTGTGGGGTACGCGGTTCGTGGGAGTACCCACTCGGACGTTCGCCACTTTAACGCATTACTTATCGATCGTTCACGTGCGCTGCATCACTCCGCAGAGGCGGTGTGATGCGTCACCCTGCGGTTACGGGTCCTCGGTGCGGCCGTGGCGGCGTTCGTAGTCCTCGCGGGTGCGGTCGGCGCGGCGCTGCGCTTTCTCGCCGACGAGGTCCGGATCGAGGCCGTGGCTGAGCAGACGGTGGCGACGGTAGATGTTCATCAAAGCGACCGCAAAGTAGAGCAGCGGGAGCAGCAGCAGGGCCATCATCGCCAGCGGAATCCAGATCGGACCGGGGATGAGGAGGAACAAGGCCAGCACCGCGGCGACGGGAAGCATGAAACGGAGCACATACCGCACCGAGGCGCCCGGCCCGACGAGGTCGTTACGGACCCAGTCCTGCATCGAATCCGGCAGCGTCCGCCCGAACAGATACCCGACGTACTGACTGGGACTGGGACGCTGCGAATCGGACATGCGTCTCAGGATAGTGCTACTGCTTCTCCGCATTCGCGACGATGACGTCCCGCACGTACTGAGCCAGGCCCGGGGCGACGTCGTCGTAGTGCCTGCGGAAGCGGTCGTCGGCGAGGTACATCTCGGCGAGGTTCACCTGCATCGCGTGATCGCAGTCGTAGAACCGTTCGATGCCGGCGCGGTGCTGCTCGGCGAGTGCGTCGGCCCGGTCGGATCCGGGTTCGACGCCGTCGGTCATCGCCTGTGCGAGTGCGGCTTCGAACGCGTCGCCCTCGGCCTTGATGCGTTTCCAGTGGTCCTTGCTCATCTTCGCGGTGCGCTGCTGGGACTGCTTCCACGCGTCGGTGTCGCCCCACCGCTCCTCGGCCTCGGCCGCGTAGTCCTCGCCCGGCCAGTTGTCGCCGAAGATTTCGTTCTGCTCTTCGGGGGTGAGTTGAATGCCCATGCTTTTCGCCTCCATCATCTTCTCCACGGCTGCAGCCATCTCGTGTAAGCGATCGATCCGTTCGCTCAGCAACGTGTGCTGTCGCCGCAGATGCGCGAGGGCATCGACGTCCGGGTCGTCGAGGAGGGCTGCGATTTCCTCGAGGGGGAATCCCAGTTCGCGGTACGTCAGTACGCGGTGCAGACGTTCCACGTCGGCGTCCGAATAGCTGCGGTACCCACCGGGGGTGCGGTCGGACGGGGTCACCAGACCGATCTCGTCGTAGTGGTGCAGGGTGCGCACGCTCACTCCGACCAGTCTGGCGACCACGCCGACCGTGTGTTTCTCGCTCACGACTTCTACCGTGCGGCCTTACGTCGCGTGAGGGTCAACTCAGGTGTAGAGATTTTCCAGTTCGCCGGAGAAGTTGGTCATCACGACCTTGCGCTTGAGTTTCATGCTCGGGGTGATCTCGCCGTTCTCGACGGTGAGTTCCCGTTCGAGGATGCGGAACTTCTTGATCTGCTCCCACCGGTTCAGTCCGGCGTTGAGTTCCTCGACGTAGCCGCCGATCAGGTTGCGGGTCTCCTGGGCGTTGGCGATCTCGGCGAGAGATTTGCCGCCCAGGTTGTTGTTCTTCGCCCATTCTTCGATCGATTCGGCGTCGAGGGAGATCAGGGCGACGCAGTACGACTTCCCTTCGCCGTCGACGATGAGTTCACCGACGTAGGGGCAGATGCCCTTGAACGTGGCCGCCAGCGCGGAGGGTGCGACGTATTTGCCGTTGGACGTCTTGAACATGTCCTTCTTGCGGTCGGTGATCCGCAGGTAGCCCTTGTCGTCGAGTTCGCCGATGTCGCCGGTGTGGAACCAGCCGTCGTCGGTGAGCGCTTCGGCTGTGGCTTCGGGGTTCTCGTGATACCCGCTCATGACGCCCGGACCCTTGATGAGGATTTCGCCGTCGTCGGCGATCCGGGTCTCGGTGCCCGGGATGGGCCAGCCGACGGTGCCGAACTGGTACGCCGACGGGCGGTTGACGAACGAGGCGGCACTGGTCTCGGACAGTCCGTACCCTTCGAGGACGACGATCCCGACGGCGTCGAACCATTGCGCGACATCACGATTGAGTGCCGCGGAACCGGAGATGAAGAACTTCAGGCGGCCGCCGAAGCGTTCGCGGATCGTGCTGTACACCAGCCGATCCGCGATGGCGTGCTGCACCGAGTCGAGCAGCGACGGACCCTTGCCGGCCTGCTTCGCCTTCGATACCCGCAGTCCGACGCCGATGGCCCAGTCGAAGATCTTCTCCTTCGGTCCGCCCTCCTCACGGACGGTGGAGACGATCCGCGCGTACGCCTTCTCGAAGATGCGGGGGGCTGCGCCCATGAACGTGGGCTGGACGACCGCGAGGTTCTCGACGATCTTGTCGACGCGACCGTCGACCGCCGTCGCGAAACCGATCTGCAGCGGCAGCGTGAGCAGGACCTTCCCGAACACGTGGGACAGCGGGAGCCAGAGGTATTGCAGGTCGTCGGCGTCGAGGATGCCGGTGGCGTCGATCGCGGCGGCTTCGTACGTCCACGCCGAGTGCGACAGTCGCACACCCTTCGGCTTGCCGGTGGTGCCCGACGTGTAGATCAGGGTGGCGAGGTCGTCGGGGTCGATGGCCTCGATCCGGTCGTGCACGGCGTCGGGTGTCTCGGCGAGCAGTTCTTCGCCGAGGTCGTGCAGTTGGTCGAACGTGATGACCCAGTCGTCGTCGCCGGGGGTGCCGTCGATGAGGACGACCTTCTCGACGTCGCCGAGTTCGCTGCGGTTCTCGCGCAGCTTGGCGAGTTGCGCGTCGTCCTCGGCGAAGACGATGCGGCTGCCGGAGTTGGCGACGATGTAGGCGACGTCGGCGGCCGTGGAGGTGGGATACACGGTGGTGGTGGCCGCGCCTGCGCACATCACGGCCAGGTCGGCGAGCACCCATTCGTAGCGGGTGGCGGACGCCAGCGCCACCCGTTGCTCGGCCTGCACGCCGAGGACGATGAGACCGGCCGCGAGGTTGCGCACCCGGTCGCCCGCCTCCGACCACGTGACGCTGGCCCACATGGTCGGGTCGTCCGGGTCGACGTATCGGAACGCCTCGCGACCGGGCGAGTGGGCCACCCGGTCCACGAACAGTGCGGCTACCGACGGAGCCCGATTCTCGATCTTGGAGCGGTCAATGACTTCGTCCGATGCGCGCTGAGCTGCCATGTACCGATCTTAGGAACCGGGGCGGCTCCGGGGAGTGGTTTCGGCGCGGGTCAGGCGACCCCGGACGCCACCCTGCGGGGTTTCGCGACGATCGCGAGAGACATCACGGCCGCGATCGCGCACAGCCCGCCCGCGACGTAGAACGCGGCGTCGTAGCCGCCGAACTGGTCGCGCACCAATCCCGCGAGGAATGCCACGAGGCCGGCACCGATCTGGTGGGACGCCAGCACCCAGCCGAACACGATGGGGGCGTCGCCGCCGAAGTGTTTGCGGCACAGCGCGACGGTCGGGGGGACGGTCGCCACCCAGTCGAGGCCGTAGAAGATGACGAACGCGATCATCGGCGGGTGCACGGTGTTCGCGAACAGGATCGGCAGCAGCATCAGCGAGATCCCGCGCAGCACGTAGTAGATGCCGAGGAGCTTGCGTGAGTCGAATCGGTCGGTGAACCAGCCCGAGGCGATGGTGCCGATCACGTCGAAGATCCCGATCACCGCCAGCAGGGCCGCCGCCGCTGTCACCGGCATGCCGTGGTCGTGCGCGGCCGGGACGAAGTGGGTGCCGACGAGTCCGTTGGTGCTCGCCCCGCAGATGGCGAACGTGCCGGCCAGCAACCAGAAAACCCGGGTCCGCGCCGCCGACAGCAGTACCGTCACGGCCCGGCCCGCGGCGCCGCCGCGACCGGTCGGTGCGGGTGGTTCCGCGACGTAGTCGGGCCCGGCGCCGTACGGGACCGTCCCGACGTCCGACGGCCGGTTGCGCAGGAACACGAGCACCAGCGGCACGACGGCGAGCGCGGCGAACGACACCGTCAGCGCCACGGTCTGCCAGTTGTAGCGCTCGGCGACCATCGCGAGGATCGGCAGGAACACCAGTTGTCCGGCGGCGCTGCCCGCGGTGAGGATGCCGGTGACGAGGCCGCGGCGGGCGACGAACCAGCGGTCGACGACGGTGGCGACGAAGGCGAGCGCCATCGAACCGGTGCCGAGCCCGACGAGCACGCCCCACAGCAGTACGAGTTGCCAGGTGGCGGTCATGAAGACGGTCAGCCCGCTGCCTGCGGACACCAGGACCAGCGCGGCGGTGACGACCCGGCGCATGCCGAAGCGTTCCATGAGGGCCGCCGCGAACGGCGACGTCAGTCCGTAGAGCACCAGGTTGATCGACACGGCGGACGAGATGCTGGCCCGCGACCAGCCGAAGTCCTGGTGCAGGGGGTCGATCAGGATCGAGGGCGCCGCCCGGAAGCTGGCGGCTCCCACGAGGGCGAGGAACGCGACGGCCGCGACGAGCCAGGCGTAGTGCAGGCGGGGCGGGGCCGTCTGGGCGGGAGGTGCCGGGGGCGCGATGTCGGACGTCACGACGGTAAGTCTGCGGGACGGCGCCCCGCCGGAACAGTTGCCGGAATGACAACATGTGAAAGAATCTGGCCATGGTTGTGCGTCATCGTGTGGTCGTGCTCGCCCTGAACGGTGTGATCCCGTTCGAACTCGGGATCCCGTCGCGGGTCTTCGGGCGGGCGCACGACGCCGACGACAATCTGCTGTACGACGTGCAGACGTGCACGGCCGACGGACGGCCGGTGCGCTCGGATGCCGACTTCTCGGTGTCCGTCGACCACGGCCCGGAGTTGCTGGCCGAGGCCGACACGGTGGTGATCCCCGCGTCCTACGAACTCGGCCCGGCGTACGACGAGGGCCGTCTGCCCGCCGACCTCGAGCGGGCCCTCGCATTCGTCCGGCCCGGCACGCGGTACGTCTCGATCTGCACCGGGTCCTACATCCTCGCCGCGGCGGGGCTGCTCGACGGCCTGCGCGCCACCACCCACTGGCGCAACACCGAGCACTTCCAGCGCACGTATCCGCAGGTCCGGGTCGACCCCGACGTGCTGTTCGTCGACGAGGGCCACATCCTCACCTCGGCGGGCGTCGCCGCCGGACTGGACCTCTGCCTGCACATCGTGCGCCGCGACCACGGGTCCGACGTCGCCAACCGGGTGGCCCGCCGATGCGTCGTCCCCCCGTGGCGCGACGGCGGTCAGGCCCAGTACATCGAGCGGCCGATTCCGGAGACCACGTCGGAGTCGACCGCGGCGACCCGCGAGTGGGCGCTGCACCGCCTCGGCGAACCGCTCGCGCTGAACCGGTTGGCGGCGCACGCGAACATGAGCGTCCGCACGTTCACCCGGCGGTTCGGCGAGGAGGTCGGGACCACCCCGAACCGCTGGCTGACCACCCGCCGGGTCGACCGTGCGCGCCAACTCCTCGAGACCACCGACCTGTCCGTCGACGTCATCGCCCGTGAGGTCGGGTTCGGAACCGGCACTTCCCTGCGGCAGCACATGGGTGCGGTGCTGGGGGTTCCGCCGTCGGCGTATCGCAGAACGTTTCGGGGCCAGGCTGTTTGAGCGCGTCAGTCCTCGGCCGGATCCCCGGTGCTTCCGGCGCGGTCGCGGAACGCCTCAACCGCGGACTCGAGGGTCGGGTAGAAGTGCGTGGCGTCGAATCTGTCGCCCACCCCGAACCGGATGAGCCGGTCCTTGATCGGGCCCTTCATCTCCGCGAACACCAGGTGGATTCCCTTGCCCTCGAGGTAGGTGTCGAGGTCGACGAGTTCGTCGACGGCGGTGGTGTCGAGTCCGGTGATCGGCTCGGCGGCGACGACGACCCACTCGACTGGGGTCGGTGCCTCCGCCACCACCGACCGCACGTATTCGTCGAAGATCTCACCGTTCGCGAAGAACAGGGGGGCGTCGAAGCGCACCAGCACGAGTCCGGGGATGCGGAGTCCGTCGGGGTGGCGTTCCACGTCGTGGAAGCCCGGCCGGTCCGCCGTCCGGACGAGTTCGGTGCGGTACGGCTGCCAGGCCTGCGCGACCACGGCGACGAAGGAAAGGCCGATTGCGACGAGGATGCCCTGCAGCACACCGACCAGGGCGACCCCGAGGAACGCTGCGATGGCGAGCCCGAATTCGACGCTGCTCATCCGCCACATCCGGACCATGCCGTCCACGTCCACCAGCGCCGTGGCCGCGACGATCACCACGGCGCCGAGCGTGGCGTCGGGGAGGTAGGCGGTGACACCGGGGGCGACGAGGACGAAGACCAGCACCGCGACGGCGCCGACGACACACGCCAATTGGGTACGGGCGCCGCTCTGTTCGGCGACCGGGGTGCGGGACCCGCTGGCCGAAATGGGGAAGCCGCCGAACAGCCCGCCGGCGATGTTGGCGACGCCGACGGCCTTCATCTCGGTGCTCCCGTTCACGTCTTCGCCGCGCCGGGCGGCGAACGTGCGCGAGAGCACGCCCGTGTCGGCGAACGCGATCAGGGCGATGCCGGCCGCGGGACCGACGAGTTGTCCGACGTCGCCCCAGTCGACGCCGCCGAACGACGGCAGCGGCAGGCCCGCGGGGAGGGCGCCGACCATCCCGATGTCGTCGGTGAGGCCGAGCGCGGCCGACAGGATCATCGCCCCGACCACCGCGACCAGGACGCCCGGTATGCGCGGAATCCAGATGCGGAACGCCACGATGACGGCGAGGGAGCCGAGACCCACCGCGGCGGCGACGGGGTCGATGTCGCCCCCGAATACCGCCTTTCCGATCCCGCCGATCTCCCCGATGAGTCCGGACGCGTCGACGTCGAACCCGAGCAGTTTGGGTAGCTGGCCGACGACGACGATCAACGCGATCGCATTCAGGTACCCGAGCCGGATGGGCTTCGACAGCAGTTCGGTCACGAAGCCGAGATGCAGGAACCCGCCGACGAGGAGGATGAGGCCCATGAGGACGCCGAGGATGCCTGCGAGGGCCAGGGCGCTCTCCGGATCGTCGGTGACGGCGAGGGGCAGGACGGCTGCGGCGATGAGTGGGGCGAGCGACGAATCCGGTCCGAGGACAAGGATTTTCGACGGCCCCACCAGCGCGTACGCGAGGAGCGGGACGATCGTGGCGTACAGCCCGGCGTAGGCGGGCAACCCGGCGGCCTCCGCGTATCCCATCCCGGCGGGGATGAGCAGTGCGGTGAGGACGAGTCCGGCGGTGATGTCGGGTCGCAACCACTCGCGGCGGTACGCCCGTGCCGTCACGATGCCGGGCAACTGCGCGAGGCTGCCTGTCCAGGACATGGTGCCGGCCTCAGCGCGCGCGTTGCGGGTCGACCGCAGCTGCCGCGGAGATCGGAGTGATCGGACGCGCGTGCCGCCTGCGGCGCAGAGCCTTCTCCGCCTCCACGACCACCGGGATGATCAGAGACCAGCCGAGGCAGGCGAGCCACTGCCCACCGGTCAGCGACGTGGTCATGAGGAGGTCCTGGAGGAAGCCGATCTCGACCGCGAACACGGTGACGACGACCGGGACGGACAGGATCTTCAGTGCGCCGAGGATCGGTGGGGTGAGGCCGGATTCCGGGTCGCGCCGCATGACGAGTCCGGCAAGGATCGACCCGAGCGACAGCACCACGAATGCCGTCGTCATTGGAACGCTCGCCTCGGTCGTGCTCATGTCGCCCGGTGCGAGCAGCATCGCGGCGAGGGTGACGGCGAACTGCAGGACGCCGTACGCCAGCCACTGCCCGAACGCCGTCCGGTTGGCGATCGGCGTGTGCGGGTCGCGGGGTGGCTTGTTCATCAGGTCCGGCGGCGCCGGGTCGAGCATGATGACCGCGACGGGGAACAGCGTGATGAAGAAGTGCTGGAAGAGCACCATGAGCGGGGTGAGCGCGACCCCGTCGTTGATGTCGAAGATGCTCGCGACGAGGAACAGCAGAACCAGCGAGAACAGTTTCGACATCTGGTACCGGAT
This sequence comes from Rhodococcus sp. T7, assembly GCF_009872365.1. NCBI lineage: Bacteria > Bacillati > Actinomycetota > Actinomycetes > Mycobacteriales > Nocardiaceae > Rhodococcus > Rhodococcus sp. T7. The sequence goes on from NZ_WXYH01000020.1 coordinate 8,132, forward strand.
GTACGACACGATCTTTTCGTAGATGTTGCGGCCCAGCCGGATCGCGGTGATCAGGGTTCCGAAGTTGTCGTCGGTGAGCACCATCTTGCCCGCCTGTTTCGTCACCTCGCTGCCCGAACCCATGGCGACGCCGATGTCGGCCTTCTTCAGTGCGGCCGCGTCGTTGACGGCGTCGCCGGTCATCGCCACGACCGCGCCGCTCCGCTGCATGATGTCGGCGAGACGGAGCTTGTCCTGTGGGGTGACACGGCCGAACACGTGCAGGCGTGGGAGGGCCGCGGTGAGGTCCTCGTCCGTCATGGCCTGCAGTTCGGGACCGCCGATCGCGCCGGGGCCGAGGCCGAGTTCCGCGCCGATCGCCGACGCGGTGATCGCGTGGTCGCCGGTGATCATGCGGACCTCGATGCCCGCGGCGTGCGCGGTGCGCACGGCGTCGATCGCCTCCGGTCGCAGCGGGTCGATGATGCCGACCATCCCGACGAACGTGAGGTCCTCGACGAACGACATGGGGTCGGCCGCCGCGGCGTCTTCCTGCCCGTCGAGTCGGCGGGCGGCGAACGCCAGCACGCGCAGACCTTTCTCGGACAACTCCCGGTTCGCCGCGGTCAGTTCGTCCCGGACGTCGTCGAGTGGCACCGCCCGCCTGCCCGGCAGGTAGGCGGTGCTGCAGCGGGCGAGGACCACGTCGGGCCCACCCTTGACGAGTTCGACGAATTCGGTGCTGCCGTCGACCTGGAGGTGGTGGAACGTCGCCATGAACTTGTACGCGGAGTCGAACGGCACTTCCGCGACGCGGGGATACGTGCGCCGGGTGAGCGGAGCGTCGACGCCGATCTTGGCCGCGAGCACGACGAGCGCGGCCTCGGTCGGATCGCCGACGATGTCGCCGGTATCGGAGACGGTGGCGTCGCTGTCGAGGCACAGCCCGTACGCAAGCAGGGTGAAGTCGGGGGCGGCCTCGCCCGCGGTCTGGGTGATCCGGCCGGTCTTGCTGTATCCCTCGCCGTCGACGGTGTACCACCGGCCGTGGAAGTACAGCGACCGGACGGTCATCTGGTTCATCGTCAGCGTGCCGGTCTTGTCCGAGTTGATCGCACTGGTGGCACCGAGCGTCTCGACGTCGGTGAGGTTCTTCACGACCGCTTTCGCCTCGGCCAGCTGGCGGGCCCCGAAGGCCAGCATCGCCTGCACGAACGTGGGCAGACCCGTCGGGATCGCGGACACTCCCATGGAGATGCCCAGCAGCAGCACCGTCGTCAGGCTCTGCCCGCGGATCACACCGAGAATCACGATGAGCGCGACCGCCGTCCACGCGATGATGCCGAGCACTTTGGTGAGCGAATTCAGTTCGCGCTGAAGCGGAGACTTGCTCGGAGCGACGGCCGACAGCATCGACGCGATCTGGCCCATCTGGGTGTTCATGCCGGTTTCGGTGACCACCATGGTGGCGGTGCCCCGGGTGACCGAGGTGTTCTGGAAGACCATGTTGCTGCGGTCGCCGAGGGGGACGTCGTCGGCGCCGAGAGTCCGGGTGTCCTTCGGGACAGGTGCGCTCTCACCCGTCAGCGCCGCCTCCTGGGTCTCGAGGGTCGCCGACGTGAGCAGTCGGCCGTCGGCGGGGACGACGTCACCGGCCTCGAGTTGCACGATGTCGCCCGGCACAAGGACTGTGGCGGCGAGTTGCAGGAGCGTCCCGTCCCGCGTCACCCGCACCTGCGGTGTCTGCATCTTCGCGAGCGCGTCGACACTGGCGCGCGCCTTCAGTTCCTGCCGCGTGCCCAGCACGACGTTGAGCACGACGAGTGCCGCGACGATGATCGCGGTCGGGACCTCGCCGATGACGACGCTGACGATCGCCACCGCGACCAGCATCAGGTTCATCAGATCCCTCAGCTGCGCCAGCGCGATCGCCCACGCGGACGGGCCCGGCTCCGAGGCGATCTCGTTGGGACCGTGGCGTCGGCGCCGCTCGTCCGCCTCTCCGGCCGTCAGGCCCGATTGCCGATCGGACGATGTCGCGGCGACGACGGCATCGGCGTCCTGGGCGTACCAGGGCGTGTGCGTCTGCGCGGATTCCGTCGAGACCATGACCGCTCGTCCTTTCCGGCTTGGATCCTCAGTACGGGGTGGGGATCCAGTGCAGTGGCTGTCTCGGCTCCGCATAGCCGTGCGGGCTCTGCCGATCGGGCAGGGTGATGTCGGGGCGTTCCAGCGGCTCGTAGGGGATCTGGCTCAGCAGGTGGCTGATGATGTTGAGCCTGCCGCGTTTCTTGTCGTCGTTGACCGCGACGTACCACGGCGCCCAGCCGGTGTCGGTGAGGTGGAACATCTCGTCGCGCGCTCGCGAGTAGTCGTACCAGCGGCTGTACGACTTCAGGTCGAGGTCCGAGAGTTTCCAGATCTTCCGGGGGTCGTCGATGCGGCTCTGCAGGCGCATGGTCTGCTGCTCCTGGCTCACTTCCAGCCAGTACTTGAGCAGGATGACTCCCGAGTCGACGATCGCACGCTCGACCGTCGGGATCAGTTGGAGGAAGTGCTGTGCCTCCTCTTCCGTGCAGAAGCCCATTACCCGTTCGACCCCGGCGCGGTTGTACCAACTGCGGTCGAAGACGACGACCTCCCCGGCCGCCGGGAGATGGGGCAGGTACCGCTGCACGTACATCTGCGACTGCTCGCGTTCGTTCGGGGCGGGCAGGGCGACGACGCGGAACACGCGCGGACTCACCCGTTCGGTGATCGCCTTGATGACGCCGCCCTTCCCCGCGGTGTCGCGACCTTCGAAGACGATGCAGATCCGTGCGCCCGTGGATTTCACCCACTCCTGCAGGGCGACGAGTTCGCCGTGCAACGGCCGGAGCAGGTGGCGGTACTCCTTGTTCTTCATCGGTGCGGTGGGCTCGGCCCCGTCGGGCCGGGACAGCTCGGCCCCGGCCCGGTCCTTGCTCTTCTTTCCCACGGTTTCTCCCGCTCTGCCGGGTAATCAGACCCGATCCGGCTTCCAGGTCGACACGGCCCAGATGACGACGACGTCGAGCGCGATGATGAGCAGCGACCACCACGGGTAGTACGGCAGCCACAGGAAGTTGGCGAGGATCGAGATCGCGGCGACGATGATCGCGGACACCCGCGCCCATCCCGCTCCGGTGAACAGTGCGAGGCCGACTCCCAGGATCACGATGCCCAGCACGATGTGAATCCATCCCCACGTCGTGAGGTCCAGCTTGTAGACGTATTCGATACCGACGACGAAGACTTCGTTCTCGGCGACCGCGGCGACCCCCTGGAAGAACTGGATGATGCCGACCGTGACGAGGATGATGGCTGCCCCGATCGAGGTGCCTGCCGCGACGCCCTGCTTGACCGATGATGTCTCGGACATGACAGTCCCTTTCTCTACCGCGAGTTCTCTATCACGAGCCGGCGGCCCGGTACCCCCATTGTCCGCCGTTCCACCCCCGGCGCAGTCGTGAAACGATATTTCCGGACGCAGTCGGAAATTGGATTCATTCCAGGATTGCCGAATTCGGCGACTCGGCACCGAACCGTGTTGCTCGAGAGGCCGTTTCGTGTCTTGACGGTGGCCGTCCACCGGGATGACGATTATTCGATGACCGGGGACGACGAACTACTTCAAGTCGAAAAGGTCATCGCGCGCCTGATCGCTCGATACCCGTCGGTCTCGTCGGTCGACGTCGAACTCATCGTGCGCACTGTTCACAAGCGACTGGCGGAGAGCAGGGTTCGCGACTTCATTCCCCTCCTCGTCGAGAAGGCGGCCCGCCGCGATCTCGCGGCCCGCGAGACGGCGGAATCGGGTGACTTTGTTCTCTAGCGGTGCCGCACTCGCTCGTGGATACTGAGCGGAGGCCCGTGTGGCTGCCGCTGCTGTCTTCAGAAAAGAGGTCCTGCGGTGAACGACAACGATCTAGATGTGCTCGGGCCCATCGACTATCTCGTCGTGGAGTTCCCTGCAGACCGGAAACCCGACGGATCGGCACTCCCACTCCTGATCGATCTCGTCGATCGGAACATCATCCGGGTACTCGACCTGATCTTCGTCCGAAAGGATGCCGACGGTGCGCTGTCCGGTATCGCGGTCGAGGACCTCGGTTTCGAGGGCGGTGTGGACGTGACGCTCTTCGCCGAAGCGGCGTCGGGCCTGATCGACCGCACCGACCTCGAGGAGGCCGCGGCCGTGCTCGAGCCCGGGTGTGCCGGGGCGGTTCTCGTGTACGAGAATTGTTGGGCCGCACCGTTCGCTTCCGCGCTGCGGCGCGAGGGGGCCCAGCTCGTGGCGTCCGGGCGCATCCCCGTCCAGGGCATTCTGGCGGCGCTCGACGCGCTCGACGCCTCCAGCTGAACAGGCCGCCGAATCGAGAGCTGAGGAGCACATCATGCCAGGACTTCTGCGCGGGATCGCCCGGACCGCCGTCGTGGCGGGCACCGCGACCGCCGTCTCCAACCGGGTCTCCCGACGACAAGGTCAGCGGTGGTCGGCGAACCAGCCTGCCCCGCAACAGCAGCAGGCTCCGCCGCCGCCGGTGGCGCAGCCCGCACCGCCGGCCGGCGGCATGGATCGTATGGCCGCCCTGAAACAACTGGGTGAACTCCGCACTCAGGGGGTTCTCACCGAGGAAGAATTCAACACGGAAAAGGCCAAAATTCTGGCCTCCTGACGGCAACACCGAGTGGACGGAGCACTGAAAATGGAAGGCTTCTGGGAGTTTTTCTGGTTCATCTTCGTTTGTTTCGCCTTCGTGGCGTACCTGACGGTGCTGTTCTCGATCATCACCGATCTGTTCCGGGACCGCGACACTTCGGGTTGGGTGAAGGCGATCTGGATCTTCTTCCTGTTCTTCGTTCCGTTCCTGTCGGCGCTGATCTACCTGATCGTCAACAGCGACGGCATGGCGAAGCGCTCGATGGCCGCCGCCCAGCAGGTCAAGCACGCGCAGGACACCTACATTCGGGACGTCGCAGGGAAGTCTCCGGCTCAGGAGATCTCGGATGCCAAGGCGCTCCTCGATTCCGGGGCGATCACCGAGGCCGAGTTCCAGGCGATCAAGGCGAAGACACTGGTGTAGCGTCCGTCGCCGCGGCGGCTGTGCGAAGCCGCTGCGCGCTGCGCGTGCACCACTTGCTGCGCGCCGCGCCCTCACCAGTTCAGCAGATTGGGATCGTGCCGGCGAACGCGAAACCGCGTTCGCCGAGTGCCGATGTCACCCAGTCGATCAAGGCGAAGACGCCGGCATAGCGTCCGTCGTCGCCGCGGCGGCTGTGCGGGCCGGACGGATGAGCAACTCGATCGCAACCAGCGCCAGCAGGCCGATGATGACGATCCACAGCACGACCAGTCCGGTGGGGTAGCGCCAGAACATCAGCAGCACCGCGGCGATGCCGATCACCGCGCAGCGCAACGGAATGCGGAGCTGGTAGGCCCACCGCTCCACCTCGTTCGGTGGCCGGCCGCTGCCGGACCGCCGAACGAAGTCGAGTGCCTGCCCGTAGCCGCGACGTACGGCGGTTGCCGAGGACGAGCCACCGACGAGGTAGGCGCCGAGTGCGATCACCAGGCCGAGTACGGCCACCGCGCGCAGGCTCGTCCGCAGCGGTACCAGCACCGTGTCGATGACTGCGGTCGCCGCATCGGGGGACAGGATGTCGGGTGGGACGCTGTCGAGGTAGATGGCCCGTCCGACGAGAATGCCGATTGCGAGCGCGAGCATCCCGAGGGCGATCGCGAGTCCCGCCAGGGCGAGGGCGCGGAGCCTCCGGCCGGTGGGCGCGACGGCCACAGCGGCGGCGGCGCAGGCAATTCCCAGCCACGGCAGGATCGCCGAGGCCTTGTCGAGTGCGTTGACGGCGCGCTGTGCCTTCACCAGTTCGGGAGATTGGAACAGCACGAATTGCTTGTCCACCGAGGGGATCTTGTCGGCGAATGCGAAGCCACGTCCGCTGAGTTCAGACTTCACCCGGTCGATGACGGTGCCGAGGGAGATGCTGACGGTGCCACTCTGGTCGACTTCCACCGAACTGAGTCCGTAGTTTCCCGTCATCACCGCCACGAGCGCGTTGTGCGCTGCTCGGTTCGCCTGGATCCACAGGTCCTCGAACTGCTGGGATCGTACGAGCGAGCTGACCGTGTCGTGGACGAAGTTCTTGGCCTGGCTGGTGAGCACGGGTGCGAGGCCGATCACCGCCTGATCGAGGCGGGGTGCGTTTGCGGAGAGATTCGACACGTCGGTCAGCGCGGTCAGGGCTTGGGTGGTGAGGCCCTCGACGTCGACTCGGGCGAAAATCTCGTCGGTGATCTGGTTCGTGACATCCGCCTGCAGTGCGGGATTCGAGCCCAGCGGCGCCACCGTGCTCACGTACCGGTCGGTGTCGAGGATCTGGCTCCGGGTGAAGCGCGCGGTCACCGACGCGACCGCGAGGACGGCAACGAGCACGAGCAGAATCGTCACGGCCGTCCAGCGCAGTCCCTGCCGTGGGGGGCGGGATACCGGTTCGGCGGGAACACCGGCAGCGGCACCCGCCGCCTGGCCTCGCAGGGTTGCGACTTCTTCGCGTAACCGGAGCAGTTCGGCGCGTTCGTCCTTGCCGAGTGAGTCTGCGCCCGTGGCCTCGTCCATCGTCGATCAGACCGTTTCGGGATTCCAGGTGGCGACCGCCCAGATCACAACCGCGTTCAGCGCGATGATCGTGATCGCCCACAGGGGGTAGTACGGCAGCCACAGGAAATTGACGAAGATCGAGACGGCGCAGAGGACCATGGCCCCGACCCGGGCCCAGGTCGCGCCGGTGAACAGCGCAATGCCGACCGCGGCCACGATCACGCCGAACACGAGATGGAACCATCCCCACGCGGTGACGTCGAATTTGTAGGTGTACTCGACGCCCACGACGATGACGTCGTCCTTGGCGATCGCCGAGATTCCCTGGAAGAACTCGAGCAGGCCGACGGTGACGAGGAGCACCGCCCCGCCCATCGAGGTTCCCTTTGCCACACCTTGTTTGACCAGCGATTCATCGGACATGACCGTTCCTCTTTCGTCAACATACGAAATGAACTGGCGAATGTAAGTATCCTCCGTCTGAATGCCCGCTGTCAGCGAGATGCTATATAGGGCACATGTTGACCTTGCGCGACGCTGCGGCGACAATGTCTGCATCCCACCGCATCTCCGGGAAGGGGATGACCATGTCCGATCAATCGTTGGTCAAGCAGGGGGTGGCAGCGGCCACGTCCATGGTGGCAGCGATAATTCTGCTCACTATCGGAATACTGCACGTGCTCTCGGGTATCTCGGCGCTGCGGAAGGATGACCTGGTCGTGGCTGGGCCGGAATACACCTTCCAGTTCGACACGACGGCGTGGGGGTGGATCCACATCGTGCTCGGCGTGATCGTCGCGATCATCGGCGTCATGCTGTTCACCGGTGCGACGTGGGCCCGCGTCGGCGCGATGGTGATCTGCGCGCTGTCGATACTCGCGAATTTCCTGTGGCTGCCGCACTACCCGCTGTGGTCGATCGTCATCATTCTGCTCGACGTGTTCGTGATCTGGGCCGTCGCGACGTGGCACCCGGGCTACGAGGAGAGCATCTAGGGCGTTGCTCGAACTGCGGAACGAGGAATCGTCGCGTCCGCTCCGTCACCGAGAGGTTGAGATGACCGACGATTCCGGATCGCCGCGACCGCCCGCGCGTCACCGCCGCTGGCTGCCGGACCGGTATGCGTTCGGGGGCTTGGTCGTCGCCGTCCTGTTCGTGTGGCTGTCGCTGACACCGACGCTGCTGCCGCGGGGTCCCTTCTTCCAGGGACTCGTGACCGGTGTCTCGGCGGCGGTCGGCTATGCCCTCGGATTCCTGGGTTCCGCTCTGGTTCGCCATCTCGTGCGGCGGGAGCCCTCGGACCGTGTGAAGACCTGGGTTCGGTGGGGGGCGTTGGCGATCGGGCTCGTGGGAACCGCGGTGATGCTGGTGTGGTTCGCGAATTGGCAGGATGAGCTCCGGGCGCTCATGAGCGCCGCATCGTTCCCGTGGACGGGCTACCTCGTGACGGTGATCGTGGCGGTGCTGATCTTCGTCCTGTTGGTTGCGATCTCGCGGCTGCTGCTGCGGGCTGTGAAGTGGGTCGAACGGAAGATCAGCCGGGTCGTGCCGCGGCGGATCTCGGCGACGGTGATCGGCGTGCTGGCGGTGGCACTGCTGTTCGCACTCCTCAACGGGGTGGCGGTGCGCGCGATCATGACCGGTTTGAACAATTCGTTCGCCGCGGTCAACCAGGAGACCAAGGCCGGTGACGAACCGCCGACGACGCCGCTGCGTTCGGGCGGACCGGAATCGCTGGTGACGTGGGATTCGCTGGGACGGCAGGGCCGGTCCTTCATCTCGCGTGGCCCGACCGTCGAGGAACTGTCCGCCTTCAACGGTGGACGGCCCGCGCTGGAGCCGATCCGGTCCTATGCCGGGCTCGCCAGCGGTGGCGATTCGATCCGGGAGAGCGCCCAACTGGCAGCGGACGAACTCGAACGTGCCGGTGGGTTCGATCGCGCGGTGATCGGCGTGGCGACCACCACCGGCACCGGATGGATCAACGAAAGCCTCGCCTCTTCACTCGAGTACATGTACAACGGCGACACCGCGATCGTCGGTCTGCAGTACTCGTATCTCCCCAGCTGGCTGTCGTTCCTGGTGGACAAGGAGCGGGCCCGCCAGGCGGGGGAGGCGCAGTTCGACGCGGTGTACGACAAGTGGAAGCAGTTGCCCCCGGAGACTCGTCCGAAACTCGTCGTGATGGGGGAGAGCCTGGGCTCCTTCGGCGGCGAGAGTGCGTTCGGCAGCGTCGACGACATCGAGGCGCGCACCGACGGCGTGCTGTTCACCGGACCGCCGAACGCGAACAAGATCTGGACAGACGTCACGACCAACCGCGATCCCGGGTCACCCGAATGGCTTCCGATCTACGAGGACGGCGAGACCGTGCGCTTCGGTGCGCGGGCGCCGGAGGATCTGCCCCGTCCCGAGACCCCGTGGGGGAAGCCACGGATGGTGTACCTGCAGCACGCGTCCGACCCGATCGTCTGGTGGGCGCCGGAACTGCTCGTGAGCGAACCCGACTGGCTGAAGGAGGACCGCGGGTACGACGTCCTGGACAGCACGCAATGGTTCCCGTTCGTGACGTTCCTGCAGGTTGCGGCGGACATGGCGGTGTCGACGGGCGTCCCCGACGGGCACGGCCATTCGTACGTCGTCGACATCGCCGACGCGTGGAGCGCGATCCTGCCCCCGGACGGCTGGACCGCGGCGGACAACGATCGACTGCGGACGGTACTCGCCGAGATGGGAGCGGACGGCTGACCCTTACCCCGCCCGGGTTCCGGAGTCGGCGAGGAACCCGGCGACGACCGGTGCGAGTTCGGATGCGTCGGTGACGATGTCGATGTGCCCGCCTGGGTGGATGTGCAATGTCGCGTGCGGCAGGAGCGCGTTCATGATGCGCGCGTTGAGGACGGGAATGATCGGGTCGTCGGTGCCCGCGACGATAAGCGTGGCCTGCCGGATGAGCGGCAGGACGGGAAGGCTCGTCCACAGGGCGCCCGCGAGGAGTTGGTGGAGATAACCGACGCGGGAGCCGGCCTGCCGCTGCTTTCCGAAGATCCGCGCCACGTCGCCGTCGCCGCCTGCGCGGCGGGCGGCGCCGCCGTACAGGTCGCCGGCGACGGCGGACGCGTAGGCGGGGTCGGTGAACCGCTTCGGGGTCAGCATCTTCGAGAGCACGCGCGGATGACCCGGAATCATGAGGGCGCCGGTGCCGGTGGCGACGAGGACGAGACGCCGGCACCGCCGCGGGTGTTGCAAGGCGAACTGCTGGGCCAGCGCTCCGCCCCACGACAACCCGAGGACGTCGACGGTGCCGACTCCGATCTCGTCGAGTAACCGGCTCAGACCGCAGGCGAGGGCGGGGATTGCGTACGGAACCGGGGACGCGGGCGAGCCTCCGGTGCCCGGGACGTCGAAACGGATGATCGTTGCGGTCGGGTCCAGCGCGGCGACCAGCGGCTCGAGCACTTCCAGGCCGGCGCCGATGCCGTTGCACAGCACCAGGGGCACCCCGGTGCCGGTGCGGATCCGCACCCGGATCCGCAGCCCGCACACCGGAACGATCTTGTCCTCGAACCGGTCGCGGTTGCCGAACAGTTCGGTCACCGTCACGTGTAGAGCACCACCACGTCGGCGACGCACACCGGACGGGTTCCGCCGTCGATCTCGTACGTCAGCCGGAACACAGCTTCGATGCCGGCCGGTTTCTGTTCGGCTGCGGTGAGGTCCACGGTGGCGCGCAGGACGGAGCCGACGGGAAGCGGGGCCGGGAACCGGACCTTGTTCAGCCCGTAGTTGAGGGCGGCGTTCACGCCGTCGACGGTGAGTGCCTCCGCGAGGATGCTCGGCGCCAGCGAGAGCGTCAGGTAGCCGTGTGCGACGGTGCCTCCGAAGGGCCCGGCGGCGGCGCGATCCGGATCGGTGTGGATCCACTGGTAGTCGCCGGTCGCCTCCGCGAACAGGTTCACCTGGTCTTGCAGGACCTTGTAGGGGCCAGTGGTTCCGATGGTCCGGCCGACCGACTCGACGAGTTCGGCGGGATGGGTGAGATGCAGGGTCATGGTGTTCCTCTGTCGGTGACGAGCGGGTCAGGAGTGGTGGACGTAGGTGCCGGGGGCGGGGGCGAGCGGCGGGTACTGCCGGGCACCGAGGCTGTGCGGTGCGTCGACGTCGGGTCCGCTGCGTTCGGCGAGCCAGTGCGCGTAATCGGTCCACCACGAGTCCGTCGCCGTCTCCGCGGTGGCCAGCCACGCGTCCGGGGTCTCGGAGACGGGTTCGCCGAACCGGTACGACGCCCGCGGGTTGCCCGGCGGGTTCACGAGTGAGGCGATGTGCCCGTTCGACGAGAGCACGTACCGGGAGTCCTTGCTGCCGAGGAGGCGAGCACTGCGATACGTCGACTGCCACGGGCAGAGGTGGTCGGCGGACCCGCCGACGACGTACGAATCCGCGGTCACCGTGCCGAGGTCGACGGGCGTGCCGAGCATGGTCGCGGCACCCGGCGTCGTCAGCGCATTCCGCAGGCCGAGCAGGACGAGGTCGCGGTGCAGTGCCGCGGCCATGCGCGTGGTGTCCGAGTTCCAGAACAGCACGTCGAATGCGGCGGGCGACCGGCCCTGCACGTAATTGTTGACCCAGTACCTCCAGACCAGATCGGTGGGCCGCAACCACGCGAACATCTCCGCGAGCGTGCGGCCGTCGAGGTATCCCTTGGCGGCCGAGTCGCGGATCGCCGCGGCAGCGGCCCGCTCGCTCATCATGGCCGACGCCGTTCCCGCGCGGGTCTGATCGAGAACGGTCACGGCCAGCGTGAGACCGGCGATGCGGTCGCCCTCACCGATCTCGGTCAGGTGTGCGGCGACCATCGAGGCGAGAATGCCGCCCGAGCAGGTGCCGAGCAGGTGGGCGCTCGTGGTTCCGGCGATGCACTGTACCGCGTCGAGCGCCTCCAGGATCGCGGCACCGTACGTGTCGGCACCCCAGTCCCGGTGCCGGGCGTGGGGGTTGCGCCAGGAAATCGCGAAGACCTGCTGTCCCTGCTGCACGAGGTGCTCGATCAGGCTGCGACCCGGCGCGATGTCGAGGATGTAGTACTTGTTGATGACGGGCGGGACGATCAGCAGTGGCGTCGAGTGGACCGTCTCCGTCTGCGGCGCATAGTGGATCAGTTCGAACGTGCGGGTCTGGAACACGACGGCGCCCTTCGTCGCCGCCACGTGCTCCCCGACCTCGAAGGCGTCGGGTTCGACCATGGCAGGCACCCGCGGACTCGACTGCATGTCGCGGAGGAAGGCCCGGACGCCGCGTGCCGCACTGAGTCCGCCGGTGTCCACCATCGCCTTCCACCCGAGCGGGCTGAGGAGCGGATTGTTGGTCGGCGACAGACCTTCGACGAGGTTGTCGATCACGAACCGCATCCGTTCGTGATCGCGCCAGTCCAGGTCGGCGTCGTCGAGCAGGGCAGTGGCGGTGTGGGACGTGGCGAGATACGCCTGCATGGCTCGCCGCAGGGCGGGATTGTGCTGCCAGGCGGCGTCGCCGAAACGCTTGTCGGCCTTCGCGGGAGCCCGGTCGGACGTGCCGGCGACGATCGCACCGAGTTCACGGACGAGGGCGCCGCCGCGCAGGGCGACGGTGCGGGGCCTGCCTGCGAGGCTGATGCCGAACCGGCTCCACGAACTGTCGGGGAGCATGCGGGCGGCGACGCCGCGGGTTCCGCGGGTGAGGAGGAGGTCGAGGGGAGCGGTCAGCTCGTCGGGGGTCGCCTGGGTAACGGTCGTGTTCATGCGGCGGGGCTCCTGCCGAGTTCGCGTTTGAGGATCTTGCCGGTGGCGGTCATCGGCAGGGAGTCGACGAATTCGACGCTGCGCGGGTACTTGTAGCTCGCCATCTGCTGCTTGGACCAAGCGATCAGCTCGCCTGCGGTGATCTGTGCGCCCGGCTCGAGGATGATGTACGCCTTGACCTCCTCGCCGTGGCTGTCGTCGGGGACACCGACGACGGCGGCGAGGGAGACGGCGTCGTGCCCGATGAGGACATCCTCGATCTCGCGGGGGTAGACGTTGAAACCGCCGCGCACGATGAGGTCCTTGGCGCGATCGACGATGTAGTAGAAGCCGTCTTCGTCGACCCGTGCGAGGTCGCCGGTGCGGAACCAGCCGTCGCGCAACACCTCCGCGGTGGCGTCGGGGCGGTTGTAGTAGCCCTTCATGATGTTGTGGCCGCGCAACGCGATCTCACCGATCTGATCGGTGCCGGTGACGGTGTTCCACTCCTTGTCGACGAGACGCGCCTGGATGCCCCAGACGGGAACACCGATCGACCCGGGACGGGGTTCGAGAGCGGGATCGCTGAACGTCGCGAGCGGCGACGTCTCGGACAGGCCGTAGCCCTCGAGGATCTGCACCCCGAACCGGTCCGCAAACCGGGTGAGGATCTCTACCGGCAACGCGGCGCCGCCGGAGATGGCGCGGCGCATGTTCCGGGCGATGCGGTCGATGTCTACCGGGTGCTCGTCGAGGGCGCCGAGCAGACCCCAGTACATGGTGGGCACCCCGGCGAAGACGGTGATGTCCTCCCGCTCGATGAGGTCGAGTGCGGCGCGGGCCTCGAACCGGGGCAGCAGCACGAGCGTCGCTCCCACCGAGATGCCGGCGTTGAGAGTGACGGTCTGGCCGAACGAGTGGAACAGCGGCAGCGTCACCAAGTACCGGTCGTGGGTCGCGGGTGTGCTGTCGAACAGCCGGTTGGCGGTCAGCGCGTTCAGCGCCATGTTGGCGTGAGTGAGTTCTGCGCCCTTGGGTTTTCCGGTGGTGCCGCTGGTGTACAGGATGACGGCGGTGTCTCCGGGTTCGCGGACCACGGCGTCGAAGTGGCTGTCGTGCCGCGCGAGGGCGTCGGCGAGCGTCCCGACGCCGTCGATCATGGCCGGGGCGGCCGGGTCGGTGGTGATGCGGAACAGGGCGCGGCAGCGCGGACTCTGCGCGAAGCCGGACAGTCCGTACTCGCCCATCGGCAGTTCGGGGGTGCCCTCGAAGCAGAAGTAGGCCTTGGCATCGGAATCGTCGAGGTGATACGCGATCTCACGATCCTTGAGCAGAACGTTGAGCGGCACGACCACCGCGCCCGCCTTGAGGATGCCGTAGTAGACGACGGGGAACTGCGGAATGTTGGGGCACGACAACGCGATCTTGTCGCCGGGTTCGATGCCCGCCGACACCAGCAGGTTCGCGACCCGGTTCGATTGGGCGCCGAGGTCGGCGTAGGTCATCCGCTGGTCACCGAGCACCAGGGCGACACGGTCGGGGAATCGGCGGGCCGAGTCTTCGAGGAGTATGGAGAGGTTGAGCACGGTGAACTTTCTCGTCGATGAACAGTGTTGTGGCGCTAAGCGAACGACGCGGCGGCGGCGGCGGTCGAGTTGATCAGTTCGCGGAGCAACTCTTCGGCGTACGGCCAGTACCCGTAACCGGCGGCGGGGTTGAGGTGGCCGACGGCGCCGAGGTCGACGAGCCTGCTGCCCCACGATTCGGCCATCCCGGCGACCCGCCGGAACCGGGCCAGCGGGTCGTCGGTGCTCGCCGCCACGATGCTGGGGAACGGGAGCCGGCGCCGGGGAACCGGATTCCAGCCGTTCGCGTCGAGGTCCCCGCGTGCGGGGTAGCCCGCGGGCAGCGGCTCCTCGAAGTCCGGTGGGGTGGCCAGCAGGGCGCCCTGAACGGGTCGGGACGCCTGCTGGGCCCAGTGCACCGTGATCGCCACGCCGGCGCTGTGCGCGACGAGCACCACCGGACCGTCGATGTCGTTGAGGACGGTGTCGAGGGCGTCGATCCGCGCGGCGAGACTGAGCTTGTCCCGCTCGAGCGGCGGCACCGTCCGCACGTTGTCGAGTCGCTCGGCGAGCAACGTCTGCCAGTGGTCGGCGACGTGATCGCGCAGTCCGGGCACGATCACCACGGTCGGTTCGGTGGGGGTGGTCACGGTCGGCTCCAATTTCCTATGAGTGGGCGGTGAGGGCGGCGAGCTTGCGGCGTCCAGCCGGGTAGGCGCGCTTGCCGAGAATCAGGGCGACGATCGCGACGACGTAGATCAGGGGCGCGATCTGCAGGGCGGTGACGAGGCCGAAGCGGTCGGCGAGCAGTCCGACCACGAACGGGCCGAGCGCCAGTCCGAGGAGGTTGTTGGCGAGTGTGAGGGTGCCGAAGGCCGAGGCACGCACCGAGGAGTGGGTGAGGTTCGCGACCATCGCGGCGATCGGCCCGGACGAACCGGCGGAGAAGAAGGCGCCGATACCGATCAGGATCAGCTGGGCGGAACCGGAGGGCAACTGGAACCCGACACCGAGGAACACGAGCGAGAGCACGCCGTACACCACGGCCGTGGTCCATTTCTTCGACGGATCGTGCCTGCTGACCCGGTCGGTGATGATGCCGCACACCACCATGCCGCTGCCGACGGCGAGGACGAAGATCGACGCCATCGCACCGGCCTTGTCGGGGGCGAGGCCGTACGACCGGTTGAAGAAACTCGGCAGCCACGCCAGCAGGACACCCGCGGTGAACATCTGCAGGCCACCACCGACGTACGCGAACAGGACGGCGGGCGTGGTGAAGAGGCTCGAGAGCGGGGCCCGGAAGCCGGTGGGGGTGTCGGCGGGGTCTTCGACGACGGCGGCGTCCGTCAGTTTCTTCTCGGACACCAGGGCGCGGAACAGGGCGACGAGGATGAGCCCGAAGACGGCCATCGCGGCGAACGACCAGCGCCAGCCGAGGTTGACGGCGATGACGCCGCCGAGGGCGACACCGATCACGGAACCGAACGATCCGCCGCCCATGAAGGCGCCACTGAGCGCGGAGTGCACACGCGGGGCGAACACGCTGAGCACCACCGCGATTCCGACACTGCCGTAGGCGGCTTCGCCGACACCGACGAGGAACCGGGCGCCGAGCATCTGCTCGTAGTTGGTGGCGAGGGCACAGAGCAGGGTGGCGGCGCTCCACAGGACGGCCATGAGAAGCAGGCTCTTGACCCGGCCCCACCGGTCGGCCAGCAGCGACAGCGGGAGAGTCAGCAGGCCGACCATGAGTGCGACGACGCTGCTGAGCGACGCCAGCTGTGAATCGGACAGCGCCCATTCGGTTTTGAGGAGCGGGAAGACGGCGCTGAGAACCTGCCGGGACATGTAGTCCGACAGCAGGAGTCCGAAGGTGAGCGCGAAGACGATCCAGGGGTAGATCCGGGAACGCCGGGCGGGTGCAGTGGTCTCGACGACCGCGTCCGCGGTGGTGGTGGGCAGTCCCATGAGGGCCTCCTATGGCCGACAGGAGTGATAAAAGGGTGCGGGGAGGGGGCCGGGTGTGCTCACCTGGAGCATCCGGCTCCCTCCCCGGTCGTGACCGAAATCCCCCCAGGTGCGGGAACTCAGGCGTGCTGGGTGAAGCCCACCTGGCCGGGACGGCGGTTCGGGGCGTAGCCGAGCTTGGCGAGGGTCTCGTCGGCGTCGGCGTAGGTCTGACCGATCCGGTAGATGTCGCGGGCCTCCTTACCGGTGGCCACCTCCCGCCCGAGTTCCCCGGCCACCCGGACCAACTGCTCGACCTGCGCGACCGACGTCATCTTCTCGCCCTTGCGACCCCAGATCGTGTCCTCGTTGCCGCAGCGGGGGTGCAGGCCCATCGCGATCGCCATCGCGTTGACCGGCAACACACTGCGCATGAGGGTCTCGAGGGTCAGGCACGCACCGTCCGGGACCCGCTGGACGAAGTTCATGATGTTGTACGGGTTCGGGCCGTCGAAGCCGCCGCCGATCCCGACCCAGGTCAGGTTCAGCGGACCGGTGTACACCCCGCGGCGGATCAGCCGTTCGACGGTCTCGAGCTGCGGGATGCTCGACAGCTGGAAGTGCGGCTGGATCCCGGCGGCCTGCAGCCGGCGCAGGTGCTCCTCGACCCACGCCGGGCCGGCCGGGACCGTCATCTCCCGGTACGCCTCGGCCAGCTCGGGGCGCTGCATCGAGGTGCCGGCGATGTCGTCGGCGGTCATCAGCTCCATGATGTTCATCTGCGAGGTGTTGATCGCGATCGTCACCTGGTCCGGTGCCGGATCGAGGTCGGCGAGCATGT
>NZ_WXYH01000199.1:0-1782 GCF_009872365.1 Rhodococcus sp. T7
CCCTCGACCGCTCCAAGGCCGTCGAAGCCGCCACGAAGTACCGCATCGACGACGTCCGCGCCGCCGCCGTCTCCTACGCCGACACCGGCAGCGCCTAGAACGGAATCGAAAATCCTATGACAGCACCAGTTTTCGAACATCTCGATACCCCGGGTCTGCAGGGCGCCGCGTCGGCCCGGCGCGCGAAGATCGTGTGCACCCTCGGGCCCGCGACGGCCACCGGCGATCGCATACGCGAACTCGTCGACTGCGGAATGGACATCGCCCGGCTCAACTTCAGCCACGGCGAACATGCCGATCACGAGGCGAACTACAACCGGGTGCGCGACGCATCCGAACGTACCGGCCGGGCGGTGGGCATCCTCGCCGACCTCCAGGGGCCCAAGATCAGATTGGGGCGCTTCGCGGAAGGCTGCACCGTCTGGGCCGACGGCGACGTCGTGCGGATCACCGTCGACGAGTGCGAGGGCACCCACGACCGCGTGTCCACCACCTACAAGCAGTTGGCCGAGGACGCCAGACGGGGCGACCGGTTGCTCGTCGACGACGGCAAGATCGGACTGATCGTGACCGGCGTCGACGGCAACGACGTGGTGTGCCGGGTCACCGAGGGCGGTCCGGTCAGCAACAACAAGGGGGTGTCGCTGCCGGGGATGAACGTGTCCGTTCCGGCCCTGTCGGACAAGGACATCGCCGACCTCGAGTTCGCACTGCGCCTCGGTGTCGATCTCATCGCTCTGTCGTTCGTGCGGTCGGCGGCAGACATCGAACTCGTCCATGCCGTGATGGACCGGGTCGGCCGCAGGGTCCCCGTGATCGCGAAACTCGAGAAACCGGAGGCGATCGACAACCTCGAGGCGATCGTGCTCGCATTCGATGCGGTGATGGTCGCCCGCGGGGATCTGGGAGTCGAACTGCCCCTCGAACAGGTGCCGCTCGCGCAGAAGCGGGCCATCCAGGTCGCCCGCGAGAACGCGAAACCCGTGATCGTCGCGACACAGATGCTCGAATCGATGATCGAGAATTCGCGGCCGACCCGCGCCGAGGCGTCCGACGTGGCCAATGCCGTCCTCGACGGTGCCGACGCCGTGATGCTGTCGGGCGAAACGTCCGTCGGCAAGCATGTGATGGAGACGGTCCGCACCATGGGCCGCATCATCAGCGCGGTGGAGGAGAAGTCCACGCACGTTCCGCCGCTGGGGCACGTACCCCGCACGAAGGGCGGAGTGCTGTCCTACGCGGCCCGCGACATCGGGGAACGATTGGGCGCCGCGGCCCTCGTCGCGTTCACGCAGTCGGGCGACACGGTGCGCCGGATGGCGCGCCTGCACACCCCGTTGCCGTTGCTGGCGTTCACCCCGCTCCCCGAAGTGCGTGCTCAACTCGCGCTGACGTGGGGGACCGAGACGTTCCTCGTCGACCCCGTCGCGTCGACCGACGAGATGATCCACCAGGTCGACCACGCGCTCCTCGGCCTGGGCCGGTACCAGCGGGGCGATCTGGTCGTCATCGTCGCGGGGTCACCGCCTGGCACCGTCGGCTCGACCAACCTGATCCACGTCCACCGAATCGGCGAGGAAGACCACTGATCGGATGGGAAATTCTAACCGTACGGCCGTCCGCTATTGACAGAACTCGATGGACACGGTTTTCTCTATGTCAAGATACGAAACTGTGTTTTCGCATCGTGGAAGTTTTGCCAAGTGCGGAAGGTGAGTCATTTCATGACTGAGCGTGTTGAGGTCGGCGGTCTGCAGGTCGCGAAGGTGCTCTACGACTTCG
>NZ_WXYH01000200.1:0-1772 GCF_009872365.1 Rhodococcus sp. T7
CGCAACGACATGCTTCCCACCAGCGCGTCCGGGAAGGTGATCCGCCGCAACGTCGAAGCGATGTGGCTCGAACGCGGCGGCACCGACCTCATCGAGATCGACAACTGACAACCCACCCGACAGATCGGCGCGGTGATCGCCTATGGCTGCGCCGTTCTCGTGGTGCATCAAGGCTGGGTGTCGTGAGGTGCTGCAGGTGGTGGGTGGCGAGAGCGAACATGAGGGCGTTCGGGACCCCTCGTCCGTTGGGGCAGGGCGACGAGGGTCACGAAGAGTTCGAATTGGTTGCCGCTCACGGCGGCGCACAACGCGGCACCTTGGGGCGCCCTCATACCGGCGACCTGAGTAGTGCACACCCGATGGAATCTGGTTCTTCGAGCCCGAACTCAAGAAATGGTATGAACGGGCGAGACCTCTACTGGGTCGTGGGTGGGCTCGGTCTGTCCGTGCGTGTTCCCGACCGTTGCGAGCACGGTCCTCGATGATGGGCCTACGTACAAACAGTCGACGCCCCCGTTACGTGACGGTCGATGACCTCGATGAGCCGTCGTTTCTCTGTATCGGAAAGAGGGACCGGAGGAAGGGCTCTCAGCCTGGATTGCACACGCCGGTAGAATGAAACGCGGCTGATGCCGAACTCGACGAAAATGTCTTCCGGCGAAGGGCCGCCGTACGGCGCCCAGACTCGGGCGAATGCAAGCACCGCGTCGTCCAGGGATTTCATTCGATGCCCTTTCTCCTTGAACTAGGTATCTCGATGTGGTTTGACATTCAGGACGCGGCCGCCTCCGGGCGGCGGCGGACGCTCCTGAGGTCAGGGGGTTCTCGGAAAATCAGTACTTCACTGGGCTGTCAGGCCGCCGTCGATGACATGCTCTGTACCGTTCACGTAAGAAGATTCGTCGCTGGCGAGAAACAGTACGAGGTTTGCGACTTCTTCAGGGTCGGCCATACGGCCCATGGGGATCTGTTCATTGATTCCGCCGCCGTCTGCGTCGGTGGCCGCTGCCATCATCGGGGTCTTGATGTATCCGGGATGAACTGAGTTTGCGCGAATGTTCGATGGACCATATTGAACAGCAACGTGTTTCGTCATTCCGCGTGAGGCGAACTTACTTCCGACATACGCGAGGTTGGGAGCTCCGACGATCGATACGATCCCGGCCACCGATGAGACGTTCACGATGGATCCTCCGCCCGCCTCCAGCATCGAAGGGATCACTGTCTTCATGCCGAAGAACTGCGAGGTCTGGTTGACGTTGATGACATGCAGATAGTCCTGCTCGCTCAGTTCCACGGTCTCAGCGATGGGACCGATGATCCCAGCGTTGTTGACCAGTACATTCACCGGCCCGAAGGCGCGCTCGGTTTCGCTGAGCACGTCGTGCCACTGGCTCAGAGAAGCAACGTCGTGAGAAACGAACTGAGCGTTCTCGCCGAGTTCGGTTGCGATTTCCTTTCCCCTTGCTTCATTGAGGTCTGTCAGTGTCACTTTGGCACCTTCAGCGACGAAGCGCCGAGCGTGAGCTTCACCCATGCCCTGAGCAGCTCCGGTGATGATGACAACTTTCCCATCGAGTTTTCCCATTTCGTACCCCTTACTCATCGTGCGATTTTCTTGTTGGTGAAGGTATAGCGACGGTAGGAAGCTTGGCTGTCCTGCGTAAGTCGTTCGGACCAAACGATTAAAGGGCCTTGAGTTCCTCGGTGACCTCGGAGACCGACTTCTTCGCGTCCCCGAACAGCATCGAGGTGGTGTCCGCGAAGAACAG
>NZ_WXYH01000201.1:0-1747 GCF_009872365.1 Rhodococcus sp. T7
GCCAGTGCAGGTGCCCGGAGGGTGTCACGTAGATGTGCTTCGAGGAGCCGGCATTGCAGCATCTCCTCGGTGCTGAGTGGCTCTCCGGTGGAGATGCGTTCGAGCATCGGTCGTGCCAGCGTGTCGAGCCGGTTGAGCTGCGCGTCGCGTTCGGACAGTCTGGCTGCGGCTGCGGCCTCGTCGGCGATTTGCCGGGTTGTTTCCTCTCTCAGCCGGAAGATCGCCTTCGCTGACGGGCGGATCGTGTAGGCGAAGAAGGTGCCCATCAGCAGTGGACCCGCGCTGATCGCCGACATGGTGATTCCGTGGATCGCGCCTTGCCCGGTCACCTGTGACCACACGACGCATACTGCGACTATGCCGAGTAGGCCCGCCCACGCCGGCCATGTTCGCCCCCGCACGCACATGAACGTGTACACGGCTGTGGCGGCGCCGATCGGCCATGTTTGCAGTGGGCTCGTGATCGGTACCGGGAGCGCGGCAAGGACCAGTGCACAGGATGCCGGCCCCGCAAGAGTGATTGCGGTGGTCGCTCGCCAGGGAAGCGGGTCACCGGACACCGCGATGAGCGCGATGGCTGATGCGGCATTGACGGTTACCGCCAGCGCGATGGGGAAGACGGACGACACACCGTCGAGGGTGCCTGCTGCCGCGAGGGCAGTTCCTGCGATGTAGATGCTCACGATCACCCATGCCGCGCGCGTGTGCATTCCGAGCAGGGTGGTCACGTCGTCGTCGTGACGGTGGCCTGCGCGGGCTTCGGAATGCAGGGGGCCTGGAGTGGTCATTGTTCGCTCCCTGCCCAGGTGAGTTCGATCCTGGTGCCGATTTTGGGGCGGGACTCGACGGTGGCTGATCCTCCTGGGAGGTGGTTCATCCGATCTAGGATGCTGACCGCGAGGCCCAGTCGGTGGGCCGGTACGGATGAGATGTCGAAGCCCTTTCCGGTGTCGGAGACGACGACGCTGAGTCGTCTCGGGCCTAGGGCGACGATGACCGTGCGATGTGCACCGGCGCCGGCGTGACGCAGGCTGTTACGCAGCGCTTCGGCGAGGGCGGCGCCGATGGTGCGGACGGTTTCGGCTGGGATGCGTGTGTGTTCGGATCCCGGGCTCCGGTGTACAGCTAGGGAGATCGATTCGTCGGCCTCCGACGCTGCGGCACGCAGGTGGGAGAGCATTGCGGGAGGGTCGAAATCCTGTGTGGGGAGCACACCGACCCGGAGCCCGTCCAGCTGGGTCAGGGCGATGTCGGCCTGCCGGATCAACCCCTCGTTGAGTGGTATCCGCGACGCCGCCAGCAGCGTCGACATCACGCTGTCATGGGTCAACGCATCGAAGCGTTGCCGCTCGACGGTCCGTGCTTGCAGGGACGCTGCGCTGGCCGCGGCGGAAAACGTGTCCGCTCTCGTGGCGTCATGAACCTGACCTGTTCTCGCGGCCACTACCGCTGCACCGACGAACAACAGGTTGACCCCGATCCCGAACGCAATGTCCGGAATGAAAGGACTTCTCACGTCCGGTGTTCGAACGGTGTAGTTGATGAGCTGCGCCCCGAGCGTGACCACGGCCAGTTGGACGAACGCCCACCGCGCCCGCCACACAGCGCCCGCCGCCAAACTCGACAGCGCGGGAAAGGTCGAGAACCACACGCCTTTACCGTTGGGCAACAGAGTGCCGGACCATGCGAGCGGCCAGGTCATCAGCCCAAGGGGGTAGGTGACCGCCGTCAGGTTCGCCAACAGTCT
>NZ_WXYH01000202.1:0-1738 GCF_009872365.1 Rhodococcus sp. T7
ATCGCCGCGGTGCTGATCGCGATCATCCTCGCCGCCAACATGACCCGCGGCCCGGAGGTGTTCTTCTCCACCCACGGCTACGGCGCCGGTGAGAGCGGAGGCTACCTCGGTGCGTTCCTGGTGGCCACGCTCGCGTCGGGCTACGTGATGTACGGTTTCGACACCGCGAGCTCGCTGGGTGAGGAGACGGTGGAACCCCGCCGCACCGCCCCCAAGGCGATCCTCCGTGCGATCCTCGCCTCGTTCGTGATCGGCGGCGCGATCCTGGTGTTCGCCGTGATGGCGGCGCCCGACCTGGACGATCCGAAGATCGGCGCGTCCGACGGCAGCCTGCAGTACATCGTGGAGCAGGTGATGTGGGGCCCGCTGGGCACCATCTTCCTGATCTGCATCGTGATCGCGGTGACGGTGTGCTCGCTGGCGGTGCACACCGCAGCCATCCGGCTGACCTTCGCCATGGCTCGTGACAACGCACTCCCGTTCGGGGAGCGGCTCGCCCGCGTTCACCCGAAGACGCGGACACCCGTCGTGCCCGCGGTGACGATCGGAGTGGTGGCCGCGCTGATCTTGGTGGTCAACATCGGTCAACCGCACATCTTCACCGTGCTGACCTCGATCGCGATCATCATGATCTATCTGGCCTACCTGATGGTCACCGGCCCGATGCTGAAGCGGAGACTGCGCGGCCAGTGGCCGCCGCGGGACCTGAAGGAGGGCGGCTACTTCACGATGGGCAGGTGGGGTCTGCCCGTCAACATCGTCGCCGTGGTGTGGGGAATCGGTATGGCCGTCAACCTCGCCTGGCCGCGCGAAGCCGTCTACGGGGAGCCTTGGTACAACACGTGGGGCGCCTTCGTCTACATCGGCGTCATCCTCGGGCTCGGACTGCTGTGGTACCTCACCACCGGCAGGCACCACATCGGGACCCTGACGTCACACTCCGCGGCCGCGGCACCGGCCGCACCGCAATCCGAACCGATCGACAAGGAGCTTGCTCGATGACCGAAAGTGAACTGCGGAGCACTGCACTGGAATTCGACTACGTGATCGCGGGTGGCGGTAGCGCGGGGTGCGTCCTCGCGGCACGGCTGAGCGAGGATCCGTCGGTGACGGTGTGCCTGCTGGAGGCCGGCCCGTCGGACGTCGGGGACCGCAACATCCTCGAGCTGTCCCAGTGGATGCACCTGCTCGACTCCGGGTACGACTGGGACTATCCGGTCGAGCCGCAGGAGCGGGGCAACAGTTTCATGCGGCACGCCCGGGCCAAGGTCCTCGGCGGGTGCTCGTCGCACAATTCGTGTATCGCGTTCTGGCCGCCGGCCGAGGTGCTCGACGACTGGGAGGCGATGGGTGCGTCGGGGTGGGGTGCGCGCGACATCCTGCCGTATGTCGGCCGGTTGGAGAACAACGACGCCCCCGGTGACGGCCACGGTCGCAGCGGTCCGGTGCGGCTGCGCGACGTCCCACCGAACGATCCGTGCGGCCGTGCGGTCCTCGACGCCGCCGCAGCGGTCGGTCTGCCGACCGTCGCGTTCAACCGCGGCGGAACGGTGCTCAACGGGGCGGGGTGGTTCCAGATCAACGCGTCCGAGGACGGCACCCGGATGTCGTCGTCGCACGCCTACCTGCACCCGATCCTCGGGACCCGGCCCAACCTGGAGGTGCGCACCGACTGCTGGGTCGCCGAGATCGTCATCGACGACGCGATGGTGGCGACCGGGGTGCGCTACCAGCGTCC
>NZ_WXYH01000203.1:0-1717 GCF_009872365.1 Rhodococcus sp. T7
TACGCCATCTGGATCGCCGCGTCCGCCGCCGAGGTGGCCTTCGCCGTCTTCGCGGTGCCGTCCCCGACCGCCGCCGCGGTGCCGCCGCCGCCGAACCCGCCGGCCACGATCGCCGGGATGGACCGGTTCATCGCCTTCGCCATCAGGTTCGTCAGGATCGAACCCGACGCCCCGACGATCATGCCGGCCACGATCATCGCCTGATTGTTCAGGGCCAGACCCGCCGCCGCCGCGGACAGACCGGTCAGCGCGTTGAGCAGCGAGATCACCACGGGCATGTCGGCGCCGCCGATCGGCAGCACCACCATCAACCCGAGCACCGCCGCCAACACCAGCACCCCGACGATCCACCACTGCGACGTGGGTCCGGTCGGGTCGATCGCCTTGACCCCGATCGCCACCGCCAACGCGACCGCCCCGATCAGCAGCACCGCATTGAGCGGCTGCTGCAGTCTGCCGATGCCGATCGGCCGGCCCGGCAGCGTCTCCTGCAGCTTCAGGAACGCGATCACCGAACCCCAGAACGAGATCGACCCGATGACCGCCGCGAACAACGACGCGATCACGATGTGCACCGTCGGCGACTCACCATGTTGGAAGGCGGTGAACCCGTCCGAATCCAAAAATTCCGCATACGCGATCAGCGCGACGGTGCCACCACCGACACCGTTGAACAACGCCACCAACTGCGGCATCGCGGTCATCTTCGTCCGCAACGCCGGCGGCACCCCCAGCACCACACCGATCACCAGACCGGCGACGATCAGCACCCAGTTGGAGGTGTCCCGGATCGAGATCAGGGTCGCGACCACGGCCACCCCCATGCCGACCGCGGCGATCTGGTTACCGCGGACCGCGGTCTTCGGGCCGGTCAGACCCATCAGACCGTAGATGAACATCGAGAACGCCACGATGTAGAGCACGTTGACGAGGTACTCCATTACCGGTCCCCACCCTTCTCAGACACAGCGGCGGGCGCAGCGGGCTTGGACTTGAACATGCCCAGCATCCGGTCGGTCACCACGAAACCACCGACCACGTTGATCGTTCCGAACACCAGCGCCACGAACAGGATCACCTGCAACCCCCACGGCGGGTTCTCCACCTTGCCGAGCACCACCAGGGCACCGAGCACCACGATGCCGTGGATCGCGTTCGTCCCCGACATCAGCGGGGTATGCAACGTGTTCGGGACCTTCGAGATCACCGCGAACCCCACGAACCCCGACAACACCAGGATCGCGATATTCGCCAACAACTCCGCATACATCTACGACACCTCCTCGTGGATTGGCGCACTGATGCCTGCGCCGTATTCGTCGATGTTCTCGTAGAATTCGCGTATCCGGCGAGGCGCCATCAGGTGGTCGAGGAAGATCGCCACCGGTATCGCCGCGATTCGAAAAAGACTGGAGATCATGAGATTTCCTTGTGCTCGTCAGAAGCTCGATCGAGATCGATTGGAGTGCTGTACGAGAAGTCGAAGTGCGCGTAGTTATGTTGGGGCACCAGCGTCCATATGATGAACGCACCGAGCCGGTGCGCGAGTTTAATGAGACCTGTTGTGGACATCTATTTTCCGTCCTCACGGGTGACGCAGGACGCGGCGAGGACCTCGTCCGAGAAATCGGGGGCCAGGACGCCGTCGACGAGCATCAGCTCCAGCAGCGCGGAGATGTTCTTCGAGTACAGCTCGGAGGCGTGCTCGGGCATGCTG
>NZ_WXYH01000204.1:0-1695 GCF_009872365.1 Rhodococcus sp. T7
ACAACGACTCATCGCGTCGTCTACGCTGTCAGTCGCCGCATGAAATCCGGTGTCCACTCCCGAGGGGCAACCTCACCACTGCGGTCGACCTCGCCGATCCAACCGACGCTGCCATGCGCGCCGTCGAGTGCTGGTTGACAACGCTCTGACCTCGGTGGGACTCGGTCGTGCACGCTCCGCAGTGCGGCGTTTGGCAATTACCACAACAGGTTTCAACCCTGCGCTTGATCCTCACGTCCCACTCGCGGGACACGGAGACGGGAAACGATCATGCATGAGTCATTTTCTTCCGCTCTCAACGAGATGTCGGTCGCCGATGCAGTGATGCAGCTGGCGTCCGGAACCGTTGAACTCGCGCTCGAAGACGCGCACGAGTTCGCTCGCTGGTGCTGGTTCGCCGACGTGCTCGACTCAGGCTGGGGCTTGACCGGCAGGCTCCAGGCCGCCGGCGATGATGTATTCCACGCACTTGAGCGCGTCGCCGGTATGTGCCGAACATCGGAAACGAAGGCGCTCAGCCCCGATGCGTGGCGCGCGGCGTACGAGGCCACGGAGAGATTGGCCCACAGCTCGGCCGTAACCAGTTCAGAGGCCACCTATCTGGCACTTTCGGCGGCGAACGACATCGCACTCGAATGCATCGACGAAACGCACCCCGAGTTCACAGTCGCGATAGCGCTGGCATTCGAGTCCCTCGCCGCCTGTGCGGCGGACTCCGCGGTAGCGCGATGCTGGATCGCCCGCGCTCTGACCGAATGGACGAACCGAACGCACCCAGTCGCGGGCGGCCCGCGAACGGGAGAAGCCCCACCGATCACGGACACTCGGCAGAACGCGTCGATACTCTCCGCAGGTTGTGGCGAGAGGGTCTTGTTGAGAGTGAGCGGCAACCTCTGAAAGGGGCACCGGCAACAGCGCTCCTTGAGACTCGCCTGGGTGCGGCATGTGCTGGTCCGGTTGTCTGGGTGGTCGGTGCCACCGGCTTTGGTGTTGCGGATGTGGTCTACCTCGGTGGCTGGTTGTCCGCATGTGGTGCAGGTTTTGTTGTCGCGTTCGAGGATGGTTCGGCGGAGTCTGCGCCATGCGGCGGTGCTGGTTCGGGGGTCGCCTGAGCCCCAGTTGTGTGTCATGCGTTGTCCTTCGGGTTGGGGCATCTCTCAGCCCTCGGGGAGTAACGGCGGTCACTCCGTCAGCGATAGTCAGGCAGGTCGGGAGGACCAGGAGACAGTCATGATCGGCAATGTGTTCGACATACCAGTGTTCGGTGACCCGATCTGGCCTCCGGGTGTTTGGTACGTCAACTTCGCCAACTGGTTTAACCAGCTCTGAGGGGCCATCATGAACACCCTGTGGCTGTGGCCCTGGAACATCGTTGAAATCGGTACCAGACTGCTGTTCAGCCAGATCGGTGGTGGTTCGTAATGTTCGGGCTACTTACTGATATGGCCGATTGGTTCAGCCTGCACGTCTTGACGCCGACTCAGCACCTATGGCAGCCATTGTTGCAAGCATGGATGGACTGGCGGTACTGACATGATCGGCAACCTGCCTGACTACAACTGGTTCTATCCAGGTCTCGGTGGAATCAGCGTGTTCATGTTCTGGTTCTTCGACGACGTGAATCGCCCCGGGTTCTACGGAGGCTCGGCTATCTGGTTCCGGCCTCAGCGAGGACCGGTGTCTCACGGTAGTCGG
>NZ_WXYH01000205.1:0-1693 GCF_009872365.1 Rhodococcus sp. T7
CCTCGATCTTGCATGCGTCTGATGTGTCGCTCTGATCAGTTTCAGGTTGGGTATTTCGGGCGTGGATTCGGTGCCCGGCAACGCGCGTACGCCCGACGCGGTCGGGTGGTCGTCGGGGTCCAGGGCCCCGAAAAGTTGATTCCCTTTCGTCTCGATCGCCGGATTGGCGCTGGTCAGAGGGGGTCGGGGATTGCGTTGAGACGGGCCAATGCGGTGATCAGCAAGTCGATCCAGGGTGCGTGGGCGGACAGCCGCAGGTGCACTTTTCGTGCGTGACGGGCGATGCGACCGGCGGTCGCGAATAGGCGTAGTCGTAGCCGTTTCGGCTCCCACCGACTGGCTGGGTCGTCGGTGAGCGCGAGCATCTGCATCCATGCGGTGACCTCGACGGCGAGGGCGACGAGGGCGAGCCAGATCCGATTCTGATCGAAGCCGTGCAGCGGAAGGTTCTCGAGGCCGGTGTCTTTCAGGATGCGGATCCGGTCTTCGCAGCGTGCCCGGCGCCGGTGCCGCAGTTCCAGATCGGGCAATTGTCCACCTTCGGTGTTGGTGACGAACGCAGTCAACCGCAGCCCGTCACGGTCGGTGAAGCGCAGTTGTGCACCGGGGTGCGGGCGTTCCTTGCGGACGATAACCCGCATCCCATCGGGCCAGCCCGGCAACTCGAGCGACCCGGTTACTTCGGCGACCCAGGCGCCGTCGCGCGGTTGCCCGTCCGCGTCCACGGCGGGGAGCCAGGCCTGATCGGGAAGGGTTTCGATCGCGGCGACGATGGTGTCGGTCAGACCGAATCCGATCGAGTACGACAACTTCTGTGTGGTCAGGTAGTCAATGAGGGCATGGGTGCCGCCGGCCGCGTCGGTGCGGATCAGTACCTTGCGGCCGACCCGGCCGCCCTTGGCGGTGAACGGCAACTGCCGCAATGCTTGCCGTATCAGTTCGATGTGGTCTGCGGCGGTGTTGGAGCCGGCGTTGCCGGGGCGCAGCATCATTGCCAACGGCTCGCCCGTGCCGTCCGGTCCGTGGTCGACGAACGCGCACAGCGGGTGGAAACCGAACCCTCTCTTGTAGGTGGCGGCAGCGTTTTCCTTTTCCGAGTGGGCGGTGACCAGTGTGGCGTCGAGGTCGATGATCAGCGGATGTCCGGCGTCGATGGCATGGTCGGGAGCCTGTTCACGGGCGGCGTTCCAGGCGATCCGTCGGGCTGTCGAACGGGCGGAGTTGATTGCCGCCAACGCTTTCGGAGCGTCAGCGGCCAATGCGGCAATCAGTCTCGAGACGGTGGGATCGGACGCCACCCGGCCGAAGACTGCGGGTTCTTCCCGCAGCAGCGCGATATCGGCCAGGCAGTCGCCGCCCAGGGCGAGTGCCATCGTCAGATCGGCGATGATCTTGCCCGGATCGTGGGAGGTCGTCGGTTTACGCCACGGCTCGAGCGCACTCGACAACGCGGTCGTCAGACCAGTTTTCTCTGCGGTGCGTAGCAACAACACCGCCCCGGCGTGCGACACGACACCGGTTCCGGCGGGGTCAACGGACAGCGACGGGTACCACGAAGTAGACTTGCCCACCAGAAAGGTGCTCCTCGAACGAAGTGAATATCGGCCCTCAGCAAGCCATATTCTTGCAGTTCAGAGCACCTTTCTTCATGATCAACACGCGGCCGGGGCATGACCAGCGTGAAAGCCCGAGG
>NZ_WXYH01000206.1:0-1635 GCF_009872365.1 Rhodococcus sp. T7
GATTCACCCGAACATCGAACTCACCGAAAGTGAGCTGCTCACCCTCGAACACCACCGCCACCGCACCCGGCGTCCGCACCACCTGCGCATCGAACAACGACACCAACGTCGCATCCGCATCCACCCGGTGCCCGGTGTCGTTCCACCCCGACACCACCAGATCCCGCTCCATCGCATCGAGGATCTCGATCTGACCCACCGGCACCGCAGGATCAACCGTCACCGCCTCGAGGATCCGCACGAACCGTTCCGCGAACCCCGCCACCGTCGACTCGTCGAACAAATCCGTCGCATACGTAAACTCCGCCGCCAACCCCGCCGGCTCACCCGACTCACCGTCCACTTCGGCCAGAGTCAGCTGCAGATCGAACTTCGCCACTGCTGCATCGAAGTCCACACCCGAGACTCTCAGCCCCGGCAATTCCAAGCTGGTCTGGGCCATGTTCTGAAAGAACAGCGCCACCTGGAACAACGGATGCCGCGCCTGCGACCGGACAGGATCGAGTATCTCGACCAACCGCTCGAAAGGCACATCGGCATGCCCAAACGCATCCAGATCCACCTGGCGTGTTTCAGCGAGGACATCCGTGAAGGATCCGGCTGGATCGACCGGCGTCCGCAACACCAACGTGTTCACGAACATCCCCACGAGATCATCCAGCGCACGCTCGCCGCGACCTGCGACCGGAGTACCGACCGCGATATCGTGCGTGCCCGACAACCGCGCCAACAGCACAGCCAACGCTGAATGCATCACCATGAACAACGTCGAACCATTCGACGACGCCAGCCCATTCAATCTCGCGTGCAAGTCCGTCTCGATCATGAACCGATACATTGCGCCCCGATTCGAGGCCACAGCAGGCCGCGGGCGATCCGATGGCAAATCCAACTGATCCGGCAGACCAGCGAGGACCGACTTCCAATACATCTCCTGCGCCCACGCCAAGGAGTCGGGGTCGTCCTCAGAGCCGAGGATCTCGCGCTGCCACAAGGTGTAGTCCGCGTATTGCACTTCAAGTCTCGCCCACGACGGCGCTTCCCAATGTGTCCGGGCCGCATACGCGATCATCAGATCGCGGGTCAACGGCCCCATCGACCACCCGTCCGCGGAAATGTGGTGAACCACCAAACCGAGTACGTGCTCGTTCTCGTTGATCTTGAACAGGCGCGCATGGAGCGGTACTTCGGTACTGACGTCGAAACCTATGGACGCCAATTCGACTAGGTACTCGTACAGTGCCTCATTGCTGGTCGTGACAGGACTTAGATTCGGAACTACCTCTGCCGCATGCAGGATTAGCTGGTGTGGTCCGTCGCTCGAGTCGGGATACACCGTCCGCAACGACTCATGCCGATCCAGCACGTCGCTAACAGCGATTTGAAGAGCAGTAACATCCAATTCGCCGGTCAACCGGATCGCAACAGGAAGGTTGTTGGCAGCCGACTCGGTGTCGAATCGGTTGAGGAACCACATCCGTCGCTGTGCCAACGACAACGGAACCCGCCCCGAACGCTCCCGCGCCACCAACGGCACCCGACCACCAGCACCCGCATACGACTCCACCCGCGCCGCCAACCCATGCACCGTCGAAGCCTCGAAGATGGTGCGCACCGGCACCTGCGCATCCAACG
>NZ_WXYH01000207.1:0-1622 GCF_009872365.1 Rhodococcus sp. T7
CGCGGAGAGAACACCACACCCCGCGCCTTCGCCCGCGAGACCAACTGAATCGAGACAATCGAGTCCCCACCCAGCGCAAAGAACGACTCGTCTGCACCCACATGCTCGAGACCAAGCACATCCGCGAACACCTCCGCGATGAGATGCTCGGTGCCTGTCGCCGGCGCCTTGAACACCTTCGTCTCGAACACCGGCGCCGGGAGGGCCGTCCGATCCAACTTCCCACTCGCACCCAACGGAATTTCGTCGAGCACCATCACCGCCGACGGCACCATGTAGCTCGGCAATGTCCGACCCACGAACTCGAGCAATCCCGCGGTATCGATCACCTCATCGACCACCGCAAGCACATAGGAAACCAACGCAGTCGCGCCCGACGGCAGGTCCCGGCCGACCGTGACCGAGAAATCCACACTCGGATGCGCCACCATCGCCGCATCGATCTCACCGAGCTCGATCCGGAAACCACGCACCTTCACCTGAAAGTCCGAGCGCCCCACATACTCGAGATCCAATCCCGAGGTCCACCGCACCACATCACCCGTGCGATACAACCGGGAACCCGCCTCACCGAGGGGATTCGCGACAAATCGCTCAGCAGTCAATCCTGGACGCCCGCGATAGCCACGAGCCAACGCGTCACCGGCAAGATACAACTCACCAGCCACACCCTTCGGCACCGGATTCAGCCGCGAATCCAACACAAACGCCGACACTCCGCGAATCGGGCGTCCAATCGTCACCGGCCCGGCCGGAATCAACGCATCACTGATGTTCGAGGCCACAGTCGCCTCGGTCGGACCATACGCGTTGAACAAGAGACGGCCGGGTGCCCACCTGGACACCAACTCCGACGAGCACGCCTCACCGCCGACTACCACCACCTCGAGTTCGTCCAGACCTGCAGGATCCACTGACGCCAACGCCGCGGGAGTGACAAATGCATGGCTGACCCGCTCCCCGGCAAGCAATTCCGAGAGCTCGGCTCCACCAAATACCAACGGCGGAGCAATCACCATCGTCGATCTGGCAGCGAACGCCAACATGAACTCGAGCACCGACGCATCGAAACTCGGGGACGCGAAATGCAGCGTCCGCGACGACGGACTCAAACCGAACCGTTGAACCTGTTCGGCCGCAAAATTCGCCAGCCCGGAATGTGTCACCACCACACCCTTCGGGCGGCCCGTCGACCCAGAGGTGTAAATCACGTACGCCGGGTGCTGCGGCAACAATCCACGCACTCGATCCGAATCGGGTACAGCGCCGCTGGAGACACCCTCGACACGAGGAAGGTCATCGATCGCGATCCAGAACACCGCGTCCGGCAGGTCACCGCGCTCGGCGGTCGTGGTAATCCCCACCACCGCAGTCGAATCGGTCACCATATGCAGAACGCGATCCCCAGGGTATCGCGGATCGACGGGCAAAAACGCAGCACCGGCTTTCGCGACAGCCCACACTGCCACCACGGACTCCACCGACCGTGGAACAGCAACCGCGACCACATCCTCAGGGCCGGTGCCGCGTGCGATCAACAGTCGCGCCAACCGCGACGACTGCTCGTCGAGTTCCCGGTACGAGACCGACCGACCATCGAACCGCACCGCCACCGCATCCGG
>NZ_WXYH01000208.1:0-1617 GCF_009872365.1 Rhodococcus sp. T7
TAGACCGCCAACGTGGATTCATCGAGAACGGCCCCGCTGGGCGCGGTGGCGGTCTGGGTCACCGCGACCACTCGCGAGACCTTCGCCGGTGCGTCGGCAGGGTGATCGTCGCTGGTTACTGCGGCGCGGGCCGTCACCACGGCGTTCTCGCTCGCCCACCGATCCCACTGCCTGCCTGTGATCGGTGCGAGCACGGTGAACGCGGGCTTGTTCTCGGCGTAGAACCGTTCATCGAGCAGCGGCGCTGCCCGCTCCGCTCCCGCGGCCTGGCTCGGGTCCGTCGCCGGCGTGTAACTGAACAGGGCCTGCGCAGCAGCAACCATCACCGACTCCGGATCATTCTGATCGACCGCGGCGAAGCGGTCCGGCAGTGCCGGTGGAGGTGGGGTCGTCAACACGCTCGTCGGCCCACCGGAATCCATCGGTTCGTGGCCGTGATCGTGATCAGCACCGTCGGAGCCGCCGCACCCGGCAACCGCTGTCATCACCACCAGTGCCGCGGTGACCAATCCGACTCGACTACGTGTCCGGACCTTCGTTGTCATCGCACTTCCGATCTCTCATATCGATTCACGGCCAACGGCTTTCGGTCCACACTACCTATGGGGTACGACAAGAAATGTTCGAAAGACTGCGTGCCCGAATCGGATTCGCCAATCTCCATGCGGCCGGGAAGCCCGTCATCGCAGAGCAAGGACAGAGGCAACTGCTGCGACGAATCTCGGACCGTTGCCAGTCTCGGTAACAGTTCTCATCACAACGTTCCTTTCGGATCACTCGTCGTCGCGGCCGCGGTGGGGACCCAATTCGGGTGCGTGGTGTGGGACCGGCTCCAGAGGAGAGCGGCGGCGAAGGTCGCCGCCAGGGATTCGGCGTCTGTTTCGCAGAGAGCACGAGCTTCGTCGGCTTCCCACGGGTGTCCGTAGCGGTCGAGTATGTCGAGGGGAGTGCGGACTGCGGTGCTGGTGAGCCAGCTGTCCCGAAGCTGTTCCGCTGAGTGTCTGCTGCGGAACGGATTCACCCTCTTGATGTTCGCGTGGTGCTCACTCAAGACCGCGGCGCGGTGTATCAGGCACGCAAGGCGTTCCCCGCGCACGTCGACGAGAGCTGCGGTGTCGGTATCGGTGTTGTGCATGTCGATCTCCTTGCCGGTGGGCATGGTTACGGCCTTTCTTCAGGTGGGATTTCGCCGAATCGGCGGACGTACATTTCTTCGCCGGCCCAGTTGGAGAGGGGTTGGATGGAGACGACGTCGCCGGATTGGGGTGCGTTCAGGAGCATGTCTTGACCGTTTTGCTGGCCGTGGTAGATGCCGACGTGGTGGGTGTTTCCGCCTGCGCCGAAGAAGATCAGGTCACCGGGCTGCTTCTGGTCGAGCGGAATGTCCTGCCCCCGGGGGTCGTAGAGCTGTCCCGGATTGGAGTGGTCGCCGGTGAAGTGCGGCAACGTGATCTGGCCGCCCGATGCCTGGTAGACGGCGTAAAGGGTCAGGCCGGAGCAGTCGAAGCCGGTCTTGTTCGGGTCACCGTGCGCGTCGCCGGCACCGCCGCCGTCGCTGATGCCGTGGGTGGGTCCGTTGACGTCGCCGCCGCCCCAGGCGTACTCGGTGCCGAGCCA
>NZ_WXYH01000021.1:0-24781 GCF_009872365.1 Rhodococcus sp. T7
CATCGTTCCGCAGATGAAGGCGACGCCGGGGATGCCGTTCCGGCAGGCCGTGGCCCGTCGTCAGGAGCGGGTGCGGCACATCATGCACACGTTGCCGGAGAACGCCCAGATCGCGATCCAGGAAAGCCTCCGGGCGGACGGCCTCGGCGACGAGTGGGGTCCGGGCGGCGCAGACACGGACCGAATGTACTTCGAAACAGCGGCATTCGAAGCGGGAGTTGCGAAGTGACGAGTGTGAAGGTCCCGATCGTCGTGGACGCCCCGCCGATCGGGCCTGCCGCAACAGAGAAGCGACGGAGGCCGCGTCTGTCGATCGCCGCGGTGGGGAAGTATTTGAAGGACACGCCCATTCGCAGCCTCGCGACGTTGGGTCGATCCGGTGAGCTGGCGGTGAACATCCTGAAATACACGGTATCCGACACGATCGCCCTGCGGTTGCCCCTCGAGGAAGTGGCCACGCAGATGTGGAAACTTCTCAAGGTCACCGCACTTCCCGCGCTGCTGATGGCGGTGCCGATCGGCGCCGAGGTCTCGGTGCAGGTCGGTGGAATCATGAACCAGGTCGGCGCGAACTCGCTGGCAGGAGCGGCGAGTGGGCTGGGCGTGGTGGGGCAGGGGGCACCGATGGCGGCGGGACTGCTGATGAGCGGTGCGGCCGCATCGGCGATCGCCTCCGATCTCGGTGCCCGCGCGATCCGCGAGGAGATCGAAGCGATCCGGGTCATGGGGATCGACCCCGTCCAGCGACTGGTCGTTCCTCGGTTCATCGCGATGGTCGCTATCGCACCGATGCTGTGCATCGTCATCGTCGCGGCGGGTGTGGCGGCGGGGCTGGTGATTTCGGCCAACGTCAACGACGTGGTGCCCGGCAGTTTCTGGCAGTCGTTCGGCTCGTTCGCCACACCGACCGATCTGGTCTTCTCCGTGCTCAAGTCGGTGATCTTCGCGGCGCTCGTCGTGTTGATCGCAAGCCTGCGAGGACTCGAAGCGAAGGGCGGTCCGAAAGGCGTAGCCAACGCGGTCAATGCCTCGGTGGTACTCAGCGTCTTCTGTATCTTCATGACCAATCTCCTGGTCAGCCAGATTCAGATGATGTTCTTTCCGGCCCGGTTGGCGTGACATGAACACACACTCCACACACCGCAGAGGCCCCGTCGGCGGAGTTCTGTTGCAACCGATTCGCTCGGTCGGTCGCGCTGCGACGTCGGTGATCGAGGAAATCGGACAGGTGACGGTCTTCACCGTCAAGACGATCGCATTGCTGCCCAAGACGCTGCGGCACTACCGCAAGCAGACCATGACCACCATGAACAACATGGCGTGGGGGAACGGATCCCTCGTCGTCGACGGCGGTGTCGTCAGCCTGATGTTCTTCCTGGGACTGGCCGTCGGCGCCGTGGTCGCGATCCAGGCGTTCATGGCCTTCGACCTGCTGGGCTTCGGCGCGCTGACCGGGATCATCGGATCGTTCGGCAACGTCCGGGTCATCGCCCCGATCATCACCGGAATCGGATTCGCCGCGCAGGCCGGCTGCCGGATGACCGCCGAGATCGGCTCGATGCGCATCTCCGAGGAGATCGACGCCACCGAATCGATGGGATTGCAGGCCATACCGTTCGTGGTCGGGACGCGGCTGATCGGCAGCATGCTGATCGTGATCCCCGGGTATCTGATGGCGCTCGTGGTCAGCTTCTTCACCGGAGGGTTGATCATCAAGACGTTTCACCATCAGCCTTCGGGTACCTACGATCACTACTTCAGCCAATTTCTCAGTGTTCCCGACCTCGTGGCGTCGCTGGTCAAGGCAGTCGTCTTCTGTGCCGTCGTCACGATGATCCACTGCTACTACGGATACTTCGCGGGTGGCGGGCCCGCAGGGGTGGGCGCGGCGTCAGGGCGAGCGATCCGGGCGAGCCTCGTCGCGATCGTCGTCCTGAATTTCTGTATGACTGTGGCGATCTGGGGCCTCAGTCCCGAACTGGTGTTCAAAGGATGAGTCAATGAGCAGAGCGAGGAGTCAGGACTTCCTGAGAGGGGTCCCCGGCCGTCAGAGCCGAGTGCTGCACGGGGCGGGGCTGGGGGTCGTCGTGACGACCTGCGCAGTGATCGCTGCAGTCTGGGTATACCCGAGCAGCGCGGACACGGAAGTTCTGCCGATCAGCATCGACGTCCCCTCCGTGGGCCCGGGTGTCGATTCCGGCACGAAGGTGATCCTGCGGGGCGGTGAGGTCGGTGTCGTCACCGGACTGGAACGGACCGGCGCGGACTCCGTCCGCATGGACCTTCAGCTGGATCCGGATCAGATCGGCGGCCTGACCGATGCTTTCGACGTCGACTTCCGGCCGCAGAACTACTTCGGATCCACCGCCGTCAATCTGGTCGGCAGGCCCGGCGGTTCCGGGCTGGAGGCACACCGCACGCTGGACCGCACGCCCACAGGAGATTTCACGATGTCGACCATGATCGAGAAGGGTTCGCTGGCCGTAGACGGCACCCTGACGGACTCGATGATCACCAGCTTGGACAAGGTCGTCCGGTACACCGACGGCCTGACACCGATGTTCGATGCGGCACTCGTGCTCGGCGACCGGATCGCCCAGACGCAGCAGGCACTTCCGGCCGACCTGCTCGGGCGAGTCAACGACGTCCTCGACGTGTTCCCGGCGTTCAATCGCCAGGCGATCGATTCGCTGACCCACATCTACAACAGCACCTACAACCAGCGACCCGACGGTTCGGTGGGGGTGGACGATCCGTTCATGGACGAGACGGACGCCGGTCTGACCCTGGCGGCCGGACAATTGTTCGGACAGGCCGGGCAGTTGCTGAAATCTCACGGTGACGAACTGGTACCGGTCACCGACGTGGTCTCGGAACTCGCGGGCGTGGTGCCGCACCTCTACGACGGTGGGGCGCGCCCCGAGCGACTGCGCACCGCCGTCGAGCGGCTGGACTCGGCGTTCGAGGACAGCGGCGACGGGCAGCGGCTCAATCTCCGGATCGTCCTGGACGATCTGCCCGCACTGGCGGCACCCCTGGCGTTGACCGGTGCCCCGCCGTCCGAGGACGGGGCCGGCCGATGAGCAGCCGAACCAGGTACATCGTCACTCTCGTCAAGCTCGCCGTCGCCGCCGCGGTCTCCGTGGTCCTCTTCATCATCGTGATCAGCGCGATGAAGAGCCCGGTGGCCAACGAGACAAACAGCTACACAGCAGAATTCACCGATGTCTCCGGACTCGGTGCACACGGGGACATCCGGACGAAGGGCGTCCGGATCGGCAAAGTCGAATCGGTCGAACTGATCCGGGACGGCGGGCGGAGTCTCGCGGAAGTGCACTTCACGATGGAGAAGCCGTACCAGCTCACCTCCGACACGATCCTCGCCGTGAAGTACCAAAACCTCACCGGCGTTCGCTACATCGACGCCGAATTCCCCGAAAATGCGGGCGAAGCAGTCGATCGACTGCCTGCCGACAAGACGCGGGCGTCGTTCGACATCACCGAGTTGTTCAACGGACTGCAGCCGGTACTCGCCACCATGAGCACCGACGACATCAACACCTTCACCGAGAACGCGATCTCGCTTCTGCAAGGAGACGGAAACGGACTGTCACCGATGCTCGAAGACGCACAGAAACTCGCGGGCCTCGCCCACGATCGCGAACAGGTCATCTCGACCCTCACCGGCAATCTCGCACGGATCTCCGACAGCATGGGAGGCCGGTCGCCCGAGGTCGTCGAGTTCCTGCGCTCGGTGAGTTTCCCCATCGCGAAGGCGATGACGGTCATCGACGAGTTCCCGAAGACGGCTGCGTTCGGCCCCGAATTCCTCACACCGATCAAGCGGTTGATCGATGCTCTCGGGCTGCAACCGGGAATGAACGTCGAGCAGATGCTGTCCGACGCCTTCGCGTCGGTGCCGGACACCGCGGAAGCGTTGCGACTGCTGCCGGTCGCCTTCGCCGGACTGCAGGTTCCGCAGACCGCCGCCGCAGGCCCGAATGGCCTCCAGTGCACGAACGGTGTGGCGCAGCTACCCACCGACGTCGAGGTCCTGCTGAGAGGGAGCGAGGTCGTCGTATGCAACCCGTGACGAAAAACCGTGCCCAGCGTATCGGCGGGGTGTCGAGCAGGGCGCGGGCGCTGGCCGGCACGGAGGTCGCGTTCGGCGCGGGCATCGTTCTCCTGGTGGTTTTCGCACTCGTGACCACCGCCGTCTTCTACGCGAACCCGCCGGGACGGATGTCGTTCTCGTTCCGTACCGACGACGCCTCCTCGATCGACATCGGCCAGGACGTCCGGGTGGCGGGCATCGGCGTGGGAACCGTCACGGACGTGTCGATCGAGCCGGACGCGGTACTGGTGACGGCGGAGATCGACGACGCGATACCGGTCGGCTCGGACTCCCGGGTGGAGGTGCGCATGCTCACCCCGGTCGGGGGGTACGCGATCACCCTCGTCCCTCTCGGTGTTGTGCCGCTCGGGGACACCCCGCTGCCCGTCGAGCAGGTCAGCGTTCCGTATTCGATCGGCGATGTGCTCCAGGCCGCGCCGCACACGACCGACAACGTCGAGGGCGGCACCGTCGACGCGAACCTCGACGAGATGGCCCGGGCGCTCGAGGAGAACCCGAATTCGATCGCGTCGATGATCTCGGGCCTGACGAGCATCGCCCGCGTGATGGATCAGCAGCGTGCGCAGGTCCGTACGATCGCTGATCTCGCCGCGGAGTATCTCCAGAGCTTCGAGGCCGACCAGGGCATGGTGTTCGAACTGATCCGCCAGATCGACGTGGTCCTCTCGACGTACAACACCACCCACGCCGGTTTCAACGAGGCCTATTCCCTGCTCGGCAACGTGCTGATGACGATTCAGCCGTTCGAGGGGTTCTATCTCGACCACAAGACGGAGGTACTCGACGCTGTGAACCACACGAAGGGTGTGATCGACGAGTTCCGGACGTCGATGGGCCCGGCCATCGACAATCTTCAGTCGTTGCGCACTCAGCTCGCCGAATGGCTGACACCCGAAGGAATGGCCGCGATCAAAGGCGGCACACTCATGGCCTCGGACTTCTGTGTCCCCGTTCCCGGACGGACGTGCTGAGATGTCCGGGAAATCACGCCTGATCGTCAAGGTGCTGGCCGTCGTGTGCGCGGCCGCCGCCGTCTGCGGCGCCGGTGTGGCGGTCGCGACGACGGGGGAGCCGGCAGACCGGTCGGCGTTCTGCGCGTTCATGCCCGACGCCATCGGCCTCTACACCGGCAACCCGGTCACCCAGATGGGTTACGAGGTGGGCCGTGTCGAAGGCATCGAGCCGCAGGGCGACCACGTGCAGGTCACCTTCTCGCTCGCGAGTGGCCGGTCCTATCCGTTCGACGTCCGAGCGGTCACCCGCTCGAAGTCCCTGCTCGCCGATCGGAGCCTCGAACTCGTCGGCAACTACACGACCGGTCCGGAACTCGCTCCGCAGCAGTGCATCCCGCTCGAGCACAGCCATACTCCGAAAAGCATCTCCGAGATCGCCGGTTCGGCAGCCGATTTCATCGATGCGATCGCTCCGGACGACGGTGAGGAGAACGTCCGGAAGACGGTGCTCGGTCTCGACGAGGCGCTCCGCGGCCAGGGAGAGAACGCCGCGGACATGATGAGGCATGCCGCCGAGGCCGCAGCCGATCCGGACAAACTCGTCGCCGACATCGGCTCGTCGATCGCGAACATGGCCCCGCTGACGGACGAAGCGCTCCGCCGGTGGAGTTCGATCCGGTCGATCGTGGAGCAGATGCCTGCCGTCGTGGCCGCGGGCATCGATCTGTGGCCCGGAGTCATCGAGGTGTGCGAGGGAATCGGCTGGCTGGTAGCGACTTTGCACGACATCCAGCAGAACTACGGCGCCGACATCTGGCCCTTCGTGCACGGACCGGCGACCGACGCCCTGAAGCTGGCGGCGACGCGGTCGAACGACATCGCAAGCCTGATCTCGACGATTCCGTCGGTTGCACCCTTCCTCGCGCAGCAGACGACGCGCGACGGCGCACTCACCATTGCCTACCAGCAGCCGACCGTGGCTCTGACGACCGCCGGAACCGAGGTGCCGATGGACCGGCTGCTCGACCTCGTGCGGACGGGAAGGAACTGAGATGAATCTGTCGAGAAGAACGCGGCAGTTTCTGTGCGCTGCCTCCGTGAGCGCGGTGGTGCTGACGGTGCCGGCCTGTTCCCTGGGGCCGGACGACCTGCCCTCGGTCCGCGGCGGCGTCGGCGACACCTACGACCTGTCGCTCGAGTTCGCCAGCGTGATGAATCTGCCCGCCGGTGCCGACGTGATGATGGACGGGTTGCGGGTCGGCGAGGTCCGGTCCCTGCAGGTGTCCGGATCGACGGTGACGGTGTCGGCCGGAATCGGAAGCGGCACGAGGATTCCCGCCGACGCGCGGGCGATCGTCCGCCAGGACACTCTGCTGGGCGACACCTACATCGCCGTCACCGCGGACGGCGAACGCTCCGCCGACGGCTACCTGCCCGCCGGTGGCACGATCCCCGTCGCCCGCACCATCTCGCCACCGCAGTTGGAGGACACCATCGCCGTCCTCGCGAACTTCGTCAACGGCGGCAGCATCCAGCGGATCGAGGATGTGATGGCCCGGGTCAATGCCGTCGTGCCGCCGCTCCCTGCCGTGCGCGACGTGGCGTCCGTGGCGGCGCTGGACATGCAGGATCTCGCTGCCCGGACGCAGGAGATCGACCGGACGCTGACGGGGTTGAACGAGACCGCACTGTCGTTCGACGATCGCACCGACGCCCTGTCGGCCATGTTCGACAGTTCCAGCGTTCACTACTGGCGGCGACTCGCGATCTCGGTGGTGTCGCACATCGGCCAGATCCTGCCCTCCGTCGGCAGCGTCTACGAAGGCGGACTGTGGATGGTGCCCATGCTGAACACGCTCGCCGACACGGGGGACGTGGCGCGCGACGTCTGGGACGAGGGCCCGGACACGACCGTGGTGCTGTCGCGTTTCCTGCGCAGCAGGATCGTGCCGTTCGCGCAGAAGCCTTCCGTCGAGATCGAGGGCATCGAATCCGCCGGGGGAGACCAGATCGTGGCCGACGCGGAGAATCTGCTCCGCATGCTGGGAGCAGTGAAATGACTGTCAAGACTTCGTTGTCGATTCTCGGCATGGTGGTGATCGCCGTGCTGTCCTTCCTCTACATGGGCCGGGCCGGCCTGCACGTCGCCCGGTTCGACGACGTACGCACCGCCACACTGGACGTGCCGGACACGAACGGACTCGTGGTCGGCTCCCGCGTGCTGCTCCGGGGGGTGGCGATCGGACACATCAGTGACGTGACGGCGTCGGCCGACCACATCGAGGTCGCGTGGAACTACGAGAGTGACCGGTCGATCCCCGCCGACAGCGAATTCCGCGTCGACAATCTGTCGGCGCTGGGCGAACCGTTCCTCGCGGTGCTGCCCTCGTCCGCCGCGGGGCCGTATCTCGAGGACGGGGCTACCGTCCCGGCGAACCAGGTCATGGTGCCCACGACGTTCAAGGAGCTCTCCGAGCGCCTGACCAGGCTCCTCGAACAGGTGGATCCCGTTCGGGTACAAGCGATCTTCGACACGATCGACGTCGCGCTCCCCGACGACTTCGCGGTCCTGAACAACCTCACGCGGGCCGGTGAACTACTCGCCGCGACGCTCACCCAGCAGTCCGACAACCTCACCACGCTGTTCGACACCCTGCAGCCCCTGCTGATGGACAGCGCGACCCTGCCGGAGGGATTCCGGGACACGACACCGATCGTCGCCGAGTTCGGCAGCGGGTTCCACGACGTGCTCGGCGGAATCCGGTTCGCCACCGAGAAGGGTCCGTTGCGCGACGGAATCGCCAACGGAGCAAGCCCTTTCATCGGGGAGCTGCAGACGTTCCTCGACCACACCGCCCCGGACCTGCAGGTGATCGGCGTGAATCTCCTGCCCTCGGTGCAGGCGGGGGCGGCGTCGATGCGGACCGTCGACGTGGGCCGCCTGCTCGACAACGTCATGGCGTCCACCGCATCCGGAGATGCACTGACGGTCCATCTCAGCCCGTCGGGACGGTAGAGCCAACCGCACCCCGAAAAGTCCTCGATCGTCCACCCCCGGAGATCGGACAGCCCAGTGAAAGGCGAACGATGCAGAAATCCATGGAACTCGTGAACTCCGGAACCGCCCCCGAGGCCGATCCCTCCGCTGGTGCGGGCGATCGTGAGCGTCGAGGCGGCAGGAACGTGCCGCTGCGGTCGGTGATGGTCGGGGGCCTGGTCGCCGTTCTCGTCGTCGCACTGGCGGTGCTCGGGTGGCAACTCCGGAGCACGACCGACGAACTCGACCAACTTCACGACGCGGCGGCGAGCAGGCAGCAGGCCGAACGGATCGCCCTCGACTACGCGACCGGCGCCGCAGAAATGGACTTTCGCGACCTGTCCGCGTGGCGAACACGGCTGACGGCGGGCACCGCCCCGGAACTGTCCAACCGACTCACCCAGGCCGCGACGTCGATGGAGCAGATCATCGCTCCACTCCAGTGGACGTCGAGCGCACAGCCGATCTCGGCGAAAGCCGAACCGGGACCGGACGGAACCTATTCGGTCGACTGCTTCGTCAGCGTCCTGACGAAGAACAGCCAGGCACCGGACGGACTGCAGTCGACCGCGACCTACAAGATGACGGTCGACAGCGGAAACGACTGGAAGATCACCGAGATCAGCGGAATCGACTCGGCACTCGACGGGGACAAGGCGCCGCGGTAGCCGGAGTTCGGAGCAGTCCGCCGGCGGCGTCGTACCTCGCGTACTCAGTCGCCGGCAGGCAGCGCGGCGGGAACAACCGATGGGACCAGGAACGTGCGGATCTTTTCCCGGAACCGTTCCAGCGAACCGGTGCCGCCGTTCAGTTGGCTGATACACATGATCTCGAGTTCCGAGATCCATTCGCACAGCAATGTCAGATCCAGGTCGGCGCGGAGGTCGCCGGCCTCCTGCGCCTCGCGCAGAATCGGCTCCCACAGCTCACTCGTCAGTTCGACGGCCTTGCCCGACGTGGTCAGCAGGGAGTTCGCCAGGGTCATCTCCGAGGGGGAGACGAGCAGGTGGACCATGGGGTCCCGCAGACCGCTCTCGACGTTCTGGCAGATGCCCTCGACGAGTCGCTCCTCGATCGTGGGCCACTTCGCGATGAAGGCCCGGGCGGGCGTCATGTTCTTGCGCGCCCGCCGCGCGACCGATTCGATGATCAGACTCTCCCGGTCCGAGAAATACCGGTAGACCGTCGCGCGGGACATGTCCGCGGCGCGGGCGACGTCCTCCATCGTCGTCTTGGTGATCCCGAAGCGTTCGAAGCACGACTCCGCTGCGCTGAGGATCGTCGAGCGGACGTCGGTCGCGGAGTCGTTTCCAGTCCTTGCAGCCACCAGGAAACAGTACAACCACGATCTGCCGTGAGACGCTAGACAACGAATGTCTCATGTGCCACTCTCGGTGTATGGAGCGCGAAGACAAGATCACACTCACCGAGCGACTGATCGCACACGTCGACAACAACAGCACCGACTACGCGGACGACCTGCTTCGAGTGCCGTTCTCGGTGTTCAACGACCCCGAACTCGCCGAACGCGAGCGCACGGTGGTCCGGCGGCTGCCGCACATCGTCGCCCACGTCGACGAGCTGAAGAAGGCAGGCGACTTCGTCACGACCGAACTGATCGGCACGCCGCTACTGGTGGTCAAGCAGACGGACGGCAGCGTCAAGGCCTTCTCCAACGTCTGCAGGCACCGGGGCTCGAAGGTGGAGTTCGAGGAAGCCGGCTGCAAGCGCGTCTTCAGCTGCCCCTATCACAACTGGGCGTACGGCCGCGGGGGAGATCTGCGGGGAATGCCGCACGCGGAAGGCTTCGACGGCATGGACCGTTCGCAGTACGGGCTCGTCGAATTTCCCTGCGAGGTGCGGCACGGCCTGGTCTGGGTGGTTCCGACGGTCGGCGCCGAACTCGACATCGCCGGGATTCTCGGCGCCAAACACGACGCGGAGGTGACGGACACCGGCATGGCCGAGTCGTTCCAGGTGCGCAAGGAGACCTGGAAACTGGACATGAACTGGAAGATCGCCGTCGACGGCGTCCAGGACTCGTACCACCTGTGCCAGTTGCACACCAAGACCGTGTGCAACTACCTCGAGGGCAACATCACCGCCTACGACCTCGTCGACCGTTCGTGGCGAATCGTCGTGGCCCGCAAGTCGATCACCGAGGTTCGCGGCGCAGACCCCGACTCGTTCGACGTCCGCGACTACTCCCTCGCGAACTACACGATCTACCCGGGCACGATGCTC
The DNA here is from genome assembly GCF_009872365.1 of Rhodococcus sp. T7. Classification (NCBI taxonomy): domain Bacteria; kingdom Bacillati; phylum Actinomycetota; class Actinomycetes; order Mycobacteriales; family Nocardiaceae; genus Rhodococcus; species Rhodococcus sp. T7. Next base: position 10,370 of record NZ_WXYH01000021.1, read on the forward strand.
GTGACCGAGCCCAACCACTTCGAGATCTGGACGATCGTGCCCGACACCGAAGATCCCAACGTGTCGTACTGCACCATTCGCCTTCTGTCCCCGAAGGAACCCGAGACTCCGCGGGAGAAGCGGGTTCTGGACAAGAACTGGGAACTCCTCATGGAGACCCTGCACGCCGAGGACTGGTTCGTCACGAAGACGATCACGGCCAACGCGGCGCACGGTCAGGTCGACGAGCTGATCTACGGACGCAACGAACTCCCCGGTCAGGTGTTCCACAAGATGATCACCCGCGATGCCGAGGAGGTCGCTCGGCAGGAGGCCGCGGCCGGCGGTGTGCGGTGACGACGGGCGACCTGCGCCGATCGTCGCCCGCACCCGGGGTGCTGCAACTCGACCTCGCTCGGCCCGAAGTGCACAACGCGATCACCCTCGGCCTGCAACGTGAACTCGATGCCGCGCTCGCCGAAGCGGCGGACGATCCGGACGTCCGGGTGGTGCTGCTGGCGGGAGAGGGTACCGCCGCGTTCTCCGCGGGATACGACCTGAAGGAACTCCGGGCGATGACGGCGGACGCCTGTGTCCTCAGCCTGCTCGAACGGGACGAACTGCTGTGGAGGTACTTCACTTTCCCCAAACCCACCGTCGCCGCAGTCCAGGGCATGGCCTACGGCGCGGGCACCCTGCTGGCGGTGTGTTCCGATTTGCGCGTGGGAGGTCCCGCCACCCGCATCACCGTCACCGCGGCGAAATACGGCGGCGCCAACCTCACGTGGGTGCTCGACCACCTGATCGGTGCCGGGCTCGCCCGCGATCTGCTGATGACGTCGCGGGCGGTCACCGGTGAGGAGGCCCACCGGATGGGGCTCGTCTCCCGGTACGCGGCCGACGGCGACGTGCTCGGCGCCGCGCTGGAGGCGGCCGGGGAGATCGCCGCGCAGCCGCCCGAGTCGATGCGCGAGATCAAGACTCTGCTGCTCGACGGACCGGGACGCGACCTGCGGTCCCGGTACGACCGGGAGAACGTCGCGTCGCGCACGACCCTCCGGCCACGTCCGGTCGAGGAGACATTCGGCTCGTACTTCGGACGGCGTGCCCGGTGACCCGCGTCTCGACTCCCGACGACATCTGGAGTCCCAGCTGGGACGACCCGTTCGAACCGACCGTGGACGGCGACGACGAGTTCGCGGAACTGGCCGACGCCCTGCGCTCGGTGCAGGAGGCCGTCACCCGCAGCTGTCCGACGCCCGACGCGGCTAGTTGCGCGGCGCGTACGCTCCGCGACCTCGCAGCACGACTGGCGGAGTTCGAGGTCGGCGAGGACGAACAGATCGCCGGCCGGCGCTGGGACCTTCCCGGCCGAGCGCAGGCGCTGACGCCGGCCCTCCACGTCGACGAGGTGACCGCGACCCGGGCGCGGGGGCGCGTCACGGTCGGCAGATTCCATTCCGGGCGCTACGCGATGAACGGCGGCGTGACGCCGCTGATCTTCGACGAGATTCTCGCGCGCCTCGCCAACAGCTCCGGCAGGCACTGGGCGCGCACGGCGTACCTGCACGTCAACTACCGCGCCCCCGCGCCGCTCGGCGTCGAATTGCGCGTCGAAGCGGAGTTGGCCGGGCAGGAGGGCCGCAAACGATTCCTGCGCGGTGCGATGTATCACGGCGACGTCCTCGTCGCCGACGTCGACGGACTCTGGATCGAATTGAAACCGGAACAGACACAGAACGTCTCGCTGGCCGTCGGCCGGGGAGCGGAGGAGGGTTCATGAGTGGGTACTCGCTGCTGGACGGCGTTCGGATCCTCGAGGTCGCGCAGCTGGCGCCGTCGTCGCTCGGCGGGCATCTCGCCGATCTGGGTGCGGACGTGATCAAGATCGAATCCGGTCCGCTCGGGGATCCGGTGCGCATCGGCGGCAGCCGTGCCGTCGGAGACGAGGACGGTCCTGCGTTCATGCACCTGCGATGGAATCGCGGAAAGCGCAGCGTCGCACTCGATCTGCGCACCCCCGAGGGCAAGCAGGCGTTCCTCGACCTCGCGCGGTCGTGCGACGCGGTCATCGAGGGCATGCGGGGCGGGTACCTCGACTGGCTCGGCGTCGGCTACGAGCAACTGCGACAGGTGAATCCGAAGATCGTGCTGTGCACGGTGTCGGGCATGGGCACCGACGGCCCGTACCGCGTTCTCGGCACCGGTGGTCCGGTGTTCGATGCGTACGCCGGGCTCCGTGAGGTCGGCACTCCCGCGGAGCCGCCGACCGAGGGGATGGCGGGATCCACGACGCCGCCGATCGCGATGTACGCGCTCGGCGCCTACGGGGCGATGGGCCTGCTCGCCGCGCTGCACAAGGCCGGAGCCACCGGCACCGGCTGCCACGTCGAGGTGGCGGGCATCGACGTCGCCGCCGCGTGGATGCCGGACCTCGTGGACGCGGAGTTGAACAGGGACCGCTCGATTCCCCGGCCGACCTGGCTGCCGGACGGGCGGCTGCCCGACTGGCCACGGCTCGAGGCCTACCGCACCAGCGACGGCGAGGCGATCCTGTTCGGTTCGCACGTGGAGAAGTTCTGGCACAACTTCCTGGCCGCGGTCGGGCGTGACGACCTGATCGGCGTCGACCTCACGGGGACGGACGACGGCGCCCCCGCCCGCGCGGACCTGGTGTGGCGGGCGCTGACGGAGATCTTCGCGCAGCGCACCCGCGCCGAGTGGGTGCAGCTGTTCCTCGAACACGGCATCGCGGGAGGCCCGGTCAACAGCGTGGCCGACATGCTCGACGACCCGCACTTCCGGGCGCGGGACAACACCTACCGGGTCGACTACCCCGGGGTCGGTGAGCTCGAACTCGTGGTCAGCCCCGTGCGTGTCGCCGGGGAGAAGTTCGCGCCGGCGCTGCCACCGGTCGTGGGCGCGGACACCTCGGAGGTGCTGCGGACGGTGGCGCAGTACGACGCCGCGCGGATCGCCGCGGCAACCGAACCGGCGAGCCCCCGGCGCGAGGCCCCGTCCGCCGGCTGACCGCGCGCACTCCGCAGAAGCGACACCCACACGAAACAAGTTGTGTGGGTGTCGTTTTCGTGCGAAAGACCGGTACTGCCGGGTGCCCGAAATTTCCGAATCTAGCATTGCGTCATTTGCCTATAGCTGTTAGGTTTACGGCACACGAAGTGAGGGTGGTCACACCCGGTCGACGAGCACGAGGAGCACAGATGAATCTCGCGGACCTGACCCGGTTCTGGGGTAAAACGCGTTCGCAACAGCAGGCCATCGTGTTCGGGGACACGTCGCAGACCTGGGCCGAGGTCGACGCGATCACCGACGCACTCGCCCGCGGCCTCGCAGCCCGGGGCGTCCGCAAGGGGGACCGGGTGGCGGTGATGATGCTCAATCGCCCCGAACTCGCCCACATCATCCTTGCGACGCTCAAGCTCGGCGCCATCAGCGTGCCGCTGAACTTCCGGCTCACCGGCAAGGAGCTGGCGCCGATGGTGCTCGACTCCGCGCCGCGCGTGGTGATCGTCGAGGACGGTTTCGCGTCGCTGCTCGAGGTCGCCGCCGAGCAGGCGGAGTTCGAGACCTACGCGATCGGGGGCAGTGCCCATCCGCCGTACGAGCGGCTGATCGACCCAGGGACCGCGCCCGTCGTCGCCATCGACGCCGACGACCCCGGCTTCATCTGCTACACCTCGGGCACCACCGGCGTGCAGAAGGGCGCTCTGATCACCCACCGCAACGCAATGACCCCCGGCATCTCGCAGTCGATCACGTTCGGCTTCTCGTCCCGCGACCGGGTGCTGTGCTCCGCCCCGCTGGTGTACACCGGTTCGATCCTGTCGATCTTCATGCAACTCGTCGTCGTGCCCGGCGCGACAATGGTCCTGCTGCGCGAATACGACCCGGAGATCGCCCTCGACACGTTCGAGCGCGAGCAGATCACGGCCACCACGACCGTCCCCGTGATCTGGGAACGGATGACGATGCTGCCTGACTTCGGCACCCGTTCGCTCGCGAAGTTTACGTTCGCCGGCACCGGTGGCGCCCCCGTCAGCCTCGACCTGCTCGACTTCTACCGCTCGCACGGCATCCCGCTCACCCAGTGCTACGGCCTCACCGAGGCGTCCGGCATGGTCTCGACGCTCGCCTACGAGGACGCCCTGTCCCGTCCCGGCTTCGCGGGGCTGCCGCTGGTCGGCACCCACATCCGGATCGGGGATCCGGGAGTCGACACCCCGGCCGGGGAGGTCGGCGAGATCCTGGTCCGCGGCGAGCACGTGCTGCGGGAGTACTGGAACAAGCCCGAGGCCACCGCGGCGACCCTCGGCGACGGATGGCTGCGCACCGGCGACCTCGGCATGCAGGACGAGGGCGGATTCCTGAAGATCGTCGACCGCAGCAAGGACATGCTGATCTCCGGGGGCCTCAACGTCTACCCCGCCGAGATCGAGAAGGCGCTGCACGGCATCGAGGGCCTGGTCGACCTCGCGGTCATCGGCGTCAAGGACGACCGCTGGGGCGAGGTGCCGATGGTGGTGTTCCACAGCGAGCGCCCGGCCGCCGAGATCGTCGCCGACATCGCCGAGGTCGCCGGCGAGAACCTGGCGAAGTTCAAGCGTCCCAAGCACGCCGTCGCGCTGGGCGAACCCCTGCCGCGCACCTTCTCCGGCAAGCTCGCCAAACCGTCTCTGCGCCAGCGCTTCCCCGAGGTGCCCGCCGACGCCCTCGCCGTCGACGGCACCGTCACCCCCGTCTAGGAAGACCCTCCAGTTCGAGGCTTCATCCCCCGCGGTTCCCCCCTTCGAGAGGAATGCACATCGTGGCCCCAACTCGTGAAGTCGACATCTCCCAACTCATCGACGCCGCACCGGTGTCGGCCCTCCAGAAGCGTGCCATCGCGCTCTGCCTGGCGCTCGCGATCCTCGACGGCATGGACGCCCAGCTGATCGGATTCGCGATTCCCGCGCTGTCCGAGGACTGGGGACTGTCCAAGGCCTCGTTCGGGCTGCTGCTGGCGCTCAGCAGCGGCGCGATGGTCGTCGGCAGCCTGCTGTTCGGTCCCGTTGCCGACCGCTGGGGCCGGCGACGGGTGATCCTGCTGTGCACCGTGCTGTTCGCGGTGTTCACCCTCGCGTCCGCGTTCGCGCCGTCGATGGGGGTGCTGATCGTGCTGCGGATCCTCGCCGGAATCGGACTCGGCGGCGTCACCCCGAACCTGATCGCGCTGACCAGTGAGTACAGCCCGGCGCGCAGCCGCTCCACCCTGGTCACCATCGTCGTCGCGGGAATGTCGCTGGGCGGCTTCCTCGGCGGACTCGCTGCCGCCCAACTGATTCCGGCGTACGGCTGGCAGTCGATCTTCGTGGCCGGTGGCGTCCTCCCGCTGATCGTGGCAGCGTTCGCGTGGGCCGGGCTGCCGGAATCGGGCAAGTTCCTCGCGGCCCGGGGCGATCACGCCGGCGCCGCGAAGATCCTCTCGGCGATCGCCCCGCAGGCGGGCATCACCGGATCTGTGACGTTCACTGTGGACGCCGCCGTGGCCACCAAGTCGCCCATCCGGGAACTCTTCGCCGGCGGCCGGGCGCTGGACACGGTCCTGCTGTGGGTCGTGTTCGTCATCAACTTCCTGGTCATCTACTTCCTGTTCGGGTGGATGCCGTCGCTGTTCAGCCAGGCTGGGCAGAGCCCGTCCAATGCGATCCTCGCCGCGGCGCTGTTCAACCTCGGCGGCATGGCGGGCGCGCTGTCGATCGGGTGGATCACCGACCGCGTCGGCACCGCGTGGCGCCGGTCCCGGGGCTCGGACGCCGCGTACGCGGTGGTGATGGCCGGCTACACACTCGGCGCCCTGTTCATCGGCGTCGTCGCGATGTTCCTGGCGAACTCCACCCTGCTGCTGATCACGATCTGCATCGTCGGATTCGGGATGTCCGGCAGTTCGGCGGGCATCATCGCGATCGCGGCGTCGATCTACCCGGTGGCGGCACGCTCGACCGGCATCGGATGGGCCATGGGAATCGGACGGGTCGGGTCCATCGCCGGGCCCACCCTCGGCGCCGCCCTGATCGCGGCCGGGATGGACGCCCGCACGATCTTCCTGCTGATGATCGTGCCGACCGCCGTCGCCGTCCTCACTCTCGGTACGCTGTTCGTGCGGGAACGGCTGCGCGGGCGCACCGTCGTCGGGGCCGCGGAGTCGACCGCCGTCGCTGCCGAGGCGCACTGAGCCATGCGATCCGTCACGTCGAGGGCCACGTCGTATTGCAGGCTGTGTGCCTCCTCGTGCGGGGTCCTGCTCGACATCGAGGACGGGCGGATCGCACGGGTGCTCGGCGACGCCCACCATCCGATCTCCGGCGGGTACACCTGCCCGAAGGGGCGCCGCGGCGGCGACCTCGTCCACGGACCGGACCGGCTCACCACGTCGATGCGGCGAACCGCCGCAGGCACCCACGAGCCGGTGCCGGTGGCGCGGGCGATCACCGACATCGCAGACCGGCTGCGCGCCATCGTGGACCGGCACGGACCGGACTCGGTCGCGCTGTTCATGGGGACGCAGCAGAACTTCGCCGCACTCACCCCGCCGATGGCCCGGGCCTGGTTCCGGGGCACCGGCTCGCACAAGTTGTTCTCCACGATGACCATCGACCAGTCCGCGAAATGGGTTGTCGCCGAAAGGATGGGAACGTACCTCGGCGGTCGGCAGCGATTCGAGGACGCCGACGTGTGGTTGCTCGCGGGAACCAACCCCGTCGTCTCCGGCAACGGCGGCGACGGGGACGGCGCGGTGGTGCAGAACCCGTCCGTCACGCTGAGGGCGGCGCGGGAGCGGGGCCTGCGGCTCATCGTCGTCGACCCGCGACGCACCGAGACCGCGGCTCTCGCCGACATCCATCTGGCGCCCCGGCCGGGGACCGACGCGGTGCTGTTCGCCGGTCTCCTGCACGTCGTCCTCACCGAGCGCCTCCACGACGCCGGCTTCTGCCACCGGTACACGGCCGACCTGGCCGTGCTCGCCGACGCCGTCGCCGGCGTGACCCCCGACGTCGTGCAGCGGATCTGCGGTGTTCCGGCAGAGCGGATCCGCGACGCGGCACGAGTGTTCGCAGGCGCGGCGCGGGGCATGGCGACCAGCGGCACCGGGTTGTGCATGGGCCCGCACTCGAACCTCGCGGAACACCTCGTCGCGGCCCTGAACGTGGTGTGCGGCCGGTACCTGCGCGAGGGGGAGCGGGCCGACGATCGCGCCGTCCTGACCCGGCACCAACCGGCTCGCGCGGAGGTCGCGCCGGCCACCCGGGCATTCGAGCGCGGATTCCGCAGCCGGATCGGTGGGGTCAGGGCGATCCGCGGTGAACTTCCGTCCGGCATCCTCGCCGACGAGATCCTCGAACCGGGCCCCGGCCGGGTGCGGGCACTGATCGTCTCCGGCGGCAACCCGGCGGCGGCGCTGCCCGATCGCGGGAAAGCGTTGCGCGCGATGCGATCACTCGACCTGCTGGTGTGCGTCGACCCGCGCATGTCGGACACCGCGCGGCTCGCCGACTACGTGATCGCGCCGACCACGATGTACGAGCGCGCCGATCACACCGCGATCATGGAGCCGTTCTTCCCGCAGCCGTTCGCGCAGTACACCCCCGCAGTCGTGACCGCGCCGCCCGGCGTCGTCGACGACTGGCAATTCTTTCTCGACCTCGCCGCCGCCTCCGGGCAGCCCGTCAAGTTCGCCGGTCGCATCCTCGACTCTGCCGCGCCACCGACGTCCGAACAGTTGCTGGCGATGACGGCCGAACGGGGACGCGTCCCGTTCGCCGACCTGGTCGCCGCCCCGCACGGACACCTCGCCGGACGCAGCGGCGCCGTCGTGGGTCCGGCGGCCGAGGAGAGCGCCGGGCACCGCCTGACGCTGATGCCCGACGACGTGCGCGCCGAACTGCGCGCAGCGCTGACGGACAGGACTGTCGCAGCACAGTTCCCGCTCCTGCTGACGGTGCGGCGGATCCGCGAGGCCGTCAACTCCACCGGCACCCGCGTGCCGGGACTTGTTCCGGGTGGCGCCAACCCCGCGAGCCTGCACCCGGACGACCTCGCCGCCGTGGGCATCGCCGACGGGCAGGCGGTGACCGTGCGCTCGGCGTCCGGGCACTTGCGTGCGACCGCGCGGGCGGACGCCACCCTGGCCCGCGGCACCGTGTCGATGACGCACTGCTTCGGCAGCGTCGACCCGCGCGACGACGTCGGAGTGAACGTGAACGCGCTGACCGGTACCGGCGACGGCGTCCAGTCGATCAACGCGATGCCCACCATGACCGCGGTTCCCGTCGCGGTCGAGCCCACCACCATCGAACAGGACGTGTGATGACGACGGCAGAACCGATTGCCGGGCACCGGATCTGCCCGCTGTGCGAGTCGACGTGCGGGCTGCTGGTCGAACTCGACGGTCGCGCCATCACGCGGGTCGCGCCGAACCCCGACGACGTGATGAGCGCCGGGCACAGTTGCGCGAAGGGGCTCGGTCTCGGCCGCATCGAGGGCGACCCGGACCGGATCCGGACCCCGCTCCTGCGCACCGCAGACGGTGGGTTCCGCGAGGCCGGCTGGGACGAGGCGTTCGCCGAGATCGAGCGCCGGCTACCGGAGTTCGTCACCGGCGACCCGGGCAGCTGCGCCGTCTACCACGGGAATCCGGCCGCCCACCACCTGGATTCGACGTTCTACCTGGGTGAGCTGATCGGTGCGGTCGGCACGCGGAACATCTACTCGCCTGCCAGCGTCGACACCTGGCCGAAGAACCTCGCACACATGCTGCTGTACGGCACCGGACTGGGCATGAGCCTGCCCGACCTCGACCGCACCGACTACCTGCTGATCCTCGGCTCGAACCCGATGGTCTCCAACGGCAGCACCGTCACCGCGCCCGGCATGCACCACCGCCTGCAGGCGTTGCGCGAGCGGGGCGGCACCCTCGTCGTGGTGGATCCGGTGCGCACCCGCACCGCCGAGGTCGCGGATCTGCACGTGCCGATCCGGCCCGGGACCGACGCCCTGTTCCTGCTCGGGGTGCTGTCCGTCATCGCGTCCGAGGGGCTGTCCAGATCCGACCGCGTGCCTGCTGTGGTGGACGGCCTGGACGCCGCTCTCGCGATGGCGGCGGACTTCGACCCCGACGCCGTCGCCACCGCGTGCGGGATCGACGCCGACCTGATCCGCGCGGTGGCCCGGGGTTTCGCGGGCGCGCCTGCAGCGGTGGCGCATTCGCGGATCGGGACGTGCATGCAGGAGTTCGGCACCCTCGCGAACTGGCTCGTCGAGGTACTCACCATCGTCACCGGCAACCTGGACCGGCCTGGAGGGGCGATGTTCGCGCTGCCGCCGGCAGGCGGGCAGAACACCTGGCCGGTGACCCGACCGCCGAAGCTGATGTTCGACCGGTGGCGTTCGCGAGTGCGGGGGCTGCCGGAGGCGATGGGGGAGTTGCCCGCGGTGTGCTTCGCCGAGGAGATCCTCACGCCCGGACCGGGCCGTACCCGGGCGCTGATCACCCTCGCCGGGAACCCGGCCCGCTCCCTGCCCAACAGCGGGGCGATCGAGGAGGCGCTCGGCGCCCTCGACTTCATGGTGTCGGTGGACTGCTACCTCAACGAGACCACCCGCCACGCCGACGTGATCCTGCCGCCGCCACCGCTCGCGACCCGCGGCCACCACGACGTGACGCTGGCGCACTTCCAGATCCGGAACGTCGCCCGGTACACCCCACCCCTCCTCGACCTCGCCGAGGGTGAGCTGGCGGAATGGCAGATCCTGCTGCGGATCGCCGCGATCGCCAAGGAAACCCCGCGCCGCCCGGTCGAGGAGATGGACGACGAGGTGGCCGCCGTCGCCGCCCGGCGCGCCGCGAAACTCGCCGGCTGCGAGGTGGAACAGGTTCTGCACGCCGTCACCGACCGGCGCGGCCCCCAACGACTGCTGGACCTGCGTCTGCGCAGCGGACCCTACGGCGACCGTTTCGGGCTCGACCCGGACGGGCTGACTCTCGCACTGCTGGAGGCCAACCCGGACGGCATCGACTACGGGCCGCTGACACCGCGCGTCCCGGAGGTGCTGCGCACCCCGGACGGGCGGATCGACCTGATGCCGGCGATGATCGCTGCGGATCTGCCGCGGGTGCGGGCGAGCACGACCCGGGCCGCCCCGGATCTGCTGCTGATCAACCGGCGTCAACGGCGCGGCATGAATTCGTGGCTGCACAATGCCCTGCCCCAACCGGACGGCGGCCAGTGCGCCCTGCTGATCAGCCCACGCGATGCTGCCGAGCGCGGCCTGGTCGGCGGCGACCGGGTGGCGGTGACGTCCAAGGTCACCACCGTGACGGCCGAACTACGGATCGACGACGCATTGCGTCCCGGTGTGGTGAGCATGCCGCACGGGTGGGGCCACGACGGGCCGGGCCTGCGGACATCCCGGTCGGCGTCGGTGCCCGGCAGCAACTACAACGCCCTGGTGGACGACACCACCGACCTCGAGGCGCTGACGGCGTCCCCGATCTTCAACGGCGTCCCGGTCACCGTGACGCGCACGAGCGAGGAGCATCCCTGATGGCGTACGTGGTCACCCAGAACTGCTGCAACGACGCGACCTGTGTCGCGGTCTGCCCCGTCGACTGCATCCACCCGACTCCCGCCGAGCGGGAGTACACGCGCACCGAGATGCTGTACATCGACCCGGGCACCTGCATCGACTGCGGCGCCTGCTCCGACGTGTGCCCGGTGGACGCGATCGTGCCCGGCGACGCCCCCGCACCCGACATCGACCGGTACCGGGAGATCAATGCCGAGTACTTCCAGCGGAATCCCCGCAGCGCCCCGCCCGGTGCCCATGTGCAACCGCTCCCGCTCACCCTCGCGACCACCGGTGTCACCGACCCCCCGGCGCTGCGGGTGGCGATCGTCGGATCGGGACCGTCCGCGTTCTACGCCGCCGAGGAACTGCTGGCCCGCCGCGACATCGCCGCCGAGGTCACCATGTTCGAACGGCTTCCCGTCGCAGGCGGACTCGTGCGGTTCGGCGTCGCGCCGGACCACTGGCACACGAAGACGGTGGACCGGGTGTTCAACCGGACCGCGCGACGCGACGGCTTCACCTTCCACCTCGGCGTCGAGGTGGGGCGGGACGTGACGCTCGACGAGGTGCTGGCCCACCACCACGCGGTGATCCACGCGTCCGGGGCGTCGGGGGACCGGCGCCTCGGCATCCCCGGCGAGGACCTGCCGGGCAGCTACGCCGCCCGGGAGTTCGTCGCCTGGTACAACGGTCACCCCGATCACGCCGAGCGCACCTTCGACCTGTCCGCGCGCCGCGCCGTCGTGGTCGGCAACGGCAACGTCGCCCTGGACGTCGCCCGCATCCTCGTCTCCGACGTGAAAACCCTGCGCCGCACCGACATCGCCGACCACGCCCTCGCCGTACTGGCCGACAGCCGGGTCGAGGAGGTGGTGGTGCTCGGCAGGCGGGGACCCGAGCACGCGGCCTGCACCACGCCGGAACTGCTCGCGCTCGGCTCGCTGCCGGGCATCGACGTCCTCGTCGACGGTCCGGTCACGGCAGGTCCGGACGCACCGGCCAAGCTGCGGATCCTCGCCGAATACGCCCGGCGGGAGGCGACGCCGGGGAACAAGCGCATCGTGCTGCGCTTCGGTACCTCCCCGCGAGAGGTGCTCGGTGCGGGCCGTGCCGAGTCCCTTCTGGTGGCCCACGGCGACACCGTGGACCGAATCGAGTGCGGTCTGATCCTCCGGGCGGTCGGGTACCGCGGACTGCCGATCGACGGCCTCCCGTTCGACGAGGCCGCCGGAACCGTCGCCAACGCCGGGGGCCGGGTCGCGCTGCCGGACACCGGGGAGACCGTCCGCGGGCACTATGTGGCGGGCTGGATCAAACGCGGTGCGACCGGTGTGATCGGCACCAATCGCTACTGCGCGGCGGAGACCGTCGAGGCACTCCTCGCCGATCACCGCGCGGGACTGCTCGCCGCCCCCACCGCGGCCGCTGCGGACCTGGCGGCGCTGGTGCGCGAACGCAGGCCCGACGCGCTCGGCGGTGCGGACTGGCGCGCGATCGACCGCTTCGAGCGCGAGCGCGGCCGCGAGGAGGGCAGGCCCCGCATCAAGATCGTCGACGCCCGGCAGGCAGCCGTCGTCGCGGGTGCGGCCGCCCGGTGAGTCCGGCGGACACGACCCGGGTGCACACCTTCTGCCGCATCTGCGAACCGGGGTGCGGCCTGCTCGCCGAGGTCCGGGACGGCGAAGTGCTCCGGCTGCAACCGGACCGGGATCATCCCGTGCACAAGGGGTTCTCCTGCCACAAGGGTGTGCACTACCTCCAGGTGCACCAGGATCCGGATCGCCTCGACCGGCCGCTGAAGCGGAAAAATCCGCGGAGCGAGGAGCGCGGCGTCTTCGAACCCGTCGAGTGGGACGTCGCGGCGCGCGAGATCGCCGACAGGCTCGCGGAAGTGCGGCACCGATACGGACGGGGCGCGCTCGCCGTCTATCAGGGCAACCCGTCGGCGTTCAACGGCGCCTACTACGCGAACGCCGCCACGATTGCGCGCGGCTTCGACACCCGGATGCGCTTCAGTGCGGGAACCCAGGACACCTCGGCCAAATATGCTGCGAGTGAAGCGATCTACGGGGCGTCGATGGCGCATCCGATTCCCGACCTACTGCACACCGACTACTTCCTGTGCGTCGGCAGCAACCCGCAGGTCTCGCACATGACGCTGATCCACATCTCGGATCCGATGGCCAAGATCCGTGCCGTAAAGAGTCGCGGCGGGACAGTGCTGTTCGTCAATCCGCGCCGTATCGAGTCGTCGTCGCCGGAGACCGGGGACGTGCTGCTGATCAAGCCGGACACCGACTTCTACTTCCTCGCCGGAATCCTGCACGAGATCGTCTTCCGGATCGGGTATGACAGGGCCGAGGTGGAACGTCACGCTCGCCGCGTCGACGAGTTGCTCGACTTCGTCCAGCAGTACCCGGTCGACCGGATCGCCGCGGTCACCGGCATCGAGGCCGACACGATCCGGGAGGTCGCCGACGACTTCTGCGCGGCACCGAGCGCGAGCATCTACATGGCGACCGGAGTGAACCAGGGTCGCCAGGGCACCCTGGCCTACTGGATGCTCACCATGATCAGTCTGTTCTCCGGCAACCTCGGCAGGCGCGGCGGCAACATCTACTCGCGCGGCGTCGCCGACGTGGTGCAGGGCTCGAAGCGTAAACGGGAGGACCCGTTCTACGACGGTCCCTTCGGTGAGATGCGCACCGTCGGCGGCGATCTGCCCGCCGCGCTCCTGCCGGACCTCATCGAGAACCCGGAGGACCCGATCCGCGCGCTGATCGTGGTGTCGGGCAACCCGCTGCTGTCGGTCGGCGGCGACGACCGGCTGCGCCGGGCGTTCGAGCAGTTGGACCTGATCGTGACCGTCGATCTGTACCGCACGGTCACCGGTGAGATGGCGGACTATCTTCTGCCCGCCACGGACTGGCTGGAACGGGAGGACGTCAACTTCCTCAACACGATGGGTGTGGCGATGGAGCCGTACGTGCAGTACACGCCCGCCGTCGTCCCCGCAAAGGGGGAGCGCCGCGACGACTGGTGGATCCTGTCCCGCATCCAGCAGGCGATGGGCGTCCCCACCCTGCTCGACGACCCGGACCCCAATCCGTTCGCCGCGGTCGACGCGATGATGCGGGACTCCGGCCTGAGCATCGATCTCCTCGCGACCATGCCCTGCCAGACCGCGGTGCTGCCGGAGGCCGAACCGTCGCACGTGTTCAGTATCGCGGTCCAGCACGACGACGGCCTGATCGACTGCTGTCCCGCGCTGTTCCAGCGCTCCTACCGGACCGCGGAACGCATCCTCGAGGAGCTGGCCGCGGAGCCCGCCGACCAACTCAAACTGATCACCCGGCGCACCCACTACATGGTCAACAGCTGGCTGCACAACCTTCCGGTGCTCAAACAGGGCGTCCACCAGAGCAATCCGCTGTGGATGCACCCGGACGACGCGCGCCGCCGGGACCTCGTCGAGGGCGACGACGTCACCGTGCGCAACCGCCACGGGGAGGTCGGCGCGATGCTGGTCTACGACGACACCCTCCGGCCGGGCGTCGTGGCGATGACCCACGGCTGGGGGCAGGGCACCGCCCGGGGGCTGGACGTCGCGAGGCGCAACCCGGGTGTGAACGTCAACCGTCTCGCGCCCACCGGGACGGACGGCTACGACCCGCTGAGCAATCAGTCGCAGCTCACCGGCATCAACGTCGAGGTGGTGCGCCTCCGGCATCGCCGCGGGCGCCCTGCAGCGCCACGACCGCGGCGTCGAGTGCGGCTCCCCGGTCGCGCACCGACGGGTAGCCGGCG
>NZ_WXYH01000209.1:0-88394 GCF_009872365.1 Rhodococcus sp. T7
GCCGACGAGGGCGTCGGTCGGCGACCGCCGCGGATCGGAGACGAGTCCGACGGCCGCGATCTTGTCGGCGGGGACGACGCCGAGGCCGGTGCCGATCTCCGAGGCGAGATCACCTGCGGCGTCGGCGCCCTGGCTGTAACCGATGATCGACAGCTTCGTGTCGGGACATTGCTGCGACATCGACGACAGCATGCCCTTGGCGTTGGTGACCGCCTGCGCCTTCGAGCGCCCGTACACCTCGGACTCCCACGGGAAGGCCGTGGCGGCGTACGTGACGTAGTCGGTGCGGATCGACGACGGCAGACCGTTCGTCACCGCGGACAGCAGACCCGGCGTCGGCCGGACGTTGTCCTTGGTGGACGTTTCCCACGTCCCCGGAATGGCGACGACGTACAGGCTCGGGCAGGGGTCCGCGTTCGCTACCGCGCTCGTACCCACCACCCCCGACGCCACCGGGATGGCCGCGGCAGCGGCCACTGCGGTCAAGAATGCGATAACCCGTCTCATTGCCATGGCATCAACCTGTTCTCCCCTTCGTCGTCCAGCAGACGGGATGCTGCCAGGACGACGTGACCTAAAGATGCACGATCGGTAAATGAACGTTACCGACCGAACGTGACCCCCGCACGATAAACCGACACCCCGGTAGGAAAACCTACCGGGGTGCGGGTTGAACTGGCGGTTACAGCTACCGCTGCGGGGCGGTGGTGGTCTCGATCGGAGACGGCAGCGCCGTCTTGCCCTCGAGGTACGCATCGACCGCGGCGGCCGCGGAACGACCCTCGGCGATGGCCCACACGATGAGCGACTGTCCGCGTCCCATGTCACCGGCCACGAAGACGCCGTCGACGTTGGTGGCCCACTTCGCGGAGCGGGCGACGTTGCCGCGCTCGTTGAGGTCGACGCCGAGATCGGTGAGCAGGCCCGGCTTCTCGGGTCCGACGAAGCCCATCGCCAGCAGCACGAGGTCGGCCTCGAGCTCGAAGTCCGAGCCCTCGACCTTCTCGAAGCGACCCGACTTCATCTCGACCTCGTGGGCCTTCAGCGCGGTCACCTTGCCGTCGGCACCGACGAACCGTTCCGTGTTCACGGAGAAGAGGCGTTCGCCGCCTTCTTCGTGAGCGGACGCGACGCGGTACATCAACGGGTACGTCGGCCACGGGGTGTGCTCGGCCCGGGTCTCGGGCGGTCGCGGCATGATCTCGAACTGGTAAACGCTCTCGGCACCTTGACGGTGCGAGGTGCCCAGGCAGTCCGCGCCGGTGTCGCCGCCACCGATGATGACGACCTTCTTGCCCTCCGCGGTGATCGTCGGCTGCTCCAGGTCGCCGAGCTGCACGCGGTTGGCGATCGGCAGGAACTCCATCGCCTGGTGGATGCCGTCCAGCTCGCGGCCGGGGATCGGCAGGTCGCGGGCCTCGGTCGCACCGCCGGCCAGGACCACGGCGTCGAACTGCTCGCGCAGTGCGTCCGCGGTGATGTCGACACCCACGTTGACACCCGTCTTGAAGACGGTGCCCTCGGAGTTCATCTGGTCGAGACGGCGGTCGATGTGCCGCTTCTCCATCTTGAACTCGGGGATCCCGTACCGCAGGAGCCCGCCGATGCGATCGGCCCGCTCGAACACGGTGACCATGTGCCCGGCGCGCGTCAGCTGCTGCGCTGCAGCGAGCCCCGCGGGTCCGGAACCGACGACGGCGACCTTCTTGCCCGTCGAACGCGTCGGGTGCACCGGCTTGACCCAGCCCTCGTCGAAGGCGCGGTCGATGAGCTCGACCTCGACCTGCTTGATGGTGACGGGGTCCTGGTTGATGCCCAGGACGCACGACGCCTCACAGGGTGCGGGGCACAGCCGCCCGGTGAACTCCGGGAAGTTGTTGGTCGCGTGCAGACGCTCGATACCGTCGTGCCACCGGTCCTTGTACACCAGGTCGTTCCACTCGGGAATCAGGTTCCCCAGCGGACAACCGTTGTGGCAGAACGGGATACCGCAGTCCATGCACCGGCTGGCCTGAGTCTTCAGGGTGTCCGACGAGAACTCCTCGTAGACCTCGTTCCAGTCGAGCAGACGCAACGGCACCGGCCTGCGAACCGGAAGTTCGCGTGACGTGTGCTTCAGGAAGCCGCTTGGATCACCCACGAGCTGCCTCCATCACTGCCTCGTCCACGTTCTTTCCATCCTTCTTCGCGGCCTCGATGGCCAAGAGCACCTTCTTGTAATCGCGGGGCATGACCTTCGCGAAATGATTGACCTGCTGCGACCAGTCGGAGAGGATGCGCGCGGCAACCTCGGAGCCCGTCTCGTCGCGGTGACGCTCGATCGCGGACTTCAGCCAGGTGAAGTCGTCACCCGTCAGGTCCTCGAGATCCACCAGTTCGGTGTTGAGGTTGTCCTCGAACGCCTTGTTCGGGTTGTAGACGTACGCGACGCCACCGGACATGCCGGCACCGAAGTTGCGTCCCGTCGCACCGAGGATCACGACCTTTCCGCCGGTCATGTACTCGCAACCGTGGTCGCCGACACCTTCGACGACGGCGGTGGCGCCGGAGTTGCGGACCGCGAATCGCTCGCCCACGACACCGCGGAGCAGAGCCTCACCGCTCGTGGCACCGAACAGGATCACGTTGCCGCCGATGATGTTGTCCTCGGCGACGAACCCGGGCGCGGTCTCCAGCGGCGGGCGCACCACGAGGCGTCCACCGGACAGGCCCTTGCCGACGAAGTCGTTGGCATCGCCGTGCAGGCGCAGGGTCATGCCCTTGGGGACGAACGCACCGAAGCTGTTACCGGCCGAACCGGTGAACGTGATGTCGATCGTGTTGTCCGGCAGTCCGTCGCCACCGTACGCCTTCGTCACCTCGTGGCCGAGCATGGTGCCGACCGTCCGGTTGACGTTGGTGATCGGCGACTCGAACGACACCTTCTCGCCCTTGTCGAGAGCGTTGCGGCTCTGGACGATCAGCTGCTGGTCGAGCGCCTTGTCGAGGCCGTGGTCCTGGGTGCCCGTGCAGTACAGGTCCTGGTCCATGAACGCCGACTCGGTCTCGTGCAGGATCGGCGACAGGTCGAGGTTGCCGGCCTTGCTGCCCTTCCAGTGCTCGAGCGCCTTCGTGGTGTCGAGGGCGTCGACCTGGCCGACGGCCTCGTCGAGGGTGCGGAAGCCGAGTTCCGCGAGAAGCTCGCGCACCTCTTCGGCGATGAAGAGGAAGAAATTCTCTACGAACTCCGGCTTGCCGTTGAACCGCTTGCGCAGCACCGGGTTCTGCGTCGCGACACCCACGGGGCAGGTGTCGAG
The DNA here is from genome assembly GCF_009872365.1 of Rhodococcus sp. T7. NCBI lineage: Bacteria > Bacillati > Actinomycetota > Actinomycetes > Mycobacteriales > Nocardiaceae > Rhodococcus > Rhodococcus sp. T7. The sequence continues at coordinate 3,297 of NZ_WXYH01000209.1, forward strand.
GTGGCAGACCCGCATCATGATGCAGCCCGACACGACCAGCGGCGCGGTAGCGAAACCGAACTCCTCGCCACCGAGCAGCGCGGCGACCATGACGTCGCGGCCCGTCTTCAGCTGGCCGTCGACCTGCACGACGATGCGGTCGCGCAGACCGTTGAGCAACAGCGTCTGCTGGGTCTCGGCGAGGCCGAGTTCCCACGGGGCGCCCGCGTGCTTCATCGACGTCAACGGGGTGGCACCGGTGCCACCGTCGTGACCGGAGATCAGCACGACGTCCGCGTGCGCCTTGGACACACCCGCGGCGACGGTGCCGACACCGACCTCGGACACCAGCTTCACGTGGATCCGGGCCTGCGGGTTGGCGTTCTTCAGGTCGTGGATCAGCTGCGCGAGATCCTCGATCGAGTAGATGTCGTGGTGCGGCGGCGGCGAGATCAGCCCGACGCCGGGCGTGGAGTGCCGGACCTCGGCCACCCACGGGTACACCTTGTGCGCGGGCAGCTGGCCGCCCTCACCGGGCTTCGCTCCCTGCGCCATCTTGATCTGGATGTCGGTGCAGTTGGTCAGGTAGTGCGACGTGACACCGAAGCGTCCCGATGCGACCTGCTTGATCGCGGACCGGCGCCAGTCACCGTTCTCGTCCGGCGTGAAGCGGGCAGGGTTCTCGCCGCCCTCACCGGAGTTGGAACGGCCGCCGAGGCGGTTCATGGCGATGGCGAGAGTCTCGTGCGCCTCGGCGGAGATGGAGCCGTAGCTCATCGCACCGGTCGAGAAGCGCTTGACGATCTCGGTGGCGGGCTCGACCTCGTCCAGCGGGACCGGCTCGCGCACGCCCTTCTTGAACTCGAAGAGGCCACGCAGCGCAGCGAGGCGCTCGGACTGGTCGTCGACCAGCTTCGTGTACTCCTTGAACACCTCGTACTGGCCGGTGCGCGTGGAGTGCTGCAGCTTGAACACCGTGTCCGGGTTGAACAGGTGGTATTCACCCTCACGACGCCACTGGTACTCGCCGCCCACCTCGAGCTCGCGGTGCGCGCGCTCCTCGGGACGGTCCAGGTACGCGTTGGCGTGGCGGACCGCGACGTCGGCGGCGATCTGGTCGAGGCCGATGCCGCCGAGGCTCGAGTTGAGACCGGTGAAGTACTCGTCGACCAGGTCCTGCGACAGGCCGATGACCTGGAACAGCTGGGCACCGGTGTAGGACGCCAGGGTGGAGATGCCCATCTTGGACATCACCTTGAGCACACCCTTGCCCGCGGCCTTGATGTAGTTCTGGATGGCCTTGTCGAGAGAGACGCCCTGCAACTCGTTGTTGCGGACGGCCTCGTCGACGGTCTCGAACGCCATGTACGGGTTGACCGCCGCAGCACCGAAGCCGATGAGGAGCGCCATGTGGTGCACCTCGCGGGCGTCGCCGGCCTCGACGATGAGACCGACCTTGGTGCGGGTCTTCTCGCGCACCAGGTGGTGGTGCACGGCCGACGTCAGCAGCAGCGACGGGATGGGCGCGTACGTCTCGTTCGACTCACGGTCGGACAGGACGACGAGGCGCGCACCGCCGGCGATGGCCTCCGACACCTGGTAGCGGACGTCGTCGAGGGCCTTGCGCAGACCCGCTCCGCCCTCGGCCACCGGGTACAGACCGCGGACGATGACGCTGCGGAAGTTCGGGAATTCACCGTCGTCGTTGACGTGAATGAGCTTCGACAGGTCGTCGTTGTGCAGGATCGGCTGCGGCAGGAAGATCTGCCGGCAGGATTCCGCGGTGGGGTGCAGCAGGTCGTGCTCGGGGCCGATGGTGCCGCCGAGGCTGGTGACGACCTCCTCGCGGATGGCGTCGAGCGGCGGGTTCGTGACCTGCGCGAACAGCTGCGAGAAGTAGTCGAACAGCATCCGCGACCGCGAAGACAGCACGGCGATCGGGGTGTCGGTACCCATGGAGCCGAGAGCCTCGGCACCGGAGATCGCCATCGGCTTGACGAGGAGGTTGACCTCTTCGTTGGTGTACCCGAACATCTGCTGACGCAGAACGACGCGCTCGTGCGACATGTAGGTGTACGGGCGGTCCGGCAGGTCGTTCATGTGGGTCAGACCCTGGTCGAGCCACTCCTGGTACGGGTGCTCGGCGGCCAGTTCCGACTTGATCTCGTCGTCGCTGATGATGCGGCCCTCGGCGGTGTCGACGAGGAACATGCGGCCGGGCTGCAGCCTGATCTTCCTCACGACGGTGGCCGGGTCGATCGGCAGGACGCCGACCTCGGAGGCCATGACGACGAGGCCGTCGTCGGTCACCCAGAGCCGGGAGGGGCGCAGACCGTTGCGGTCCAGGACGGCGCCGATGACGGTGCCGTCGGTGAAGCACACCGACGCCGGTCCGTCCCACGGCTCCATGAGCGACGAGTGGTACTGGTAGAACGCCCGGCGTGCGGGGTCCATGCTCTCGTGCCGCTCCCAGGCTTCCGGGATCATCATCAGCACGGCGTGCGGCAGGCTGCGGCCACCGAGGTGCAGCATCTCCAGCACCTCGTCGAAGCGCGCGGTGTCGCTGGCGCCGTTCGTACAGACCGGGAAGATCTTCTCGAGCTGCTCGCGACCTCCGAAGATGTCGCTGTCGATGAGCGCCTCACGGGCACGCATCCAGTTCTCGTTGCCGGTGACGGTGTTGATCTCACCGTTGTGGGCCACGCGCCGGAACGGGTGGGCCAGCGGCCACGACGGGAACGTGTTGGTGGAGAAGCGCGAGTGCACGAGGCCGAGGGCCGACTCGACGCGCTCGTCCTGCAGGTCCAGGTAGAAACCCTTGAGCTGCGGGGTGGTGAGCATGCCCTTGTAGACGAACGTCTGGCTCGACAGGCTCGGGAAGTACACGGTCTCGCGACCGGGACCGTCCTTGCCTGCGCCTTCGCTGCCCAGCTCGTGCTCGGTGCGCTTACGGACGACGTAGGCGCGGCGCTCGAGATCGAGGCCGGTGAGGGCGTCGTTCTCGCTGCCGATGAAGATCTGCCGGAACGTCGGCATGGCGTCGCGGGCCAGGGCGCCGAGCGAAGAGTCGTCGGTCGCGACCTCACGCCAGCCGAGGACCTTCAGGCCCTCGCTCTCGACGATCTTCTCGACGGCGTCGGCGGCGCGCTGCGCGTCGGCCTTGCTCTGCGGCAGGAAGGCGATGCCGGTGGCATACGTGCCTTCCGCGGGCAGCGGAAAGTCGACCACGGCGCGGAAGAACTTGTCCGGGACCTGGAGGAGGATGCCGGCGCCGTCACCCGTGTTGGGTTCGGAGCCCGCGGCACCACGGTGCTCGAGGTTCACCAGCGCGGTGATCGCCTTTTCGACGATGTCCCTGCTGCGGCGGCCCTTCATGTCCACGACGAATGCGACACCACAGGAGTCGTGCTCGTTCGACGGGTGATACAGCCCCTGGGGGCCTGGAAGTTGCTTCATACCTAGCCTTCGTATGCCAAAAGATGCACCGACGACCAGCAGCGCTGATGGCCATCAACTTGCAATGCAGGTGCCGTCACGACGTGCTCGGCACCACCGATCGGCTATCGCCCTTTTGCAGCACGCTGGGTGTGGTCCTCGCACCAGGCGACGTGGCTTTTCGGTCGGGTCGGACTTTCGTGGGTCCAACGTGTAACGAAAACGATAATTCAGAACCCCTGACGAAACACAACTTAGGTTGGCCTATTAACCCTCTGAACTGGGCATTGTCGAGGGCGGACCTCGTCCGACTGCACTGAGTACATGTTAAGTGAGCGCGCGGAGGACCGCTCTAATTCCCGCAGTCGGATCGAAATCGAGATCCGGGACGGTCAGTTGGTGAAGGATCAGACCGTCCAGGTAGTCGGTGATCACGACGGCGTCCGAGGCGGGGTTTTTCGAACCCACACGTTCCAGCATGTCCGCGCCCCATTCCACGAGCGCGCGCCGTGCCGATCCGATCTTCGCGTCCAGCCCCGGCGTGACGGAGGCCTCCACGAACAGCGCGTAGCGCGCGCTCGTGCGGACCCGGTCCGGACCGGTGGAAAATCTCACGAACGCGACCAGCGCGTCGACCAGAGCATGTTTGCTGTCCGGGCGCAGGTGCGCGAACTTCACCCAGTCCTCCCGGTCACGTTCGACGAGCCGTGTGACGATCCCCTCGAGCAGTGCCCCCCGGCTGCGGAAGTAGTTGGACGTCGACCCCTGCGGCATTCCGGCCAGCTCGTCGACGCCGCGGTGCGTGAGGGCCCGGACCCCCTTCGTGCCGAGAAGCGCGATGGCGGCGTCGAGCACCTGCTCCCGTTTCTCTGCCATGACCCCGACACTACATCGGTAGTAAATTCACTACACCCGTAGTAGCGTGGTGGCCATGACGCACTCCGCAGCAGTCCTCGGCGGCGGCATCGGCGGACTCGCCGTCGCCGGCTACCTGCACCGCGCCGGCTGGCACGTCGACGTGTTCGAGCGGGCCGACGCCCTGCCCGCGTCGGGCACCGCGCTCGGCATGTGGCCGCAGGCCCTCGACGCGCTGGACGCGATCGGCGCGGGCGATCGGGTCCGCACCCTCGGGTCACCCCAGCACCGCGGCTCGCTCCTGCGCCCCGACGGATCCGTGATCGGCACCATCGACAACCGCGACCGCATCGCCTACCTGCTGTCGCGGCCCGCCCTGCTGGCCACGCTCGCCGGGACACTGCCCGACGGCATGATCTCGTTCGGCACCCCCGCTCCCGCCCTCGACGCGCTGACGGACCACGACGTCGTGATCGGCGCGGACGGTCTGCGCAGCCCGACCCGCACGCAACTGTTCGGCGACAAGTTCGAGCCACGGTATGTAGGAGCCACTGCCTGGCGCGGCTGGGTGCCCGGACACCGCGACAGCGTCAGCGAAACCTGGGACGCAGACGCACTTTTCGGCATCACGCCGCGCGACGGCGACCTCGTCAACTGGTTCGCGTGCATCCGCACCGACGCCGGGCAGCCCGGCGGCCTCGACTTCCTCCGGTCCCGGTTCGGGGGCTGGCACGCCGACGTCCGGGCCGTCCTGGAGGCAGCAACCCCCGACGCGATGCTCCACCACGACCTGTACGAGTCGCCGGCCCTCCCGTCGTACGTGTCGGGCACCACGGCGCTGCTCGGCGACGCCGCCCACGCGATGGCGCCGAACCTCGGCCGCGGCGCGTGCGAGGCCCTCGTCGACGCCGTCACACTCGGTCGATTCCTCGCCGCCGACACCGACATTCAGACGGCGCTGCGCCGCTACGACCGCACGCGACGGCCCGCCACCCGGCGGCTGATGCGCGGATCGCGCGCCATGTCCGCCGTCGCGATGACCGGCCGTCTCCGCCCACTCCGCGATCTGACGGTGAAGCTGGCCGCGGGCCTGGCCTGACCGGAATCCGGGAACGCGGGAACGGTTGCCCGTCTGGTACTTTGCCGCGGTAGGGGGAAGAGAAAGAACCGGGGGCGGTCATGGGGGCGATGAACGACGGCTGCGGCAGTGCGCCGGCAGCACGGACGGATCTCATCGGGGAAACAACACATCCACCGTGTCGGTGGAGGCATTCTGCTGTGCTCGCATCCCTCTTTCGGTGCCTCTGATCTGCATCTCTCTTGCGTTTGCTTCGTCAGCACCAGTCCGTTCGATCAACCATGTCCGTTCGACTTCAGGAGTCAAAGACTTGAGAATCCGCATGCACGCTCTGGCCGCCGCGATCTCGGTGTCCGCCGCCGCACTGCTCGGGGCCGCGACGGCACACGCCGCTCCGGCCACCCCGCCGTCGACGTCGCAGCCGGGCGTCACCGATCCCTCGACGGCGCCCACCACGTCGCAGCCCGGCGTGGCGGTCCCGTCCACGCCGCCGAGCACGTCCCAGCCGGGTGTCACCGACCCGGCCGCCCCGACCACGACGACGCCCGCTCCGCCGCAGGCGCCGCTGGCCGTCCCGGGCGCCGAGACGGCCGCACCCGCCGCGCCCGATCTGGCGAAGGACGAGGCTCCGGCGGAACCGGCACCCGCGGCGCAGTCCGTCCCCGCCGAGCAGGCCGCCCAGCCCGCGACCGTGTGGATCGACCCCGACGACATGCCGAAGTCGCACCAGGCGCCCGTCGCCCCCGCCCTGCCCGTGCCGAAGCCGGTGGTCGAGGTGAACGCGGCCGCCGACACGCTGGTCGGCGCGGTGCCGGTCGCCGTCAACGGCCGCCAGTACGGCAACCCCGAGGGGTACGTCGGGACCATCGGCTGGCGCGTCGGTGACGCCACCGGCACCGCGGGCATCGCCGTCGACCCGTCCTCGCCGACCGCCGCCACCGTCTCCGCGTTCTCGGCCGACTCCAACGCCGAGCACCCGACGAACTGGTCGGCGCCCGTCGACGTCACGCCCGTCGCCGCCGCGATCGCGGATGCCGCCGACCGGTACCCGGCGTTCGGGCAGCTGGTGCAGACGATCGCGTCCCTGCCCGCACCGCAGCTCCCGCAGCTGCAGTCGACCGACAGCGGTCCGGCGACCACGACGATCGCCGGCGTGAACGTGCGCAGCCAGGCGACGCTGCACGTGTGATCCGATTCCCCCGCGCGAGCCCGTCCGGGGTGGGCTCCGCGCGGGGGAATGAGGTGTGGAGGATTCAACTGTGACAGAACCGCCGAACCGGGCACCCCTCGACCGCTTCTCGCACTGGTACCCGCCCTTCCCGTCGGCCGCGGCACCGACGGTTCCCGTCGTGGAGCCCGAACAGCTGCCCCCTCCCCCCGCGCCGACGTGGCTGACGCCGGGCGACGAACCCGATCCCACCCCGCCCGTCCGGGACGGTCGCGGCAAGCGGAAACTCGCGCTCGCCGGAGCCGCCACAGCGGTGGTCGCCGTCGTCGTCGGTGTTGTCGCCGTATTCACCTCGACTTCCGGTGATGCGAGCGGAAACCCGGTCGCCGCAGGATGGTGCGCCGCGTCCCGCGACGGTTCGACGGTCGTCGGCAACGGTCCCGGCGGGACCTCCGACGGCGTCGCCGCGATCCTGGCCTTCGACCACGCCTACTACGTCGAACGAAGCGGCGCGAAGGCCCGCGAGGTGGTCGCCCCCGACGCGCCGCTCGGGTCCGCCGAGACCATCCAGGGCGGCATCGACTCGCTGTTGCCCGAAGGCACCGAGCACTGCCTCGCCATCACCGAAACCGAACCCGGCCGCTACGCGGTGACACTGTCGGAACTGCGACCGGACGGGTCGACGAAACGGTACGAGCAGGTCGTGACCACCGCGGACCGCGACAGTCGCACGTACATCACATCCATTGGAGACGCGAAGTGACCGACCAACTGCAGCAAGCACTTCCGGTGTCGACCCTGGTCCTCGGGGCGTGCGGAGGAGCAGGCGCCACCACGACGGCGCTGGGGCTCGCCAACACCGAGGCGGCGCGCGGCGGTGCGGTCGTCGCCGTCGACGCGACTCCCGCGGGCGGCGATGTCGCCGAACGCGGGGCCGACGCCGTGCTGTCCGTGAGCGGCCTGGAGCAGTTGGTGGCGTCCGCGGTCACGGGCCCGGTCGCGGACGACGTGTTCGACGGATACTGCTCCCGCACCAGTGCCGGGACTCGCATCCTGAACCGCATCGGGAACCAGACCGCGTCGGACCGTGAATTCCGCACTCTCACAGGCTCACTGCGCGCACGCCAGGTCAACACCGTCCACGACCTCGGCCACCGATTGCGCGCCGCGTACCTCGCGCCACTGCTGGCCACGCCGACCCCCATCGTCCTCGTCGTCCCATGCCGCGCCGATGCGTTCAACCGCCTCCGCTCCGCACTGCAGTCGATCGGTGACACGCTCGGCGAACCCGGACTCGCCCGCACCGTCGTCACCGTGTCCAACCAGGACGCCACCGGCTGGCAGGTCGACCTCGACCTGCTCCGCGAATACCTCGGCGGACAGGTGTGGGGCGTCGAGACCATCCCCTACGACGAACACCTCGGCATGGGAATCGTCATCGAACACGGCAAGTTGGCACCCGAAACCCGGGCGGCGTACCAACGTCTCGCCGTGGCCGCATCCGCCGTGGCCGAAGGTCGTGCGGAACGGGTCTGAGGACTCACTCCTCCTTCGGTGAGGACAGCGCACAACCACAGCCGCGCACGGATTTGCCACCTGCGCACGCAATTGCGTGAGCGTCTGACCAATCGGTGCGCGGATGTGCCCGCGCACCTCACGCCTCCAGCAACCCCTTCAACCGCTGGAGGTCGGCGGTGACGGCTGCGGCGTCCTGCGCGAATTCTTCGGCGCTCACGCCGTCGCGTCGGCGGATGGTGAAGAGGACTTCGCTGTCATCGCCGTCGGGGATGACGCGCACGGGGTTGTAGACGGTGTCGCCGTTCGGGAGGGTGACGTCGTGGTCGAGGATGCCGTAGTCGTTGGCGGGTGCGAAGGTCACGGCTACCTGGCCCATGGGGGAGTCGGCGAGCCAGCGGTCGCCGTCGCGGGTGATGGTGCTGCTGAGGCCGGCCGCCCATGCGGGGAGGTTGGCGGGGTCGCTCGCGTAGGCGTACACGTCGGCGGCGGTCCGGGCGATGAACACACTGACGTGGGTTGATTCGGTGGTCATGACTCCCAGCATTCCTGCTGCACGGCCCGGGTGATTGAAGAAATCGGACCCGCGTGCGCCCGATGTCCGAAACCTTCAATGCGGGTCCGCCCCAAATCGTTAGCGTTCTGGACATGACCGCAACATTCAGTGCCATCGAACTGGTCGTCCGCGACCTGCCCGCGTCGCTCGCGTTCTACCGGCGACTCGGACTCGACATTCCGGCCGACGCCGATCAGGCGCCGCACGTCGAATTCGAACTCCCGGGTGGGGTTCGCCTGCTGTGGGACACGATCGAGACCATCCGCTCGTTCACGCCCGACTGGGCCGAACCAACCGGCGGGCATCGCATCGCGCTCGCCTTCGACTGCGGAACCGCTGCCGGTGTCGACACACTCTTCGACGAGATCACGGACGCCGGCTACAACGGCAAGAAGAAGCCGTGGGACGCACCGTGGGGGCAGCGCTACGCCACCGTCGACGACCCCGACGGCAACTCCGTCGACCTCTTCGCCGCACTCACGCCGTGACCAGCTGACCGAAGGTGCGGCCCGTCAACTCCTGGGCCTCCCGGATCAGGTGGGCCTGGTCGGCGAACCCGGCCATGCCGGCCGCCTGCGCAGCGGGAATGGCCGAACCCACCAGCCCGACCGCCGACTGCAACCGAAGGATCCTGGCCAGCATCTTCGGCCCGTAACCGAACTGCCGTCGGCACAGGCGGTGCAGTTGGCGCTCGCCGACACCGATCCCGTCCGCGACATCGCGGACGGACGCCTGCTGCTCCAGAAGTCGCACGACCGCGGGGATCCTGCCGTCCGGTGGCGGCCCGAGGAGCCTGCGTGACCGCGCGAACTCCTCGAGTGCCCGGCCGGGGTCTGCGGCGTCGGCGATCCTGCCGAGGAATTCTGCGGTGGCGCGGTCGCTCAGCACATCGGCGAGCGGCACCCGCTGATTGATCAACACCTCCGCCGGGGTTCCGAGGAGGTCCGGCAGAGTGCCCGGGGAACAACGCAATCCGACGTAGCGGTCGCCCGCCCTACTGCGAGTGAGATACGGGCGGGAGTCGGGACCGGCCACGACGACGTCACCGTTCATCCAGATGAGGTCCATGCAGCCGTCGGGCAGGATTGCGGCCTCACCGCCGGACGTGGTCTTCTGCCACACGACGGCGCCGGGGAACACCGACCGCCGCTCCGTGTACATGACCCCATGCTAGGCAGCCGGCACGACATTCCGCAGCGGTCAGGCGCCCGGTTCACCGATGTGCAGATCCGGCTCCCAGTCGTAGACGACGGTGGTCCGCAGCAGGATGTCCTGCAGGGACCGGCGCCGGCCGTCGACCGCGGCCCACAGCAACCCGAACCCGAACATCACGCACAGCAGCGCCCGGAGAAGGGCGCGGAGCCAGCCGATCAGTTCACCGTTGCGGCTGACGACCCGCAGCCCCATGGTCACGGCGCCGACGGTGCGGCCGCTCACGGCCCAGCACGCCGTCAGGTACAGCACCGACACGCCGATGAACATGCTGACGGAGAGCAGGGCACTGGCGTCGGGAAACGTGAACTCCTGCGGGGAGAACAGCAACCGCACGAACAGTGCGCCCACGTAGATGCCGCCCATCACGGCCATGACGATCGCCAGGTCGATGCTGCTCGCCAGACCCCGGGTGACGATCCCGGCGGCACGATGCGCCGGCGCGCTCATGCATCGTCCGGTTCGTGCCCGCGCCCGAACAACTTGCCCACGAACCCGGCGACGGCGTCGTCGGCCTGCATGCCCTGGGTGCGCACCCCGCGGACCGCCTCATTCGACATCGAGTCGGTCGATTCACGGATGATGCGCGGGAGGTCGACGCCCTCGATCACGGTGTCGGCGAGCACCACCAGGTCGACGCGTCCGATGACGGAATCCACATCGACGCGGTCGACGATCGCGTCCACGTCGATCCGCGCGGCGACGGCGTCGATGTCCACGCGGTCGAGGATCAGCGGGATGTCGACCCGGGCGGCGATCGCGTCCACGTCCACCCGGTCGATGATCCGCTGGATGTCGATGCCCTCGGCGACGACGTCGAGGTCGACGTGATCACGCACGATCGCGGTGAGGTCCACCTCCTGAAGAGCGACCTGCACGACCTTCCGCAGCACCGCGTGCAGGACCCGATCGGCAAGTTCGTCGGCGCCGCGGAGTGTCTCGGTGCCGCGTTCCTCGAGGGTGACCAGTACAGGGTCGACTCCCGGCAGGCGTCGCGCCGTGTCGATGCCGAATCCGATCACGCGCTGCAACGCACTGCCTGCGGTCGCGGCGGCGCCGGCCGCGAGGCGCAGCGGATCGGGGGCTCTCCTGCCGTCCATATTCGCTATCCAAGCCGGTCGGCGCCGGGGCCGCACGGGTTCCCGCGAACTGGGTCACCCGCGAGGAGCGCCGGGGCCGTGCACGATTCGCAGGGCGGGCTTTCCGGTCGCTCGCTGAGGGGCCCAGTCGGCGAGTTCGGTGAGCATCTCGGCGACCCGATCCGAACACTGCGCGGGATCCGGTGCCGGTCCCAGCCCGAGTGCCTCGACCACCAGAACGTTTCCCTGAGAGAGTCCGTGGACTCCGAGCGACCACCCGAAGTGGCGGTTCCAGGCCAGGACCGCTTTCCGGCCGCGGTAGTAGGGGATCTCGCTGGAAAGGGTCACGACCACGTCGAACGCTGGGGTCAACCACCAGTCGACCGACAGGGCGTCCACTGTCGTCGCGACGGAACCGACGTATTCACCGACATTCGCCGAGCTGGTGGCCCGGACCTGACTGATGCTCATCTACAACCCACTCTCGACGTTCGCAGTAACCGAGCGGAAGAAGCCGGACGGCAGGTTCACACTCGAGTCATTCGTCACGAACCGCCGAGGGGACGGGTTCCGGTCCGGAGGGGCCGGAGGTTCGCGACGAGGCTTCCACTTCATCGTCGGCCCGCGCGGGCTGCCCGGGTAGGCACCCTGGGGTGGGGATGACGCCACCCCGGCGGGTCTTCGGCTAACGGAATCCGTACACGACCTGCGGACTGCAGGAGGGGATCGTCACGTACGTCAGCGTCGGCTGCAATCCGATCCGCCCCCAGTAGGCGCTGGGACCGCCGACGAAACGAGGCCACGAACTCGGTGGAGTTCGTGGCCTCGTTGTCGCGATTCCGGAGAATCGCTTGTGGTGGGCGAAGGGGGACTTGAACCCCCACGTCCCGAAGGACACTGGCACCTGAAGCCAGCGCGTCTGCCATTCCGCCACTCGCCCGAGCGACCCGGAAACATTAACACGAGGTCGCCAGAAATCACGATTCGTACAGGTCAGGCCCCGAAACGGCGACAAAAACACCCGTCCAGGCAAAGACCGATATCATGCAAGGGCGTGGACCCGTGTCTTGGCTCGAGGCAATGACAGTACCGTGGGATACGCGTACGGCAGCGGCGCGACACGGACATGTCTTGTCACAGCCACCACGCACGAGGACAGAAGGCCCGACCGACAGGCACCGTGAGGAGGTTCCGATGGGGATAGTTCAACGTTTCGAGCGGAAGCTCCAGGGAGCCGTGGGTGATGCGTTCGCCCGGGTCTTCGGCGGTGGTGTGGTGCCGCAGGAGGTGGAGGCCGCGCTTCAGCAGGAAGCCTCCGACCGGATCCAGCAACTGGACGGTGGGCACCTGCTCGCGCCGAACAGCTATGTCATCGCCATCAACAACTCGGACCACGAAGGACTTGCCGCCGACCGCGAGTTGACGGTCAAGGCCTTCGCCCGACACCTCGAAGACTTCATTCGCGACCAGGGCTGGCAGACGTATGGTCCCATTCATGTCGCGTTCGAACCGTCGCCTTCACTGCACACCGGGCAGTTCCGCACCCGGGGTTCGGTGGATCCGGACGCAGGCCGCCAGGGTGCGGCCACGCCGGGGCGACCCGAACCGCCACGCGGTCCCGCACCGCGACCACAGGCACCGTTTGTACCCGTCACGTCGAATCCAGGAGCTGGCCCCATGACGCAGAACTCAGGCTACGACCCCAGCCGCGAACCAGCGGGCAACCGCAATCCCGACCCGCAGTACGCGCGCAACGGTCATGCCCATGCAGGTCAGGACCAGCGGTATCCGCAGGGCTACCAGAACGGTTACGACCGCGGCGGCTACCAGCAGGGCGGCTACGACCAGCAGCAGTACCCCGACGACCAGCGCGGCGCGTACCCCCAGGATCAGGCCTACGGTCAGGCGTACGACCAGGGCGCGCAGGCTCCCGGCTACGAGCAGCCCGCGGACGCCGGCTACGACTACCAGCAGGGCGGCTACCAGCAGGACTACCAGGGCGGCTACGACCAGCAGGCTCCCGCGCGCTACCCGGACGGTTCCTACGCCGACGCCGGCTACCAGCAGCCGCAGGGCTACGACCAGGGTTACGACCGCGGCGGCTACCAGCAGGGCGGCTACGACCAGCAGCAGTACGACCAGCAGGGCTACGCCGACTACGACCAGGGCGGCTACGGCCAGCAGGCCTACGCAGCCGACGGTCACACGTTCACGGCGACTCTGCAGCTCGAGGACGGCAGCGGACGCCACTTCCAGCTGCGCGAGGGCAACAACATCATCGGTCGCGGCCAGGAGGCACAGTTCCGCCTGCCCGACACCGGTGTGTCGCGCCGCCACATCGACATTCGCTGGGACGGTCAGGTCGCGATGCTGTCCGACCTGGGTTCCACCAACGGCACTACCGTCAACGGTGCGCCGGTGCAGGACTGGCAGCTGGCCGACGGAGACATCATCCGGGCCGGTCATTCGGAGATCCTGGTCCGAATCCTCTGAGGCTCCACCGAGTTGGGACCCCGAGGACACATCGCCGATACCCGAACCCGAGCTCCCTCGCCGAGACACAACCGAGACGGCTTCGATACTGGACCGACATCGCGTCGGAGCCCGTGTCGGACGTAACACGGTGGGGACTCCGTATCGTTGTGGGCTGTCCGTATCCTGATCGCAGGGTGCGGGTTGCCCCTATGATGCTGCGAGAAAAAGACGCCGGAATCTCGACTGGTCCGGCCACAGAAGGAGGTGGACTGCCGTGCAAGGTTTGATTCTGCAACTCACACGAGCAGGTTTCCTGCTTCTGCTGTGGCTGTTCGTCTGGACCGTTCTGCGGGCGTTGCGCGGCGACATCTACGCCGGCTCCGGCGTCCGTGTGCCGCCCCGATATTCGCGCAGCGGCAATGTTCTGCCGTCGCTGGGCAAGACGAAGACGGCCAAGTATCTGGTGGTGACGCAGGGCGGCCTCGCCGGCACGCGCATCACGCTCAGCACCCAGCCCGTCCTCATCGGCCGGGCCGACGACTCCACGCTCGTCCTCACCGACGACTACGCGTCCACCCGCCACGCTCGGCTCTCCCCGCGGGGCGCCGACTGGTACGTCGAAGACCTCGGCTCGACCAACGGCACGTACCTCGACCGCGCCAAGGTCACCACATCTGTCCGCGTGCCGCTCGGTACCCCCGTACGGGTCGGCAAAACGGTAATCGAGTTGCGCCCGTGACCCTCGTACTCCGCTATGCCGCCCGCAGCGATCGTGGCCTCGTCCGTTCCAACAACGAAGATTCGGTGTACGCCGGGGCCCGACTGCTGGCGCTGGCGGACGGCATGGGCGGTCACGCGGCCGGTGAGGTCGCGTCGCAGTTGATGATCGCGGCCCTCGCGCATCTCGACGACGACGAGCCCGGCGAAGACCTGCTCGGCAAGCTGGAGGCCGCCACCCGCGAGGGCAACGACACCATCGCCGATCACGTCGAGGAAGACCCGGAACTCGACGGCATGGGCACCACGCTCACCGCAATCCTGTTCTCCGGCAACAAGCTCGGGCTGGTCCACATCGGCGACTCCCGCGCCTACCTGCTCCGCGACGACTCGCTCGCGCAGATCACCCGGGACGACACGTTCGTGCAGTCGCTGGTAGACGAGGGCCGGATCACCGCCGAGCAGGCGCACACCCACCCGCAGCGCTCGCTCATCATGCGCGCCCTCACCGGCAACGAGATCGAACCGACGCTGACGGTCCGCGAGGCCCGCGCCGGCGACCGTTATCTGCTGTGCTCCGACGGACTGTCGGACGTGGTCAGCGACGAAACCATCGAGAACACGATGCGGGAGGGCTCGCAGGACGAGTGCGCCGACCGGCTCATCGAACTGGCGCTGCGCAGTGGCGGCCCGGACAACGTGACGGTCGTCGTCGCCGACGTCATCGACCTCGATTACGGGCAGAGTCATCCCATCGTGGCCGGGGCCGCGTCCGCCGACGACGAGGAGGACACGCCGCCGCCCAACACGGCCGCGGGACGTGCCGCGGCGATGCGTCCGCCGCGTGCCACGCCGAAGCGGGTGGTCCCGCAGGTCGAGGAACCGCCGACGAAGAAGAAGCGTCACCGCATGTGGTGGGCTGCACTCGCGCTCGGTCTGATCGTCGTGGTCGCCGTCGCTGCCTTCGTGGGGCGGGCTCTGGTCCGCAACAACTACTACGTCGGCGCCGACGGCGAACGCGTCACCGTGCTGCGTGGAGTTCCCGGCTCGGTGCTCGGGTACTCGCTGCAGGAGGCGAATCTCGTCGGCTGTGTCAGCGATACCGGCGACCTGACGTTGATGTCGCCGACCGAGTCGCAGAACGGGTGCACCATCCTCGAGGTCGACGACCTCCAGCCGTCCGCCCGTGAGCAGGTGCGTGCCGGGCTGCCCTCGGGCAAGCTCGACGACGTCCGCAACCAGATGACGCGGCTCGCCCAGAACGATCTGCTTCCGGTCTGCGAGTCGGAATCGGCCACCACCACGACGACCACCCCGGCACCGAGTCCTGCGCCGACCCCGGCACCCGCGCCCGTCCCGGAGACCACGCCGCCGCCCGCTCCCGCACCCGCTCCCGCTCCCCCGGCAGCGTTGCCGGCACCGGAGACGCCTGCACCTCAGACCCCGACCGCCACCCCGGCGCCGACCGTGACCCAGGTTCCCGGTCAGAACTGCAGGACGGCTAGCTGATGTCGGTCGCAAGTGCATCACCGGGGGCGCAGTTTCCCAGTCCACCCGGCGGGTTCGCGCCAGCCCCCGTCCAGTCGACGCGCCGGGGCACCGAGCTGATCCTGATCGGTTTCGCGATCCTGATCACGACGATCTCGCTGGTGCTGGTCGAGGCCAGCCAGGAACAGAGCATCACCTGGGACCTCGCCAAGTACGCCGCCGCCTATTCGGCGCTGTTCCTGATCGCGCATCTCGCGGTGCGCCGGTTCGCGCCGTACGCCGACCCCCTGATCCTGCCGATCGTCGCGCTGCTCAACGGCCTCGGCCTGGTGCTGATCCACCGGCTCGACCTCGCCGACGCACAGTCCGCCGCCTACTTCGGGTTGCCCGTCCCGTCGCCGGACGCCAACCAGCAGGTGCTGTGGACGACGCTGGCCATCGCCGGTTTCGTGGCCGTGCTGGTGCTGCTCAAGGACTACCGCCTGCTCGCCCGCTACAGCTACACCCTGGGACTCGCCGGACTGGTGTTCCTCGCCATCCCGGCGATCCTGCCGTCGAGCTTCTCCGAGGTGAACGGCGCGAAGATCTGGATCCGCCTCCCCGGCTTCAGCATTCAGCCCGGCGAGTTCGCGAAGATCCTCCTGATCATCTTCTTCGCCTCCGTCCTCGTCGCGAAGCGCGACCTGTTCACCACCGCAGGCAAGCACGTGTTCGGCATCGACCTTCCACGCGCCCGCGACCTCGGGCCCATCCTCGTCGCGTGGATGGTGTCGGTGGGCGTGCTGGTGCTGGAGAAGGACCTCGGCACGTCGCTGCTGCTGTTCAGCACCGTGCTCGTGATGCTCTACATCGCCACCGAACGCGTCGGATGGCTGCTGATCGGCGTCGGGCTGCTCGGCATCGGTTTTTTCTTCGCGTACCAGCTGTTCGGCCACGTCCGGGTCCGGGTCAGCACGTGGCTCGACCCGCTGGGCGACTACAACAACACCGGCTACCAGATCTCGCAGTCGCTGTTCGGACTCGCGACCGGCGGCGTCGCGGGGACAGGGCTCGGCAGCGGCAGGCCCGCCCAGGTGCCGTTCGCGAAGACCGACTTCATCGTCGCGACGATCGGTGAAGAACTCGGACTCATCGGTCTCGCCGCCGTCCTGATGCTGTTCCTGATCCTCGTCATCCGCGGCCTGCGCACCGCGCTCGCCGTCCGCGACAGCTTCGGCAAGCTGCTCGCCGCCGGTCTGTCGTTCACGATCGCGGTGCAGGTGTTCGTGGTGGTCGGCGGCGTCACCAAGCTGATCCCCCTCACCGGTCTGACCACGCCGTTCATGTCGTACGGTGGGTCGTCCCTGCTCGCCAACTACCTCCTCCTCGCGATCCTCATCAAGATCTCCGACGCTGCCCGTGAGCCGGCCGTCCCGAAGAAGAAGGGGCCCGCACCCATCGCCGACGCCCCGACGGAGATGGTGCCGCGCTCATGAACACACCTCTGCGTCGCGTCGCGATCGCCGTCATGGTGATGGTCGTCGCCCTCCTCGCCAACGCCACCTACGTCCAGGTCATCAAGGCGGACAACCTGCGGGCCGATCCGCGGAACTCGCGTGTGCTGCTCGACGAGTACTCGCGGCAGCGCGGCCAGATCTCGGCGGCCGGGCAGGTGCTCGCGGCATCCGTTCCGACCGACGACCGCTACAAATACCTGCGCACGTACCCGCCGAACCCGGCGGCGCCGTCGAGCCCGCTGGCCAACGCACCGGTCACCGGTTTCTACTCCATGCAGTACGGCAGCACCGGACTCGAGCGGTCCGAGGACCCCGTCCTCAACGGCTCCGACAACCGGCTGTTCGGGCGTCGCTTCTTCGACCTCGTGTCCGGACGCGACCCGCGCGGCGGCAACGTGGTGACCACCATCAACCCGGTCATGCAGCAGGTGGCGTACGACCAGCTGACCGCGAAGGGCTACACCGGTTCGGTCGTGGCGATCGAGCCGAGCACCGGGCGCATCCTCACGATGGTGAGCACCCCGAGCTACGACCCCAACTCGCTCGCCAGCCACGACGGCACCGAGACCACGCAGGCATGGGAGGCGCTGAACGCCGACCCGGAGAAGCCGCTGATCAACCGCGCGGTGTCGCAGACGTACCCGCCCGGCTCCACGTTCAAGGTGGTGGTCACCGCCGCCGCTCTCGCCGCCGGAACCACCCCCGACACCCAGCTGACCGCGGCCCCGCAGATCACCCTCCCCGGCACGTCGACGACGCTCGAGAACTACAACGGCTCCACGTGCGGCGCCGCACCCACCGCGTCGCTGCGGGAGGCGTTCGCGCGGTCCTGCAACACGGCATTCGTCGAACTCGGCGTCAAGACCGGCGCCGACGCCGTCGGCGACGAGGCCAGTGCACTCGGCATCGGCGGGCAGATGCCCGGCGTCCCGTTCCCCGTCGCCGACAGCACCATCGGATCGATCCCCGACGACGCCGCGCTCGGCCAGAGCAGCATCGGCCAGCGGGACGTGGCGCTCACCCCGCTGCAGAACGCGATGATCGCGGCTACCGTCGCCAACGGTGGAGTGCGCATGCAACCACAGCTGGTATCGGAACTGCAGAGCCCGGACCTGTCCAACCTCGCGACCACCAACCCGGTGTCCGAAGGCCAGGCGATGTCGTCCCAGGTGGCGGCTACCCTGACCGATCTGATGATCGGTTCCGAGAACAACACCAGCGGCGAGGGCAAGATCCCGGGCGTCCAGATCGCGTCCAAGACGGGCACCGCCGAGCACGGAACCGACCCACGGAACACCCCGCCCCACGCCTGGTACATCGGATTCGCACCCGCCCAGAACCCGACCGTGGCCATCGCGGTCATCGTCGAGGACGGCGGAGATCGGGCACTGGCCGCAACCGGCGGCTCGGTGGCTGCACCTATCGGCCGTGCCGTCATCGCAGCCGGACTACAAGGGGGCTGATTGTGGCACTGAACAACGGCGCGCTGATCGCCAATCGATACCGCCTGATCCGGCTCATTGCCACGGGCGGAATGGGACAGGTCTGGGAAGCGACGGACAACCGGCTCAACCGTCGTGTCGCGGTGAAGGTGCTGAAGTCCGAGTTCTCGTCCGACCCGGAGTTCGTCGAACGGTTCCGCTTCGAGGCGCGCACCACCGCGCAGCTGAACCACTCCGGCATCGCCGGGATCTACGACTACGGCGAGGTCCGCGACGCCACCGGCGACTCCACCGCCTACCTGGTGATGGAACTCGTCAACGGTGAGCCGCTGAACGCCGTCCTCGCCCGGGTGGGCCGTCTCGCGGTGCCGCACGCACTGGACATGCTCGAGCAGACCGGGCGGGCGCTGCAGGTGGCGCACGACGCCGGAGTCGTGCACCGCGACGTGAAGCCGGGCAACATCCTGATCACCCCCACCGGTCAGGTGAAGATCACCGACTTCGGCATCGCCAAGGCCGTGGAGAACTCGCCGGTCACGCGCACGGGCATGGTGATGGGCACCGCCCAGTACATCGCCCCCGAGCAGGCGCTCGGCCAGGACGCGACCGCGGCCAGCGACGTGTACTCTCTCGGCATCGTCGGCTACGAGGCGCTGTCGGGGCGACGCCCGTTCATCGGCGACGGTGCCATCACGGTGGCGATGAAGCACGTGCAGGAGGCGCCGGCACCGTTGCCGAACGACCTGCCGCCGAACATCCGCGAGCTCATCGACATCACGATCGCGAAGGATCCGAGCACCCGCTACGCCAGCGGCGGAGAGTTCGCCGACGCGGTCGCCGCGGTCCGGGCGGGCAGGCGTCCGCCGCCGCCGGGTGTGTCGGGAACCGGGGCGGGGCGGGTGCTGCCCCCGCCGATGACCGGTGCAACCCAGATGATGCCGCCCTCACAGACCGCGTACGCGGGACCGGTCACCGGGCAGGTGCCGCCGGACGACCCGAACGGTGACGACAAGAAGGGCGGGTTGACCAGCGGCCAGAAGGCCGTGGCCTGGGGTGCGGGTGGTTTGATCCTGCTGGCGGCGATCATCGCGCTCGCACTCGTCCTGTTCGACGGTGGTGACACGAAGGAACCGACGTCGCCGGCGGTGACCTCGTCGCTGCGGACGATCACGACGACGCCGCGGCCGACGACCACGACGACGACCGAGGAAGAGACGACCACCACCGAGCCGACGTACACGACGACCACCACTACCGAGCCGCCGTACACGACGACCACCACCGCAGCACCCACCACGACGACGACAGAGCCGACGACGACTACCACCACGACCACCACCGCACCCACGACGACGACCACGACGACCACGTCGGAGAAGTCAGCTACTCCGACCTCACAAGGACTGCCATGACGACACCGCGCAACCTCTCCTCACGCTACGAGCTGGGTGAGATTCTCGGCTTCGGTGGCATGTCCGAGGTCCACCTCGCCCGGGACGTCCGACTCAGCCGCGATGTCGCGATCAAGGTCCTGCGTGCCGACCTGGCCCGCGACCCCACGTTCTACCTGCGGTTTCGCCGCGAGGCGCAGAACGCGGCGGCGCTGAACCATCCGGCGATCGTGGCCGTCTACGACACCGGCGAGGCGGAAACCGACGCGGGACCGCTGCCGTACATCGTGATGGAGTACGTCGACGGCGACACGTTGCGCGACATCGTGCGCGGCGAGGGCCCGATGGCGCCGCGCCGGGCGATGGAAGTCATCTCGGACGTGTGCGCGGCGCTCGACTTCAGCCACCGCAACGGCATCGTGCACCGCGACGTGAAGCCTGCCAACGTGATGATCAACCGTGCCGGTGCGGTGAAGGTGATGGACTTCGGCATCGCGCGGGCGATCTCCGACGCGTCCAGCCCCATGACGCAGACGGCCGCCGTCATCGGCACCGCCCAGTACCTCTCGCCCGAGCAGGCTCGCGGCGAGCAGGTCGACGCCCGGTCCGACGTGTACTCGCTCGGTTGCGTGCTGTTCGAGATCCTCACCGGCGAACCCCCGTTCAAGGGTGATTCGCCGGTCGCGGTCGCGTACCAGCACGTGCGGGAGGACCCGCAGACGCCGTCCGTCGTCAACCCGGACATTCCGCGTGAGCTCGACTCGGTGATCCTCAAGGCGATGAGCAAGAACCCCGCCAACCGCTACCAGACCGCCGCAGACATGCGCAGCGACCTGGTCCGGGTTCTCGGTGGGCAGCGCCCCAGCGCGCCGATGGTCATGAGCGACGAGGACCGCACCACGATCCTCGGTGCCGTCGACTCCGGCGCCGGGAACTACCGGCGCCAGCAGACCGCCACCCAGACCACGGCGTCGAAGACGGACGGTGGCGGCGAGCCCGACAAGAAGAAGAACCCGATGCGGTTGGCGCTGATGGCGCTGGGCGCCCTCATCGTCGTCGGCATCGTCGGCGCGTTCCTGTGGTCCGTTGGCCCGGGTTCGAAGGCCGATCAGGTGACCATGCCGGACGTCACGAACCAGGCGGCCGACGACGCCGAGACGACGCTGCAGAACCTCGGCTTCCGCGTCTCCCGGCAGCAGAAACCCGACGCCGTCGTGGCGACCGGCAACGTCATCACCACCCGGCCCGTCGGCGGAGTGCAGGTGGACGAGGGCAGCACGATCACTCTCGAGGTGTCGACGGGCCCCGAACAGGTGAAGGTCCCGCGGCTCGCGGGCCTGACCCAGCAGGAAGCCCAGCAGGAACTGAACGCGGTCGGTCTGCGGCTCGACACCGCCGTCGCCCGCGCACCGTCCGACGCGTCCGACGTCGACAAGGTGATCCAGCAGGACCCGTCCTCAGGGGCGAGCATCTCCCTCGACTCCGAGGTTGCCGTCACGCTCGGCACCGGGCCGGAGCAGATCCGCATCCCCGACGTCACCGGCCAGAAGGTCGAGGTCGCGCAGGCGAACATCGAGGGCGCCGGCTTCAAGGTGCAGATCCAGAACATCGATTCCGGTGTGCCGAAGGGCCAGGTCGTCTCCACCGATCCCGTCGGCGGCTCCACCGCCGCCAAGGGCGACACCATCCAGATCCGGGTGTCGAACGGCAACAACATCGAGATGCCCGACCTGAAGGGCAAGACGGTGTCGCAGGCGCTCGCGGAACTGCGCAGCGCCGGCTGGAGCGGGTCGTCGGCCTCGCTGAATCAGACGCAGACGTCCACGCTGGACCCGGAGATGGTCGGCAAGATCATCAGCCAGGAACAGCCGCCGGGATCGGAGATCACCAAGAACGCGGTCGTCTCGGTCGGTGTCGGCGCGCTCGGCATCCCGCGGTAGGCGCTCCGCGCCCGTGCGCCTTTTTGGTTGCTGTAGCGACCAGAAAGGCGCACGGGGGGTTACGCCCCCAATGCCTGCGCGACCTCGGCTTCGAGGGTGGCGACGAGGGATTCCTTCGGGGCGTCGCCGCAGACGGTGAGCCAGTTGGCGAGCATGCGGTGCCCACCCTCGGTGAGCACGGACTCCGGATGGAACTGGACGCCGTGGATCGGCAGTTCGCGGTGCCGCACCGCCATGACGATGCCGCTGTCGGTGTGCGCGGTGACCTCGAGTTCCTCCGGGATGGTGTCTTCCAGGACGGTCAGCGAGTGGTAGCGGGTGGCGGTGAACGGGTCGGGTAGACCCGCGAGAACACCCTTGCCGGTGTGGTGGACGACGCTGGTCTTGCCGTGCAGGAGTTCGGGGGCCCGGTCGACGGTCGCGCCGAACGCGGCGCCGATCGCCTGGTGTCCGAGGCACACGCCGAGGAGCGGCGTCCCGGCCGCGGCGCATGCCGTGACCAGGTCCATCGTCGCGCCTGCGCGCTGCGGTGTGCCGGGGCCGGGGCTGAGGAGAATGCCGTCGAACTCGGCCGCCGCGGCCGCGATCGCGTCGGGCCCGGTGAGGTTCGGGTCGTCGTTGCGCCAGACCACGGCCCGGGTTCCCAGCTGTCCGAGGTACTGGACCAGGTTGAACACGAAGCTGTCGTAGTTGTCGACGACGAGAATCCTCATGGGAGCAGGGTATTCTGCCCGCCCCGACCCCCGCACGGCCGGGGACCGTTCACATCAGTGGCCCGCGTAACCGGGCACGGACAATTGGCCGGACGCGGCCTCCGAGTAGCCGAGGCCGAACCGTGTCGCGTACTGCTTGAAGACCCGGATTCCTGGTTCGTTGGCGAGTGCCGCCTCCAGTCGCGCCGGATCCCCGATCGCCGACATCACGTAGGGCGGGCTGTACGTGCGGCCGTGCAGCAGCAGGGTGTTGCCGATGCAGCGCGGCGCGGACGTGTTGACGATCCGCTGGTCCTGCATGCCGACGGCCTCGGCGCCGCCCACCCACAGCGCGTTCAGCACACTCTGGACGTCCTGCTGGTGGACGACGAGATCGTCCGGGGACGCGTCGACGGGGTACTTGCCGTCGGCGTCGCGGGGGGCGTCGGTGAGCGTGACGGTAACGCCGGGACCGGTCATCGGCGTGAGTCCGGCGTCCGTGGCGAGCGCCTTGCTGTCGGCGAGCGCCTGCGCGACGCCGCTGTCGGACGCCGCGGCGTCCTGCTGCAGCGACTCGACCTGCGCCGCCAGATCGTCGCGGGTCTGGGCCACCTGGTCGGTCTCGGACTGCGCGTTCCGCACGAGGTCGGACAACCGGGTGGAATCACCGGCCCGGATCTCGTTGCCGTGCGACACCTGGCGGGTGGTGGCCACCAGCAGGCCGGCCACGAGACACACCACCAGCACCGCGATCCGCCAGAAGATCGACCTGGTCACCGGTGTTTCCGTCCCCTCGTCCTCGCCGCGCGAATCGCGGCTACGTTAGCGTGTACACACGCAGGTATTTCCGAATCTACCTGCCCACATTCCCGCAGAGCCGCACGAACGAGGACGTCATGCCGAAGTCGAAGGTCCGAAAGAAGACCGATTACACGATCAACCCTGCGAGCCGCACCCCGGTGAAGGTGAAGGCCGGCCCCTCGAGCACCCTGTACGTCTCGGTGATGCTCGGGTTCATGCTGGTCGGGCTCGTGTGGCTGCTCGTCTACTACCTGGCCGCCGACCAGCTCGAGTGGATGAACAACCTCGGTGCCTACAACTTCCTCATCGGGTTCGGCTTCATGGTGGTCGGGCTGATCATGACGATGCGCTGGCGTTGACGATCACAATTACACGCATGTCATTCATCCCCAATGTGGACAACCCCTGTGGATAGCCGCAGGTCGAGTGCCGATGTCTGCTGACGAGGCACCGCTGGAGTGGTCGACGCCGCTCGGGGCGGTGATCGCTCTGGCCGTGGGCGGGCTCGCATTGGGGGTCGCGGGACTTTCGGTGTCGATCGAGCCGGCGGGCCGTGTCCTCGTGTGTGTCGCCGCCCTCGGGCTGCTGCTGACCGCCGCGTCCGCTCTCCGGCAGCGCCCGCGCCTGGCCGTCGACAAGGAGGGCGGCGGGATCGTGGTGCACCGGCTGACGGGCCGCCACGAGTACTCCCGCTCGCAGATCGACCGGGCGCGTCTGGTCCGGTATCCCCGGCTGGGCCGCCGGGTGCCGATGCTCGAGATCGACGTCCGCACCGAGGACGGCACCGAACGCCTCCTGATCTTCGGCCGCTGGGATCTCGGCACCACTCCGGAGGACGTGTTCGATGCCCTCGCGGTGCACCGTCTGGTGGGCCGGGGTCAGTAACCGAAGCTCGCGCGGAGTTGCAGGGCGCGGACCGCGATGACGGCCAGCGGCACCAGCACCACGACGCCGAGGCAGATCCAGCCGACGGTGACGGCCTTCTCCCGGTTGTTCCCGGCGCCCAGCAGCTGAGGCCCGTAGAGGATGGCCGCGGTGGCCGCGGCTCCGGCGACCAGTCCGCCGAGATGCCCCCACAGCGAGATGCCGGGGATGGTGATGCTGATGATCACGTTGATGGCGATCACCGAGATCACCGGTGCCGGGCTGCGCTTCAGCCTCAGGAGGATGACCGCCTGCGCGCCCATCAGTCCGAAGACGGCGCCCGACGCACCCGCGGTGACCGCGTGCAGCTGGAACAGCATCACCGCGGCGGAACCGCCGAGGATCGACGCGAAGTACACCAACGCGTAGCGGGCACGGCCGAGGACCAGTTCGGTGTCGCGGCCGATGATCCACAGCGCGAACATGTTGACGGCCAGGTGGATGAGACCGAAGTGCAGGAATCCGCTGCCGATCACGCGGACGAGCTGACCGTCCACGACAGCGGGTGGGAACAGCGCCCAGTCCGCGAAGAGCGTCGATCCCGCCTGGTTCTGCATGATGCTGCGGGACTGCGCCGCGGTGATCAGGAAGATACCGACGTTCGCGGCCATCAGGATGTACGTCACCAGCGGCACCGCACGCTGCGTGGTCACGGCGCCGGCGACGTTGCGGACCGCGCGGACGTCACGCTGTCCGGCGGCGACGCAGTCGACGCACTGGTAGCCGACGGCGGCTTCGCGCAGGCATTCGGGGCATGCGGGGCGACCGCACCGATTGCACGACAGTGCGGTGGAGCGATCGGGGTGGCGGACGCACCGCGGCTGGGGCGGAGTGCCCTCGTTCGCGGCACCGCCCCAGCCGGGGTTGGTCATGTGCTGCGGTTCCCTACGCGATGGTGACGCTGTTGATCACGACCGGCTCGAGCGGACGGTCCGCGCGATCGGTGGCCGTGGTCGAGATGGCGTCGACGACCTTCTTCGACTCCTCGTCGACGACCTCACCGAAGATGGTGTGGCGACGGTTGAGGTGCGGCGTCGGGCCGGTGGTGATGAAGAACTGCGAACCGTTGGTTCCCGGGCCCGCGTTGGCCATGGCCAGGATGTAGGCGCGGTCGAACTGCAGTTCCGGGTGGAACTCGTCGCCGAACTTGTAGCCCGGGCCGCCGGCGCCGGTGCCGGTGGGGTCGCCGCCCTGGATCATGAATCCGTCGATGACGCGGTGGAAGACGGCGCCGTCGTAGAACGGTCCGGAGTTGGTGCCACCAGCGTTGGCGGTGCTGTAGTCCTTCGAACCGTCGGCCAGGCCGACGAAGTTCTCGACGGTCTTGGGCGCGTGGTTGCCGAACAGCGCGATCTTGATGTCGCCGCGGTTGGTGTGCAGCGTTGCGGTTGCGGTCTGATGAGGTGAAGTCACACCACCATGTTGCCATTGTGCGGTTCCGCGTGGTTCCGCCGCCGTGACTCGAGTACTTGGGATCGGTTCGTGCTGCCGGTTCTTGTGACAAAGTGGGGTCATGACACGAGCGACGGAGTCCCTCACGAATCTGCTTCCGACCGAACGCGCCGAGCACCTGCAGGAGCAGGTGTCCGAACGAGTCGAGACCGCGCTGGCCCACGTCGAGGATTCGGCTGTTCGGGTCAAAGAATCCGAGGCCGTGGATCAGGCCCTGCGCTGCGCGCGCTCCGCTGCGCTCGCCGCGGCCCGCGGCGCCGGGCAGGTCAGTGTGTTCCTCGGCAGGCAGGGGGCGTCGCTGGCGAAGAAGGGCTACGAACGCGCCCGTACCGTTCCGGTGAAAGAGGTCGCCCAGGACGTCATCCGTCCCCTGACCTCGGCTGTCGCGCCGGTCGAGGAGAAGAAGTCGCGGAAGGGCCGTCGCATCGCGATCGTCGTGCTGGTCGGTGCCGCCGTCGCCGGGGGCGCGGTGTTCTTCAAGAGCCGCCGCCGGGAGCAGCCGCGGGTGGCGTCCGCTCCCCCGAACCTGCGCGACCTCGACAGCGCAGACGCGAAGGATGCCACGCCGCCGACGGCGACGAAGCCCCTCACCGCCAACTGATCCGTCACTCCCCGGCCGGCACGCGGTGTCGTCCGGCGGGCGGTCATGTCTTCGTTTCACGGCTTGTACCACGGGTATCCCGCTGGCAGATGCGCACCAGCGCGAGGATCCGTTCCGAGGAGCAGACATGACCGCCACACGTATCGCCCACCGCATCGCCGTTGTCGCGTTTCCGGTCGCCGCCACCGCGGCCCTGCTGACGGCCGGGCCCGCCGGCGCCGACCCACCCCACCCCTTCGGTGGACCGGCCCTCACCATCGGATGTCCGAACCAGGGCAGTCTGATGTCGTTGACAGCGCTCACCGGGCAGTCCGGGCCGGAGGCGGTCCCGCCGATCGCCGACGGCGACATCCGGTTCGAGTCACACCCCGCCGCGCCACCGATCCCGGCAGCCGCACAGGTCACCGTCGCCTGGGTCAACACCGACAGCGGACGCTCGGGGATCGTGAACCTCGGCGGCGTCTACCCGTTCCTGTCCGCGACGGTGAACACCGGTGTCGGGAACGTGGTGGCCACGGCGTTCGGGTCGATCAACTTCGGCAGCAGCCCGATCTGCCAGGCGAATCCGGCCATCGGAACGTTCATTGCGTGAGTTCGGCTGTGTGGCAGCCGAACCGGCGCCGGTAGTCGCCGGGCGCGACGCCGACCACCCGGTTGAAGTGGTGGCGCAGTAGCGCACCGGATCCGAATCCGGTGCGTCTCGAGATGGCCTCGAGACCGAGGTCGGTGCCCTCGAGCAGCTGCCGGGCGTAGAGGACCCGCTGCGTCGTCAGCCATTTCACCGGGGTGGTACCCGTCTCGGCCGCGAACTTGCGCGCGAACGTCCGCGTCGACATCGACGAGCGGGCCGCGAGCTCGTCGACCGTGTGCGGCAAGTCGAGGTTTTCGCTCATCCACGCCATCGTCACGCTCAGGCTGTCCGACGTGCACGCGACCACCGGCTGCTCGATGAACTGCCGCTGACCGCCGTCGCGTTGCGGCGGCACCACCATTCGGCGGGCGATCGTGTTGGCCACCGCGGAACCGAGTTCCCGGCGGACCACGTGCAGGCAGGCGTCGATGCCGGCCGCGGTGCCTGCGCTGGTGACGAGGTTGCCCTCGTCGACGAACAGGACGTCGGGGTCGACCACCGCGGTCGGGAACCGGGCAGCCAGTTCCTCGACGTACCCCCAGTGGGTGGTGCACTTGCGCCCGTCGAGTAGTCCCGCCTCGCCGAGCAGGAACGCACCCGAGCACAGGCTGAGGACCGTGGCACCGGCCTCCGCGGCCGCGCGCACGGCGTCGAGCGCCTCCTCCGGGAAGCCGGACTGCGCCCCCAGCGGCGGGACCACGACGAGATCCGCGTCGCGCAGCGCGTCCAGCCCGTATCCGGCGGAGAGCGTCAGTCCCGGGGTGACCGACGTGAGTGGTTCGCCGGGGCGGATTCCGCAGATCCGGAAGTCGAATGCCGGCACGCCGTATTCGGTGCGGTCGATTCCGAACACCTCGCACACCACACCGAACTCGAACATGGACACCCGATCGAGGAGGAGTGTCGCGACCCTGGAGATCATGCCCCGAGTCTAGTTGGCGAAATTTTGCCGGACCATGTCGAAACGGCCAGTCATTCGCGGACGGCGCCGCAGATCGACACGAGCGCCCGGGCCAGCGTCGCCTGATGCGGCGCGTCGAGACGCTGTTCGGCCGCCACCGCGACCGCGGCGTCGACGAGAGCGGGCACGCAGCCCGGACCCGCGAGCACGTCCTCCTGTTCACGCAACTGCAGCAGGATGTCCGTGTTCTGGCGGTCGATGACCGGGCGGACCTGCGTCAGGTCGGGTCGGACCGTCGGCGCCGCACCGGGTGCGACGCTCCACCAGGAGAACAGCGCGCGCTGCACCGCCTTGTTGGCCTCGATCTGATCCCGGAAGATCTGCTGCACCCGCGGCGCGCTGAGGCCCTCGTCTGCTGCCTGGGTGGCGACCGTGCCGAGGACCTGCGCCTCGCGCGCGGGATCGTCGATCGGCGACGGCGTGCCCCATTTGGCGGACGCCACCGTGTCCGCCGTGGCGAGGCGCAGCGACACCGCCAGGGCGATCGGTTGCAGCGGGCGGGTCTGCGCACTCGCGGGCGCGGTACCGGCCGCCGTCAGCATTCCGAGCATCGTCGCGGCGACGACCGCTCGGCGGGCGAGTGCGGGCCGGACCGTCGTCATGGTGCGAGTGTAGGGCCGGTCAGTCGTCCAGACCGGCGACTCCGCGTTTCCAGTAGCCCGTAAACAGCGACTCCATCCGGTCCTTGCTCCACGCGCGCAGCGGCTTGATGTCGTTCGCCTCGCCGGCCGCGAACAGGAAGGTGCGGCCGCCCGGCAGCGTGAGCGCCTGCACCGTCGACGCCAGCGCGGACCCGCTGCCGTCGCGAACGAGCCACGTCACGCCCACGTTGGCGCGCGCGGCCAGCGGGTAGCCGTGCTCGACGGCGTCGTCGGTCTCGATCACGACGTGCGCCGACACGTCGGCCGGGGACTCGTCGAGCCACCGCGCGACCGCGGGCAGCGCGGTGGAATCGACCGCGAACACGTAGTGGTCGAAGTTGTGGGCGAACGCCTTCGCGCCGGGCGGGCCGGCGATGGTCACGTCGTCGCCGATCTCGACCGTCGTCACCCAGGACGACGCCAGCCCGCCCTCGTGCAGCACGAAGTCCAGGTCGAGTTCGCGGGCGTCTGAGTCGTAGCGCCGGACGGTGTACTTCCGGCTGGTCGGGAGCGGTCGCGGCCAGTCGAGCATCATGGCGTCGTTCACCACCGGGATGCGGCGGGTGCCGTCCGCGTCGGGGAACACGATCTTGACGTGATCGTCGGCCTGATAGGTGTGGAACCCGTCGAGTCCGGGACCCCCGATCGTCAGGCGCACCATGCGGGGCGTGACGTACTCGCGCGCGCGGACCGTGACCGTGCGGACTCCGATCGGGTAACCGATGCGCGCGGTTCCCTCCCCCGTCCGGTGGTGGGACGCCACGCGGCTGCGCGGGTCGAGGCGGTCACGGGCTCCGGGATCGAGTGCGGTCATGAAGTAAGGGTAACCTCACCCATTCCGGGTCCGCACAGCAGTGTGCCCCGGACTCTTCCGAATCCGGGGCACACCGTTACTTCTATTTTCTTGTGGAGCCTAGGAGATTCGAACTCCTGACATCTGCCTTGCAAAGGCAGCGCTCTACCAACTGAGCTAAGGCCCCGTTACCTCGTGCCACACCTCGTTGCCGCGGAGCAACTTGGTCAGTCCGATTGCCACCAGCACTCCGGCTCCCACGAACAGGAGGACCTTCATGCGACTGACCTTTCACCGGCACCAGGAGTGGGCCTAGGAGGACTTGAACCTCCGACCTCTTCGTTATCAGCGAAGCGCTCTAACCGCCTGAGCTATAGGCCCCTGAAGTCCGGAAACTCATCTCGCACAGTTCCCTGAACCGAGTCGGAAGATTACCCCACCGGACCGGCAAGTACCAAAACCGGTCCGGCGAGACGCTCTTTTCCCAGCTCAGTCCCTATCGGTTTTCGCGTTCAGTCCCGGTCCGCGAGCGTCACTTCGACGCCCCCGACGAGGTCCGAACACAGGTTGTAGATGAACGCGCCGATCGTCGCCAGCGCGGTGAACAACACCATGTTGGCGAGGCCGATGACGGCGGCGTATCCGAAGACCTGCCCGGCCGTCACGAGCCCGTCAGAGCTCGACTCCGCGACGATGTCGGTGAACGCGTTGTTCAGCCTGTCCCACACGCCCATCCCGTCCAGGACGACGTACAGCAGACCGACGGCCACCATCCACACGAAGAACAGTGACACCGAAATGACGGACGAGATCTTCAGCGTCGACCACGGGTCGATCTTGCGGACCTGCACCGTCGCACGGAGAGCCTCACCCTCCTCGACCCGTTGCGGGGCAACGGCGATCTTCGGCTGCTGACCGGTGGCCGCCGCCCCCGGCAGGGGGTGCTTGGCCTCGGACAGGTCCGGCATGTCCTTGGGGAGCACGTCCCGGTTGATGTGCCGGGTGGGTCCGTCGATCGCGGACGCCTTCGCCTTCGCGGACTCCCGCTGGGTCACGGCCCCGGCCGCGGCTGCACCGGACACCGCACCGACCGCCGCGGTGGCGGCCGTCGGGGAGGCTGTGCGCTTGGTCTCCTGCTTCTGCGCGGGCTGACCGTTGGCCGGCGCCGACGAGTTCGCTGCAGGCGACTTCTGAGTGGGGACGGCCTGCGTGGGCACTGCCTGGGTGGGAGCACCCGGATTCTGTCCGCCCTGCGGTCGCTGTCCCTGGGGCGCACCCTCGGGCTGCGACTTCTGCGGCGAGGTGGTCTGCGAACCGCCCGCAGCCTTCGCGGCCGCGGCACCCGCAGCCGCTGTTCCCGCGGCGGCCGGGTTCTGCCCCTCGGGGCGCGAGGCCTGCTTGGCTCCCGCCCCGCCCTGCAGGGGCCGCTTCAGGTTGGTCTGCGGCTCACGCTGCATTCCCCGCTGCCACGGCGGCGCCTGATTCCCCCGGATCGACTCGGTGGGCGCACCACCCGCGGGCGCCCGGTTGCCGGGAGCCTGCTGCGGCGGGGCCTGATGGCCGGGAGCCTGCTGGCTCGGAGCCTGACCCTGCTGCGGCGGCACGGACCGGCCCTGCGGGGTCTGCGTACGCGGACCCTGATGCTGGGGCGTCGACGGCGACCGGGCCGGATCGACCGGGGCCTGTCGATCCGGTCTCGCGTCGGGAGCACCGCCCGGCCGGGCAGCCGGCCCCGCCTGAGCGGGACCACGACCGGCTGACGCCTGCGGCCCCTGCGGCGCGGAACCCTGCTGCGGGTTCGGTCGCGCCGACCCGTTCTCGGGAGTGCGGGAGGCCTGCTGCTCGGATCGCGCCTGATTGGCGGAACCCGGGTTCTGCCGGTCACTGCCTGGCTGGTTGGGAGTGCTCACTAGGACTCCTTAGCTCCTTTGCCGCTGCTCTCGGCGTTGTCGTCGGGTTCGTCGGGTTCGTCGGCATTGCGCGCGATCGCGAGCAGGGTGTCGCCTTCCCCGAGGTTCATCAAACGAACACCCTTGGTCTGCCGACCGGCCTTGCGGACCTGCTTGGCGGCGGTGCGGATGACGCCACCGCCCGACGTGATCGCGTAGAGCTCGTCGTCGTCGTTCACGATGAGCGCTCCGACCAGGGTGCCACGTTTCTTGTCGTATTGAATCGTGAGTACACCCTTTCCGCCGCGACCCTGGACCGGGTAGTCCTCCATGCCGGTGCGCTTCGAGTAGCCGCCCGACGTCGCCACCAGCAGGTAGGTCCCTTCGCGCACCACATTGAGCGACAGCAGTTCGTCGTCGCCGTTGAACCGCATTCCCTGGACGCCGGACGTGGCGCGTCCCATCGGGCGCAGCGCCTCGTCGGTGGCGGAGAACCGGATCGACTGTCCCTGCGCGGAGACGAGCAGCAGGTCGTCGTCGGAGGAGCAGAGGACCGCGCCGACCAGTTCGTCCTCGCCGCGCAGATTGATCGCGACGATGCCGCCGCTGCGGTTCGAGTCGAAGTCGGTGAGCTTGGACTTCTTCACCAGACCGTTGCGGGTGGCGAGAACCAGGTAGGGCGCGTCCTCGTACGTCTTGATCTGGATGACGCTCTGGATGCGCTCGTCGGGCTGGAACGCGAGCAGGTTGGCCACGTGCTGTCCGCGGGCCGTGCGGCTCGCCTCCGGCAGCTCGTACGCCTTCGCCCGGTATACGCGGCCCTTCGTGGTGAAGAACAGCAGCCAGTCGTGGGTGGAGCTGACGAAGAAGTGCGAGACGATGTCGTCCTGCTTCAGCCCGGCGCCCTGCACGCCCTTGCCGCCGCGCTTCTGCGAGCGGTACAGGTCGGTCTTGGTGCGCTTGGCGTAGCCGGTCTCGGTGATCGTGACGACGACGTCCTCGCGGGCGATCAGATCCTCGTCGGCCACGTCGCCGTCGGCCGCGATGATGCGGGTGCGGCGGTCGTCGCCGTGCTTGTCGACGATCTCCTTCAGCTCGTCCCGGACGATGCGGCGCTGGCGCTCGGGCTTCTCGAGGATGTCCTTGAGGTCGGCGATCTCCCGCTCGATCTCGGCGAGTTCGTCGATGATCTTCTGACGCTCGAGGGCGGCGAGGCGACGCAGCTGCATCGCGAGGATCGCGTCGGCCTGGATCTCGTCGACGGTGAGCAGCTCGATGAGGCCGGCGCGCGCGATGTCGACGGTCTGCGACGCCCGGATCAGCGCGATGACCTCGTCGAGGGCGTCGAGGGCCTTCACCAGTCCGCGCAGGATGTGAGCGCGTTCCTCGGCCTTGCGGAGCAGGTACTCGGTGCGCCTGCGGATGACCTCGACCTGGTGGGCGACGTACAGCCGGATCATCTGGTCGAGGCGCAGGGTGCGCGGCACGCCGTCGACGATGGACAGCATGTTGCAGCCGAAGCTGGTCTGCAGTTGCGTGTGCTTGTACAGGTTGTTGAGCACGACCTTCGCGACCGCGTCACGCTTGACGGTGACGACGATGCGCATACCCGCACGGTCCGAGGACTCGTCGTGGATGTCGGAGATGCCTGCGATCTTCGCGTCGCGCACCTGCTCGGCGATTGACGTGATCAGGTTGTCCGGGTTCACCTGGTACGGCAGTTCGGTGATGACGATCGTGGTGCGCCCCTTGGCGTCCTCCTCGATCTCCACGACACCGCGCATGCGGACCGAGCCGCGGCCGGTGGTGTAGGCGTCGTGGATGCCCTGGCCGCCGACGATCAGCCCGTGCGTCGGGAAGTCGGGACCCTTCACGCGTTCCATGACCGCGGTGAGCGTGGACTCCTCGTCGGCTTCCCAGTTCTCCAGGGCCCAGTAGATGGCCTCGGCGACCTCACGCAGGTTGTGCGGCGGGATGTTGGTGGCCATACCGACGGCGATGCCGCCGGAACCATTGATCAACAGGTTGGGGATACGGCTGGGGAGAACTGACGGTTCCTGTGTACGACCGTCGTAGTTCGGGGTGAAGTCGACCGTCTCGTGGTCGATCTCCCGGAGCATTTCCATGGCCAGCGGAGTCAGCCGGCACTCGGTGTACCGCATCGCGGCGGCGCCGTCGTTGCCGCGGGAACCGAAGTTGCCCTGGCCGTCGACGAGCGGGTAGCGCAGCGACCACGGCTGGGCCATGCGGACGAGCGTGTCGTAGATCGAGGAGTCGCCGTGGGGGTGGTAGTTACCCATCGTCTCGGCGACCGGTCGCGCAGACTTCACATAACCGCGATCGGGCCGGTAACCGTTGTCGTACATCGCGTACAGAACGCGGCGGTGCACCGGCTTGAGGCCGTCCCGCACGTCGGGCAGCGCACGACCCACGATCACGCTCATCGCGTAATCGATGTAGCTGCTCTGCATCTCCTGCTGAATGTCGACGGGCTCGATGCGGTCGTGCCCCGGTCCCTCCGGCGGCAACGTTGTGTCGGTCATGAGCTCCTTCTTCTACTCGGCTTGACGTCTCCTCGCGGACTCGCGGTCCAGCACGACGTCGCGCAACCACCCGAGT
Source organism: Rhodococcus sp. T7 (assembly GCF_009872365.1). Classification (NCBI taxonomy): domain Bacteria; kingdom Bacillati; phylum Actinomycetota; class Actinomycetes; order Mycobacteriales; family Nocardiaceae; genus Rhodococcus; species Rhodococcus sp. T7. Next base: position 37,127 of record NZ_WXYH01000209.1, read on the forward strand.
CTATAGGTGCAGGTCAGCTATGAGGGTGAAGGACTCGGGTGCGCCCGGGAATCGTTGCCGCAGCAGTCGCCTCGACTACTGGAGTTCGAGCTCCCTGCCCTGCGTTTCGGCGGCGAGGGATTCGGCGGCGAGGGATTCGGCGGCGAGCATGTCGGCCTCGAGTTCGAGCTCGGCGGCGACACGGTCGGGCGCCATCAGCAGGGCGGTGATCGGGATGGTGACCACCAGCATGCCCAGCACGAATACGGGGAACAGGATCGAGAACACCTCGAGCCCGTCCGGGCGCGCCACGGACTGGTCGACGGTGACGCTGAGCCCGAACACGCCGGTGTAGTGCATGGCCACCAGTCCGACCGCCACGACCACCGACGCCACGAGACGCAGGGTGCGCGACTCGAGGGCGGAGATTGACCACATGATTCCGGCGCCGACGACGAGGCCGATCGCGGCCGAAGCCGTGGTCAGCACGATGTCGGAGTTCACCGCACCCTGGATTTCGAGGGAGGCGACGATCGCGAGGTCCATTCCGGTGAATCCGATGCCGAGGAGCACCGCACCGCCTGCGAGCCGGCTGATCTCCACCGACGTGCTCGGCCGCCGGTGTTTCGTCGGCGGCGGGCTGATGATCAGCAATGCCACCGCGGCGGCCGCGACGGGCACCACGAACGAGATCGCGATCCACAGGACGTCGTAGCGCACCACGCTGCCGTAGACCTCGAACCCGACCATCGCGATGTAGTGCGGCAGCCAGGCGCCGAAACCGCCGATGGACAGCGCGCCCCACGCCAGCCACAGGTACCGCTGCCTCGGGTTCGGAGCGGTCATCGCCTTGCGGGCGCTGGCGATGCCGACGAAGACGCCGATGAACGACGTGACCGCGGCGAGGGCGACGATCCAGGTGCCCATGGAGAAGTGCTGCAACTCGTCCGACATGTTTCGAATCCTCAGTACGCGGCCGTGTGGAGCTTGGTCAGTGCGTATTCGGTGATCGCGACCAGGGCGCGTTTCGCCGATTCCCGGTCACGCGCGTCGATCGGGATGATCGGCACGTCCTCGGAGATCGCGAGGGCCGCCCGAATGTCCTCGATGGGGTAACGCGGGGCGTCGTCGAACTCGTTGATCGCGACGAGGAACGGCAGCTGCCGGGCCTCGAAGAAGTCGACCGCCGCGAAACTCTCGTCCAGCCTGCGGGTGTCGATCAGGACGATCGCCCCGATCGCACCGCGGATCAGGTCGTCCCACATGAACCAGAACCGGTGCTGACCGGGGGTTCCGAACAGATACAGCACCAGGTCGTCGGCCAGGCTGATGCGACCGAAGTCCATGGCGACGGTGGTCGTGGCCTTCTGCGGCGTTGCAGCCAGGTTGTCGACGCCGTCGCTGGCGTTGGTCACGAGCGCTTCGGTGCGCAGCGGGACGATCTCGGAGACAGCTCCCACCAGCGTGGTCTTGCCGACGCCGAACCCGCCGGCGATCACGATCTTGGTCGAGGTCACCCGATTGCGGGGATCAGATTTCGCGAAGTCCACTGAGGACCCTTTCGATGAGTTCACGACGTTCGGAGTCGGTCGAGTCTTCCTTCAGGGTGGCCAGGATCTGAAGATGACCGGTCTCGACCAGGTCTGCGACCAGGACGCGTGCCACTCCGAGGGGCACACCCACCCGGGCGGCGATCTCGGCGACCGAAGGCGACTGCTGACACAACGCGACGATGGCCGCGTTGACGTCGTCGAGTTCCCACTGCCGGTCCACCGACTGCGGCAGTGCCTGAATCAACGCTTCGAGCGCGAGCTCGACCGCGGGCCGGGTCCGGCCCGACGTCAGCGAGTACGGGCGCACGATGTTCGGGCCCGGCCGCTCCGAGTGGTGGTCGTTCATGGGCATGGGCTGGTCAGAGACCCTGCGGGGTGCGGGCCGTGGCCTGCACCGATGCGCCGACGCGGTCGACCAGGATCGCCATCTCGTAGCCGACCTGCCCGATGTCGCACTCGGCGTCCGTCAGCGTCGCGAGGTGTGAACCGTCGCCGACGCTCATGAGCAGCAGGTACCCGTGCTGCATCTCGACCACCGACTGCAGCACGCCGCCGCCTTCGAACAGCCGGGACACACCGGCCGACAGGCTGGCGAGCCCCGACGTGACCGCGGCGAGCTGCTCGGCCCGGTCGATGGGGAGGTGGGCGCTGGCCGCCATCAGGAGACCGTCCGCGGACACCAGCACGGCATGCGAGACACCGGGCACGTCACTGGCGAAGTTCGACACCAACCAGTCGAGAGGTCGCGTGACGTCGGATCCATGAGCGGTGTTCATCGGTCTCCTTCAATGCTGCTGCGTTCCGCGAGCCTCGTGGCCCTGCCGTTTCGGACGCCCTGCTGGTGACGACTGAGATTGGCGCGAATTGTCTCAGGGTCGCGCACCCGGCGCAGTGTCCCCGTATTGTGCGCGCCCTCGACCGTGCCGGGAACCAGCCGGTCGCCGGGACGCCGCTTCGGCAGTCCGATCTCCGGGTCGACCTCGACGGGGGTCTCGTTGATCCGTTCCGCGGCGGACCATCCGGCGTCGCCGGCGGAATGCCAGACGCCGGGTGCGCCCTCGGTGCCGGTCGGATCGGTCAGCCAGTCGGACACCATGTCGGAGAAGATCGGGGTGCCGCCGCCGGGCCGCGGGGTGGCCTCGGCCGGGGGCGGATCGATCCGCGACTGGAAGAACGACGCGGTCTTCGCCGAGTTGGTGCGGTAGCGGTGCCGGACCGGGCTCTGATCGTCGCCGTTCGACGACGGGGGCGCCTCGATGCGGTTCTCGCCGCGTGGTGCGTGCGGTGCGTGCTGCGGCTGCGATTCCGCCGGTGCCGTCTCCGACTGGGATTCCGGGGTCGCGGCCTGCGGCCGCCGCACGGGCAGCTTCGGCATCGCTCCGGATCCGCGGACGTTGACGGTGTCCCGGGACTGTGCGGCCGGGGCAACGGCCGACGATCCCGCGCCGGCCGCGATGCCACTGGCACCGGGCTGCCGTCGGGGCAGGCTGGTGCCCGACGCCGTCGCCACGAGACCTGCGGGAGCCGGGCTCGGCGGCGTGGACGGGGTGCGGGTCGGCAGTCCGTTGCGGGTGGCCGGCAGCTGCGGGTTGTCCTTGCGCGGCGCGGGGGCAGCAGGCGCCGGGATGGCGGTCCGGACCGGTGCCGCGGGAATCTTCCGCTGCGATCCGGTGTCCTGCCGCGCCGCCTGCGACACGATCAGCGCATTCGGGATGTGGATGCTGACGGTCACACCCGGGTTGCGGGCGGTGTCGAACGTCGACCGCAGGCGCACGGTCAGACCGTGCCGCTTCGCGAGCCGGCTGACGACGAACAGGCCCATGTGACGGGCGGTCTCGGGACCGACCTCGCCACCCGACGCCAGGCGTTCGTTGACGGCGCGCATGTCGTCGGCGGGGATACCGATGCCGCGGTCCGCGATCTCGAGCAGCACTCCGCCGTCCACGGCGCGGGCGAAGCTGAACGTCACCGACGTGTCCGGCGGCGAGGCGCGCAGCGAGTTGTCGACGAGTTCGGCGAGCAGGTGCACGACGTCGGTGACGACGGTGCCGCTGAGTGCGCCTTCGGGGGTCGCACCCATCTGGACGCGCTGATAGTCCTCGACCTCGGAGATCGCGGCACGCAGCACGTCGCCGAGCGGGATCGGTGCCGCCTGCGACCGACGCACGCGGGTGCCGGCCAGAATCAGCAGGTTCTCACCGTTCCGGCGCATACGCGCGGCCAGGTGGTCGAGGCGGAACAGGCTCTCGAGCCGCTTCGGATCCTTCTCCTCGAACTCGAGGTTCTCGATCAGGCCGAGCTGCTGGTCGACGAGCGACTTGCTTCGGCGGGCGAGCGTTTCGAACATGTCGTTGATCTGCAGGCGCAGTTGGGCCTGCTCACCGGCGAGCTTGAGTGCCTGTCCGTGGATGTCGTCCACGGCGCGGGCGAGCTGCCCGATCTCCTCGGAGGAGTGCACGGCCACCGGCTCGAACGACAGTGCCCTCGGATCGTCGCTGGCCTTGATCTGCTCGATCGCGTCCGGAAGGTCGCGGCGGGCGGCCTTCAGGGCGCCGTACCGCAGTCGGCGGATCGGGCCGATCAGCGACCGCGACACGAGGAGCGCGAGGACGAGCGCGGCGAGCAGCGTTCCGAGGACGATCGCCGTGTCGCGCAGCGCGGCGGACCGGGTCTCGGCGGCGCGAACCTGCACGGTGGACGCGATGTCCTTCGCCGCCTCGCTGGTCAGTTCCTGGTAGACGTCGCGGCTCGCGATGAGGGAGGAACGCAGCTGCAGGATGGGCAGCACCCCGCCGCGCGCCGCGTCCGCCAGGCCCTTGTCGATGAGAGCGTTGCGGTCGTTGATGTTGTTCCGCAGCGTCTGGAGCCGCTCGTCGCCCTTCGGGTAGTACCGGTCGAGGACGTCGAGGAGGCTCGATTCGGCGCCGGCGGCCGCGACGACTGCGGAGGTGGGAATGTTGCCCGTACGGGCCTTCTCCCGTCCTTCGGGACTGGCGTACACGTCCTTCACGATGACGAGACCCATGGCCTGTTCGAATAGGCGGCGCTGCGCCTGCCAGGCGTTGGTCAGCTGGTAACCCTTGTCGACGACCTCGCTGTCCTCGATGGGACGGACGATGTCGTCGACTTCGCGGATGAAGTCCGCGGCGAACGCGCGCTGGCGTTCCGCGAGCAGATCGGTGGCGACACCCGGAGAATCCATCAGATTCAGGAGGGCCCGGCCGTCCGAGACGGTCTGGTTGATGGAACTCGCGACAGCGGGATCCAGTTCGGGGTTCCGGGCCTGTTCGGCCACGTCGTTCATCAGGGATTCCGCGGTCGCCCGGTCCTCCTTGGTGAGGGTGCCCGAGGCGTAACCACTGGTCACGGTACCCATCGAGGCCTCGAGGGCCACGATGTCCGGGACGACGACGATCTGGTCGGCGGCCTCGGTGAAGTGGACGGCGTTGCTCAGCTCGCCCTGCACGCGGAGCCCGCCGAGCACCATGGCGACGGTGACGGGAACTGCGAGTACCGCAGTGACCTTCCACCGCAGGCCCCAGCCCTCGATATCCCAGAACTTTGCCCGGGGCGGCGAATCGTCGCTCATCCCACGCTTCCTTTCCAACCACTCATAGCTTGTCGCTCTGTGCTCGTGACCCCGCCCGCGAGAGGGCAGCCGTACCGGATCGGACGACACGCGTCGACAGAGGAAAGTGATCGATCAGTTGCGCTGTGCGCAGCGCTGCCCGACGCACCGATTTCCGAATGTAACGAGTTCATCACATCCCCATGGGGAACGTTCTTACCACAGAAATTCCCCGATCCTTACTTCCAAGTAACATGCGCACCACTGATCCCAGACGTTGCCGCCACGGGGTGGATCAGCCGACCAGGCTACACAGAATCGCCGTTCACAGTCGAGGACGGATTTCTGCGTCACCCGGTCCCGCAAGCGGCCCACACGGGTGCAGCCACCGGGGTCTTTCGACCACCGGTGGCTGCAGCAGATCCGTATTCTCTTGTGCCCGATACCTAGACGTCGAGGAAGCGGACATCCTTGGCGTTACGGGTGATGAAGCTTCGCCGGGCCTCGACGTCCTCACCCATGAGGACGCTGAACAACTCGTCGGCCGCGGCCGCGTCGTCGAGCGTCACCAGACGCAGGACGCGCACCGCCGGATCCATCGTGGTCTCCCACAGTTCCTTGGCGTTCATCTCGCCGAGACCTTTGTAGCGCTGGATGCCGTCGTCCTTGTTGATCTTCTTGCCCGACTCGAGGCCGGCCTTGACCAGCGCGTCGCGCTCGCGATCGGAGTACGCGAACTCCGGGTCGGCGCGCTGCCACTTGAGCTTGTACAGCGGCGGCTGCGCCAGGTACACGTGGCCGTGCTCGACGAGCGGCCGCATGAAGCGGAACAGCAGCGTGAGCAGCAGCGTTGCGATGTGCTGGCCGTCGACGTCGGCGTCGGCCATCAGCACGATCTTGTGGTACCGCAACTTCGCGATGTCGAACTCGTCGTGGATGCCGGTGCCGAACGCGGTGATGATCGACTGGACTTCGGTGTTCTTCAGCACACGGTCGATGCGTGCCTTCTCGACGTTGATGATCTTGCCTCGCAGCGGCAGGATCGCCTGGTACATCGAGTCACGGCCGGACTTGGCGGAGCCACCTGCGGAGTCGCCCTCCACGATGTAGATCTCGGACTTGCTCGGGTCGTTGGACCGGCAGTCGGCCAGCTTGCCCGGCAGCCCGCCGAGGTCGGTGGCGCTCTTGCGGCGAACCAGTTCGCGGGCCTTGCGGGCGGCGACGCGGGCCTGCGCCGACGACACCGCCTTGTTCACGATGGTCTTCGCGTCCGCCGGGTTCGCCTCGAACCAGTGCGACAGGTGCTCGTTGCTCGCCTTCTGCACGAACGACCGGACCTCGGTGTTGCCGAGCTTCGTCTTCGTCTGACCCTCGAACTGCGGTTCACCTACCTTGACGGAGATGATCGCGGCGAGGCCCTCACGGATGTCGTCACCGGTGAGTTTCGGGTCCTTCTCCTTGAGGAGCTTCTTGTCCAGCGCGTACTTGTTGACCGTCGCCGTCAGAGCCGACCGGAACCCCTCTTCGTGGGTGCCGCCCTCGTGGGTGTTGATGGTGTTCGCGAACGTGTGGACCGACTCCGAGTAGCCGGAGTTCCACTGCATCGCGATCTCGAGTTCGTGACCGGTGCCCTTCGCGGTGAACCCGACGACGGAGTTGTGGATCGGCTGCTTCGTGCGGTTGATGTGCCGCACGTAGTCCTCGAGTCCGCCCGGGTAGTGGTAGACGCGGGTCTTGACCTTGTGGACGGCGGGCGCGTCGGCTTCGGCGTGCTCGTCCTCGGCGGTCTTCGGGGCGTCCGCGACCTGGCTGACGACCTCTTCGGTGACCTCGGCGTCGCTGACGCGTTCGTCGGTGAGGGTGATCGTGAGGCCCTTGTTGAGGAAGGCCATCTCCTGGAGGCGGCGCGCGACCGTCTCGAAGCTGTAGACCGTGGTCTCGAAGATGTTCGGGTCGGCCCAGAACGTGACCGTGGTGCCCGTCTCCTTGGTGGGCTCACCCTTGACGAGCTCACCCGGCTTGGAGTCGGTGTACGTCTGGTTCCAGCGGAAGCCGTCGCGCTTGATGTCGACGTCGAGCCGGGTGGACAGCGCGTTGACGACGGAGATACCGACACCGTGCAGACCGCCGGACACGGCGTAGGAGTCGGAGTCGAACTTGCCGCCGGCGTGCAGCTGGGTGAGGACGACCTCGACGGTGGGGACACCGGAGGCGTGCATCCCGACGGGGATGCCTCGGCCGTCGTCGACAACCTGGACGCCACCGTCTTCGAGAAGGGTGATCTCGACCTTGCTGGCGTAGCCGGCCATGGCCTCGTCGACGGAGTTGTCGACGACTTCCCAGATCAGGTGGTGGAGACCGCGTTCACCGGTGGAACCGATGTACATACCCGGTCGCTTACGGACGGCTTCGAGTCCCTCGAGGACGGTGATGGAAGAAGCGCCGTAGTCCTTGCTGGAGGTGCTTTTGTCTGACTTCTGGGCAGCCACGGGTGGGTAGCTCTCCTTCTCCGTCCAATGCCCGACGCAGGCGCCCACCGCCCTGGTCGGGCACGCGGGAGACGAGAATCGGGAATCTTGCCGCTAGTTACCTCGGCCATCTTACTGGTACGTCTGGCCCAGGAGCGGGCTATGACACCCCTGAGCGCCCCGTAGACGAATTTTCAGGGCGCTTCGGGAGTGAAAACCTAGGCCGACGCGCTCTCGGACGGCCCGTCCGGGACATTTCCCCGCTGCCGGTCCTCGACGTCCAGCACGAACTCCGCGGCGAGTTGCGCGATGTCCTCGGCGTGGGAGATCGGCGACCAGTGACCGGCGTCGACCCCTCGACGTCGCAGGTCGGGTGCCCACTTCTCGGTGTCCTCATAGCCGACGGGCCGCACCGCCTTGTCGTTCTTGTTCAGGATCAGCTGGACGGGAACGTCGGTGTACCGCTCACGCGGCCTGAACAGGCTGGTCCGGATGTTGGCCCGGTACAGCTTGAGACCGTTCACCATGTCGTCCGCGAGCGTCGGCGCCGGACGCACCAGCGCGGGGTCGAGGCGGTCGAAGAACTTCAGGAACGCCGGCCAGTGCCGGGAGAACCACAGCCGCAGCGGCAGCGTCGCCAGGCCCGGAATCTGGAACAGGACGGTGTAGCCGGACGCGACTGCCTGTGCGAGCGGCCCGCCGAACCGGCGGTCCGAGATGCGGCGGCGCATCCACTTGCCGAGGTGGTCGAGGTTCGGCCCGGAGACGGAGGTGAACGACGCGATCCGCGTGCGGGCGCCCGGTTCGCAGACCGCCTCCCACGCCTCCACCGACCCCCAGTCGTGCGCGAGCACGTGCACCGGCCTGCCGGGGCTGACGGCGTCGATCACCGCGAACAGGTCGCTCGCCAGTGCGGACAGCCGGTAGTCCTCGACCCGGGTGGGCACGGTGCTCTCGCCTGCGCCGCGGCTGTCGTAGCTGATCACCCGGAACCGTTCCTTCAGGAACGGCACGACCCGGCTCCACAGTTCGTGGGTGTCGGGCCAGCCGTGGACGAGCACCATCGTCTCGCCTGCGGGGTTGCCGTCCTCGAACACGGCGAGGTCGACGGAACCGTTGGCGATCCGCCGGGCGGTGCCGGACGTGGATGAAGTCATGGGTGTCCTCTGGTCGTCGTTCGGGTTCGGGAAGTTGTGGGTTACAGGTCGAGGACGAGACGGCCGCTGTCGGCGCGGGACACGCAGATCAGCATCTCGCTCTCCTGCTCGGTGTCGGTGAGCCGGGTCTCGCGGTGGTCCGGGGTGCCGGACAGCACCTTGACCCTGCACGTCCCGCAGAAGCCCTGCTGGCACGAATACCCGACTCCGGGCATCGTCTTCTTGATGACCGTGAGCGCGGATTCGTCGGCGGGCACCGTGAGTACTTCACCGGTGCTGACGAGCTGCACCTCGAATTCGGTTCCGCCCAGGACCGGCGGCGCCCCGAATCGCTCGAAATGCAATGCGGTGGCCGGGCTTCCGGGAAAGGCGCGGCGTACCGACTCGAGCATCGGGGTCGGCCCGCAGCAGTACACGGCGCCGCCGGGCGCGGCACGCCCCAGCAACTCCTCGGCGGTCGGCAGGCCGAACTCGTCGTCGGGACGGATGAAAACCCGTGACCGATCAAATGTTTCGATCTCGTCGAGGAACGGCATCGACTGCCGCGACCGGCCCGAATACACGAACTGCCAGTCCATCCCGAGTTCACGCGCGGCGCGCACCATCGCCAGGATCGGCGTGATGCCGATACCACCGGCGACGAAGAGGGCACTCCCCTCGCCCACGAAAGGAAATCCGTTGCGGGGACCGCGAACCGTCACCGACGCCCCCGGCTCGAGGGCGTGCATCTCGAGGGATCCGCCACCGCCGTCGGGGATCCGCCGGACGGCGACGCTGTAGCCCGTGCGGTCGGACGGGTCGCCGCACAGCGAGTACTGGCGTCGCAGCCCGGACGGCAGGTGGAAGTCGAGGTGCGAACCCGGCTGCCACGCAGGAAGTTCCGCGCCGTCCTCGGCCTCGAACCGCAATTGCACGACGTTGTCGTCCAATGCGACGACGTCCCGCTGGGAGACAACCACTGTCATCGCCACGTCAGGGTTGTGACCGGCCACGCCGGGGTCGTACTCGTACGCGGTGAGAACGCGGAGATACTTGGCGGCCATCGCCTCGGTGAGGCGCATGGCGCGGTCGGGGCGCGGACGGCCCTTGATGTCCGGCGGCGCGTCGTAGCGGGGCAGCCCCTGCCCGGCGAGTACCTCCCGAACCTGGGACAGCTTCATCGCTCGGCCGCCTGAGCCGCCGGCGAGGATGCCAGGTACTTCACGGCCTGCGCCGTCGAACCCTCGTTGCTCGGGTGGTACGCACGCGTGAAATACGTGGACATCCGCTTCCCGAGTTCCCATGCTGTGGGGAGGGTGCCGCGCTTGCCCGCCCCGAAGAAATCGGTCAGGTGCGGCTTGCGGCGGTGCGCTGACCACTGCGCGAGCTCCGGATCGTTCCGCATGAGGAATCGGGTGCCACGCACCCACAGCCACACGATGACCGGGGTCACGATCAGCTGGGTGCGGATCCGCCGGGACTCCCGCTTGTCGAAGTACCGCATCACGTCGTACGCCACCGACCGGTGCTCGACCTCCTCGGCGCCGTGCCAGCGCAGCAGGTCGAGCATCGTCGGATGCATTCCCACCCGGTCGAGGCCGTCGGCGTTGAGGACCCAGTCGCCGAGGAACGCGGTGATGTGTTCGATGGCGGCGATGACCGCCAGCCGCTCGATCAGGTAGTTCTTTTCACGCAGCCCGGTCAGCGGTCGCGGTCCGAGGATCTTGGAGAAGGTCCATTCCATCTGCTCGGTGAAGGGCGTCGGATCGAGACCCTTCTCCTTCAGGTGCACCAGCACGCCGGTGTGCGCGTTGGCGTGCATCGCTTCCTGGCCGATGAATCCGACGACGTCGTCGCGAAGCTGCTCGTCCTCGATCAGCGGCAGGGCCTCTTTGAACGTCTCGACGAACCACTCCTCGCCCGCGGGCAGAAGGAGGTGCAGGACGTTGAGGACGTGCGTGCTGAACGGGTCGCCCGGGATCCAGTGCATCGGGAGATTCGACCAGTCGAACTCCACGTTCCTGGCCTGCAACAGGATGTGGTCCGGTTCGGGGATCGTGGTCCGGGGTGCAGTCGGGGCGGACATCTCATTACTCCTTCGTGCCGGCGGCTGCGCCACGACGAAGGCTTGTGGCACAGTTCACTCGATGACTTGGAGTAACTGTAACACTGGGTAATAGACAAAACTAGGGACCGAACGCCCGCTCCGGCCTACCCGTAGGTGTCCCGCGGGCCGCGCCCCCGGATGTGCCGATCGCCTTTTCGCCAGCTCGGCGCGGTCGGACCGGTGATCCGGAGCGACTTCACGACGCCGTCGCCGACGGCCGCGGCGATCTTCGCGAGAATCTGCGACTGCATCATCCGGAGCTGGGTCGCCCAGGCCGTCGACTCCGCGGAGACGCTCAGAATCCCGTCCCGCAGCCCGGTCGGCTCGGCGTGCGCGGCGATATCCTCACCGACCACCTGCGCCCACCGTCCGAGGACCGTCCCCTCGGACACCTTGGGAGACCAGCCGCGTTGTTTCGCGAGCGCACTGGTCAGCGCACCGAACGGCTGGGGATCGCGGTCGTCGGGCCCCGGACCGGACCAGCCTCGCCGGCGCCGGGCGCGCAACGCCCGCACACCGGTCCCGGACCGGCGACCCTGCCCGACGGATTTTCCACTCGCCTTCGCAGCGGCCCGCGCCTCCTCGAGAGCACGCCGCGCGAGATCGATTCCCTTCACCTCCGGTTCGGGAGCCGCCGCGGACGCGGTGGGTTCGGCATCATCCGTCACGGCGGTCCTCCGTCTCTTCCAGGATGTGTGAAATACGTCCTCGATCGGTGTCGCGGGCCTCCACGCCGAATCGGACGGCGTCGAGTTCCTCTGGTACATCTTCCGGCACGGCGGCCGTGATCAGCACCTGTTCGGCGTCCAACGCCACCTTGGCGAGGGCGCTGCGTCGCTTGCGGTCGAGTTCGGCGAACACGTCGTCGAGCATGAGGACCGGATCGCTGCCGTCCGACCGCAGCAGGGCGAATCCCGCGAGGCGCAGCGACAAGGCGAACGACCACGACTCGCCGTGACTCGCGAACCCCTTCGCCGGGGTGTCGCCGAGTTGCAGTTCGAGATCGTCACGATGCGGTCCGACGAGGCACACACCCCGCTCGATCTCCTTCGAGCGCATCACGGACAGCTCCTGGAGGAACCGCTCCTCGAGGAACGCGATGTCGCCCGCCTCGGGTACTCGCGCCGGCTCGGTGAACTCCGGCGGCAGCGAGGACCCCAGACTGGAGCGGTAGCGGATGCTCGCGGGCCTCGACTCGGGCGCCAGCGACTGGTACGACTCGGCCAGGTGCGGCGCGAGATCGTGGACGAGGTGCAGCCGCCCGGCCAGCAGTTCCGCGCCGTGCGCGGCGAGATGTCCGTCCCAGACCTCCAGTGTGGCAAGGGCACTCGCGCCGTCCTCGCTCGGCTGACCGCTGCCGCGCGAAGACCGCCGCAACGCGCCGCCCGCGGTCTTGAGCAACGCCGACCGCTGTCGCAGCACCCGTTCGTAGTCGGCGCGGACCGCCGCCATCCGGGGGATCCGGGACGTGAGGAGTTCGTCGAGGTACCGCCGTCGATCCCCCGGGTCCCCGCGGACCAGCGACAGATCCTCCGGCGCGAACAGCACCGTCTGCAGAATTCCGAGAATCTCCCGCGGCCGCCGGGTGGGCGACTGGTTGATCCGCGCCCGGTTGGACTTGCCCTCGTTCAACTCGAGATCGACCGTCAGTTCCCGGCCGGCGTTGACGACGGTGGCCCCCGCGAACGCCTGAGCCGTGCCCGTCCGGATCAGCGGGGCGTCCGAACTGACCCGATGCGACGAGAGCGTCGACAGGTAGCCGAGCGCCTCGAGCACATTCGTCTTGCCGTGCCCGTTGGGTCCGACGAAAACGGTGCAGCCCGGACGCAGGGCGAGACCGAGAGCGTCCCAGGAACGGAAATCTCTGAGCGAGAGTGCGCGAACGAACACCTACGTTCCAGAACCGGCTTCTGCCTCGCCTGCCGCCTTCTTCACGGCGTGACCACCGAACTGGTTGCGCAGCGCCGAGACGGCCTTCATCGCGGGGGAATCGTCCTGACGGGACGCGAACCGCGCGAACAGCGCGGCCGAGATCACCGGCGCGGGCACAGCGTGGTCGATCGCCTCCAGTACGGTCCAGCGGCCCTCACCGGAATCGTCTGTGTAACCGGAGATCTCGGCGAAATCGGGATCCTCACCCAGCGCCTTGACGAGCAGTTCCAGCAGCCACGACCGGACGACGGTGCCGTTGGTCCACGCGCGCAGCACACCGTGGACGTCGGTGACGAGGTCTTCGGCCTCGAGCAGTTCGTAGCCCTCGGCGTACGCCTGCATCAGTCCGTACTCGATGCCGTTGTGGATCATCTTCGCGTAGTGGCCTGCGCCGATCGGACCTGCGTGCACGAAGCCGTCCGCACGCTCACCCTCGGGGCGGAGTGCGTCGAAGATCGGCAGCGCCCGCTCGATGTCCGCATCCGACCCGCCGGCCATCAGCCCGTAGCCGTTCTCGAGTCCCCAGACCCCGCCGGACACACCGCAGTCGAGGTAGCCGATGCCGTGGGAACCGAGCAGCTCACCGTGAATCTTGTCGTCGGTGTATCTCGAGTTGCCGCCGTCGATCACCAGGTCGCCGCTCTCGAGCACCGACGCCAGCCCGGTCACTGTGTCCTGGGTGATCTTCCCTGCCGGAACCATCACCCACACGACGCGCGGAGGCTCGAGTCGCTGGGCGAGTTCCTCCAGCGACGCCACATCCGTGACCTCGGGGCGGGGGTCGTAGCCGACCACCTCGTGCCCGTGCGCGCGCAACCGCTCGCGCATGTTGAATCCCATTTTTCCGAGCCCGACCAACCCGATCTGCATCGTGATCTCCGTCCACTCGTGAGATTTCTTTCGGCAGTACTGGTTTCGCTTCCGCGAATCGTCAGCCCGGCAGACGCACCGGCATCAGCAGGTACGTGTACGCGCTCTCCGGCGCCGCGAAGTTGCCGGAATCGTCGGGCTCGATCTCGTCCTCGGTGGCCGGACGCAGCACCGCGGGGCGGCTGGGGGTCGTGAAACCGAACAGCACCTGCTCGCTGTGCAGCGACGACAGCCCGTCGATCAGGTAGCCGGGGTTGAAGGCGATCGTGAGCGGCTCACCCTGGAAGACGGCATTCAAGCCTTCCTCGGCGCGACCGGCATCGTCGCCACCGGCGGAGAGCAGCAGGCCCTCGGTCGAGAACTGCAGACGGACCTGCGCACCGCGCTCGGCGACGAGGGCGACACGCTTGATGGCCTCGACGAGCGGGGCGATCTCCACGGTGGCCAGCGCCGTGTGCTCGGACGGCAGCAGCTGCCGGAACTTCGGGAACTCGGCGTCCAGCAGGCGAGTGGTGGTGCGACGGCCGTCGTGGACGATGCCGAGAAGGCCGTCGTTTCCGACCGCGGAGCCCGAACCGAGAGCCAGCTCGACCGGTGAAGTGGCATCTCCCGCAAGGGTTTTCGCCGACTCGGAGAGCGTCTTCGCGGGGATGAGGACGGCCGCGGTGGTGTCCGGGTTCGCCGGCGACCACTCGAGTTCGCGAACCGCGAGACGGAACCGGTCGGTGGCCGCGAGCACGATCGCGTTGCGTTCGATCTCGACCCGGATGCCGGTGAGCATCGGCAGGGTGTCGTCCTTGCCCGCCGCGACAGCCACCTGACTGATCGCCTCGGAGAACAGGTCCGCGGGAATCGAGCCGGTCTGCTGCGGCAACTGCGGAAGCTGGGGATAGTCCTCGACCGGCATCGTGGGCAGGGAGAACTTGGCACTTCCGCAGGTGATCAGCACGCGGGTGCCCTCGAGTGTCACGTCGACGGGCTTGTTGGGGAGCGACTTCGTGATGTCGGCGAGAAGCTTGCCCGAGACCAGGACCTGACCGACGCTACCGACCTCGGCCCCGACCCTGACCTGGGCCGACACCTCGTAGTCGAATCCGGAAACCGTCAACCCTTGCTCGGTCGCGTCCAGGAGTACTCCGCCGAGGACGGGCACAGGAGGCCGCGACGGCAGACTGCGAGCGACCCATGCCACTGAATCAGCGAATTCTTCCCGGGAGACACGAAACTTCAGGCTTCCAAGCTCCATCGCCGGGTTGTTCCTCTCGGTAGGCACGGTTGTTCGCCACGGTCGGGCCGTGACCACAGCACTGCAGTCTTTCACAGAGCGGCGATGCATAACCGTATGCCCTCGAGGACGAACTTGAAAGCGGAACGCGTCCGTCCTCGAGTCTCCGACGGAGGCCTGTGAACGGACGCGATCCCCAACCCTGTTTTCAAAGAGGTTTTTAGAAGAATTAATGAGAAGTACTATTAGGTCCTGTGGAATCTGTGGACGAACAGCTGTAGACGCTGGTCCCTCCGCTTACTCGTATGGGGAATTCTCGAGGACAAACTCGAGGACCGATTCGACACCCGTGTGGACTACTCGAGGTTGTTCAAAGTTCTGCACGTTCTGTCCACAGAGATTCCACCTCATCCCCACATTTATCCACAGGTGTGCATGCTTTATCGCAGGTCCCGGCGTCGGCGTGTTGCCCCGGTGTGTCGCGCCGACGGGGGTTCGCGCGGGCCTCGAGTAGGCCCTCGAGCGGTACCTCGAGGACCCGCTCGAGCTCACCCTCGAGGACCGGCTCGAGGAGCCCCTCGAGTTGTTCGAGGCGGCGGAGCCGGGCCACAACTCCCGCGATACGACCTGTGCCCCCGGTAGCCGAGCTACCAGGGGCACAGGAGAGGCAGAGGCGGGTGACTACCTCTTGGAACGCTGCTTGATCCGGGCGGTGAGCTCCTGGACCTGGTCGTAAACCTTCCGCCGCTCCGTCATCTCCTTGCGAATCTTCTTGTCCGCGTACATGACGGTGGTGTGGTCGCGGCCGAACGTCTGCCCGATCTTGGGCAGCGACAGATCGGTCAGCTCACGGCACAGGTACATGGAGATCTGGCGGGCGGACGCCAGCGGACGCGCCTTGCCGGGCCCGCACAGGTCGTCGATCGACATGTTGAAGTACTCCGCGGTGACCGCCATGATCGTCGCCGCATTGATCTCGAGACTCGACGAATCCGGCATCAGGTCCCGCAGCACCACCTCGGCGAGCGTGAGGTCCAGGGGTTGCCTGTTCAGGGACGCGAACGCCGTCACCCGGATGAGGGCACCCTCGAGCTCCCGGATGTTGCGTTCGATCCGGGAGGCGATCAACTCGAGGACGTCGTCGGGCACCTCGAGCCGGTCCATTCGGGCCTTCTTGCTGAGGATCGCGATGCGGGTCTCGAGTTCGGGGGGCTGAACGTCGGTGATCAGGCCCCATTCGAACCGGGTGCGCAGGCGTTCCTCGAGTGTCGCCAGTTGCTTCGGCGGCCGGTCGGAGGAGACGACGATCTGCTTGTTCGCGTTGTGCAGGGTGTTGAAGGTGTGGAAGAACTCCTCCTGGATACCTTCCTTGCCCTCGATGAACTGGATGTCGTCCACCAGCAGCACGTCGGTCTCGCGGTAGCGACGCTTGAACGCCACCTTGCGGTCGTCACGGAGGCTGTTGATGAAGTCGTTGGTGAATTCCTCGGTGGAGACGTACTTCACGCGCATCCCCGGGAACAGCCGCTGGGCGTAGTGGCCGGCGGCGTGCAACAGGTGCGTCTTGCCGAGTCCGGACGCGCCCCAGATGAACAACGGGTTGTATGCGCGCGCCGGGGCCTCGGCGATGGCGACCGCCGCGGCGTGGGCGAACCGGTTGGACGAGCCGATCACGAACGTGTCGAACGTGTACTTCGCGTTGAGGCTGTTCCCGCCCGTCGCCGCAGGTGTGGGGCCTGCGGGCGGCTTCGTGAAGTACGACGGCCAGGATTCGTGGACGCTGGCGAGGGCCTCGCTGTCGTCGTCCACCTCCTCGAAGTCCGTGGTGTCGGAGTAGGGCTGGTCTTCACCGGAGCCGAAGCGGCGCCTGCGGAACGTACCGGAACTGGTGACGGAAGACTCGAGGTGGCGGGGGGTGTGCACAGGTTCCGGCTCGGGCCTGCGCTCCCGGCTCGGGGCCTCGGATTCGGGTTCGTCGTCGACCGGGGCGGCGATGCGCACACCGAGGCCCTCGACCTGCTCACCGAGGTGCCGGCCGAGCGCGTGGAGGATCGGCTCACGCAGATCCCGTTCGATCGCTTCCTGCGCGAAGGGCGACGGAACGGACAGGAGCGCGAAGCCCTGTGCGAGTGTCAGCGGTTTGACGAGCGCCAACCACGCCTTCTGTCCCCTCGTCAACGGCGGCAGATCGCCGCCGGGCGAATCGGATGTGAGGTCGGCGACGACGTCGATCCAGATCCGTGCGAGCGCATTCGGATCGTCGTTCACGTGGTTCCTCCCCAGTGTGTTCGCGGACTCGGCGCGTGCGGTGCCGAGTCCAGTGTCGGTGCCGTCGTCGAGGCGGAAATGGGAGCTTCCCCGACCTGAGGATGGACCCCGTACGGACCTACGAATATGCCATCTGAACTGTGTTTCCACACAATTATCCACAGATGTGGACAAACCGCAGACGCCGTTTGTTTGGGCGTTGTGGCGCGGCGAGGAGTCCAGATTGAGCGCGCTGACCTGCGCTTATGCATACGAAATCTGGAAGAGCGGGTGCGGGGACCCGAGAAGTGAAGGGCGTCAGGAACCCTCGGGATGATCCGAAACGGGACACCATCTGTGCCCTGTGGATGAATTGTGGTGAATGTGCAGATGAGAACGGTGAAGTCGAGAGCTGGGCACTCGATCAGGGTTCATCGGCGAGACCATGCATCGACGCTAGCAACAGTGTCGGCAACCTCACAGCGGTTTGGCACATTGGAAGTTGGGGTGCAAGCATTTGTCAATCCTCGGCGTGTCGGTCAGTCGATTCGCGGGGGAATCGCAGGTGAGCGAGTTTGACCTGACCGGGAGTGGTAAGTACTCTCGAACAGTCACCCTGTGGTGAGGTGGCGGTTTCGTGCTGGCTCGAGTCCAGTTTCGGAGTCGTTCCATCCTCACCTGTGGATGAACACCTGAGTTTTCGCCAATGTTAGATCCATGACGCCGGGAGGCGTCGATGAACTTCGAGGAGTGTTGACCGTGGCCAAGGGCAAGCGGACGTTCCAGCCGAACAACCGACGCCGCGCGCGCGTTCACGGCTTCCGTCTTCGTATGCGGACCCGTGCGGGTCGTGCAATCGTTTCGGCGCGTCGCCGTAAGGGCCGCGAATCCCTCACCGCCTGATCCCGACACTGGGTTCGGGAGCTCGGGGTGTTGCCTGAGCCGCACCGATTGCGTCGTCATTCAGATTTTTCGTTGACTGTGCGACGTGGTCGTCGGATGGGTAGACGCGATCTGGTTGTGCACGCTTTCGACCGTGCGCAGGCAGATGAGCTGGTGAGTAGCGGCGGTCCGCGATTCGGACTGGTTGTGAGTAAGGCTGTCGGGCCGGCGGTGATTCGACATCGAGTCGCACGCCGGCTTCGTCATATCTGCATCGACCTCGTGGACGTGGTTCCACAGGGAACCGATGTGGTGATTCGCGCTCTTCCGGGAGCTGCGACTGCAAGTAGCCGGGACCTGGAGAAGCAACTCCGTGCAGGTCTCCTTCGATTGGACCTTCTTGCGCCCGTGAGTAACTCCACATGAAAAGCGCACTCCACGAGTCGCGCGCCGACACGGCCGAGGGAACCTCCTCGGCCTCTTCCGCGTGGCAGTCGGTCCGTGCGTTACCGGCACGCACTCTCATATTCTTCATCGAGCTCTACCGGACGTATGTGTCGCCCCTGCGGTTGCCGACCTGCCGGTTCATGCCGACCTGTAGCGAGTACGCGGTGGAATCCCTGCGTACCCACGGGGCGATCAAAGGCCTTCTTTTGACGGTGGTTCGGTTGGCGAAGTGTGCCCCCTGGCACCCTGGAGGGTGGGACCCGGTCCCTGCCCGTCACGACCGTCATGCGGGTAGCCGTCGTTGCTGTCCGGCGAACGTGGACGAACAGAGGAGTACATAGAGCCGTGCTCGACTTCATTTACTATCCGGTGTCCGGGATCCTGTGGGTCTGGCACAAGGTTTTCGGTGCCATTCCCTTCCTGGGTCCGGACAGCGGCATCACGTGGGCGCTCTCCGTGGTGTTCCTCGTGTTCACGCTGCGTGCCGTGCTGTACAAGCCGTTCGTCAAGCAGGTCCGCACGACGCGCCAGATGCAGGAACTTCAGCCGCAGATCAAGGCTCTGCAGAAGAAGTACTCGGGTGACCGCCAGCGCCAGGCCACCGAGATGCAGAAGCTCCAGAAGGAGCACGGGTTCAACCCGATCATGGGCTGCCTCCCGGTTCTCGCGCAGGCGCCGGTCTTCATCGGCCTGTTTCACGTGCTTCGCTCGTTCAACCGCACCGGCACCGGTATCGGTCAGCTCGGCATGTCGGTCGAGGCCAACGCGAACACCCCGAACTACTTCTTCAGCGTCGAGGACGTGCAGTCCTTCCTGAGTGCCCGCCTGTTCGGTGCCCCCATCTCGGCGTGGATCACGATGCCGAAGGCGCAGCTCGACGCGTTCGCCGCATACGGTCCCATTCCCACCGTGTTGAACATCGCGGTTGTCGCGGTCCCGCTGATGGTCATCGCCAGCATCGCAACGCACTTCAACTCGCGTGCCTCCGTCGGGCGCCAGAGCCCCGAGGCCGCCGCGAACCCCCAGTCGGCGATCATGAACAAGCTCGCGCTGTGGGTCTTCCCGCTCGGTGTGCTCGTCGGTGGTCCGTTCCTCCCCATCGCGATCCTCCTGTACTGGGTGAGTAACAACATCTGGACGTACGGGCAGCAGCACATCGTCTTCCGTCGCATCGACGCGGAAGAGGAAGAGAAGAAGCAGGCTGCCATCGCACGCCGCGCGGACAACGCTCCGAAGCCCGGCGCACGGCCCGATCTCACCAAGAAAAAGAAGAAGTCCGCGACCGCAACGGACGGTTCTCTCTCCGACAACGAACCGGAGATCGTCGAGGGCGTCATCGAAAGCGACGTCTCCGATCAACCGAGTGGTGACGGATCGGCGTCGAAGCCGAAGCCCGGTGCCCGCCCCCAGTCCAACCGCGGAAAGTCCCCCAAGCGCAAGCGGCGCTGATTCAGAAAAGAGAACGAGCATGGCTAGTGAGCCTGACATCGCAGTGGACGGAGATGAGACAGACGTGACTGCACCGACGCAGAACCCGGACACCGAGGTGGATTCCGATTCTGACGACTACTTGATCGAGGAAGGGGAAATCGCCGGCGACTACCTGGAGCAGCTGCTCGACGTACTCGACTTCGACGGCGACATCGACCTGGACGTCGAGGGCGACCGCGCTGTTGTCAGCATCGACGGTGGAGACGATCTCACCAAGTTGGTCGGGCGCAAGGGTGAGGTGCTGGACGCACTTCAGGAGTTGACTCGCCTCGCCGTGCAGCAGGCGACGGGCGAACGCAGTCGACTGATGCTGGACATCGCCGGATGGCGTGCCGGCCGTCGCGCCGAACTGACCGAGCTGGGTTCCTCGGCAGCACGTCGCGTCCTCGAGAGCGGCGAACGCGAGGAGCTTGCTCCGATGACGCCGTTCGAGCGCAAGATCGTTCACGACGCGGTCGCGAAGGTCGACGGCGTATCGAGCGAGAGCGAAGGCGCCGAGCCGTCACGTCGCGTGGTCGTCATCAAGGACTGATCCACACACGCACCACCTAGGCGGGGCTCCTGGATTCACCTCCGGAGCCCCGCCTTTTTCTATGCGTATGTCGCGGGAGTCGATGTCTCGGTTAGTCACTTTGGCGTCGTTTCGTTTCACGTGAAACACAGACCCCTCCCCTCCCCCACCAGGGGTCCGTGCCCGGCCACCGTCGCGCAGCAGATGTAGACGCGGTGGCACCCGAGAACTGAACGTCGTGTGGCATGCGGACTCGAGTATCGGTCGCACGCCCACATTCGGATCCGCATCGTCGACCCTGTTGCCGAACACTCACTTGCAGCGGCCTACGGCTCGTTCGAGTTGATGATCGACCCGGTGCATTCCTCGCGGCTCGAGACGAATCGAAAAGGCGGATTCGCTGCCTCCGCCTCAAACGTGTCGGCGACCCGTGATCTCGAGTTCGATCTCCCGCGCGCTGATCCCGACTCGAGTAGGTCGGGGGGGCGACGGGATGTCATGTGCGAATGGTCGGGCCGAGACTGCGCACCGGCGGACCGGGTCGAGATCGACTGGCACGTGATGCTTGCACTGCCGCCGGTGCCGCCGATCGCGGGACGACGCTGCTTGCCCGCAGTCACTACGCCCCGTCTCGAGTCCCACGACGATTAGGTGCACCCGTCGGTGATCGACCGGCGGATTCGCAGTCACGGCCGTGGCTGGGGTGCGGGTCGGCTGCACCGGCACCCTCGTCGCGGCAGAGGAGGTCGGTCGCCTTGTCCACCACGTCGTCGTTATTTCCCTCGAAGGCGATAGCTACCGCCTCAAGAGTTGCGACTCTGGCCGTGTGGTGGACTCGGCAGACATGTCACCGCGGAGGCGGCGGTCGCGAGCGGTATCCCGCCGACGATCATCCCGACAGGAGACAGAATCGGATCGCGGCCTCGACCGCCAGGTGGGTCTTCCGGTGCGGGGCAGTCAGTGAAGCAGCGCATTGTCTTTCGCGGGTCCCGAGACCGCGCGGCCCTGGCAAGTACTCGAGCCCCGCTCGAGTCCGCGGGCGTCGCCAAAAGTTTGAACTCCTCGAAAGGAAATACGGGCCGGACGTCGCGCCGGCGGACATGCTCTGCGCCGGGTGTCTACCCGACGGGTGCACCGAGTTTGGCGATGAGTTTCGACGCGTTCCGAAGTCCACACCATCCAAGGGGCTGAACCGGGGCCCGTCGAGTGGATGGAGTGACTGATGAGCGAGGACGAACAACAGATCCGGAATCTGATCGACCGCTGGGCCGAGGCCGTGCACAGTGGTGACATGGCTGGGGTTCTCGCGGACCACTCCGACGACATCGTGATGTTCGACGTGCCACCACCCTACGAAGGTGCTCGCGGGATTGATGAGTATCGCGAGACATGGCCACCATTCTTCGAGTGGCAGTCGAGTGGTGCCAGGTTCGAGTTGGTGTCATTGGATGTGACCGCGGGCGAGGATGTTGCATTCGCTCACGCGCTCCTCCGGTGCGGAACGGAAATGGAACTCGCCGACAATCCGGAGAACCGCCTTCGGCTCACCTTCGGGTTGCGGAAGGAGAATGGTCGTTGGCTCGTCGCTCATGAGCATCATTCCTTCCCCGACACCAGTGTCTGACGGACGGCCGATGCGGGTCGGCGATGGTCATCTTTTCGGACTTTTCGGACGAATTTTGGTTGTAGTTTCACCCACCTAACCACACCTGGGAGTTTCGTCACTGTGATGATTGTAAAATCGGGAATCATCGGTGCGACAGGGTGAGTCCGGTGGAAGCGTTGGTGGCAGTCGGAAACAGTATTCGCGCGACGCCTGTTCCACGTGAAACACCGCCCCGATGTTGCACGTGAAACTGCTCGCGACTCAACCGGGTCCTGTGAACCTCTTGTCGTCGAAGGCGAGGCGCGGCGGGACGGGTAGGCATGAGTCCGACGTGTCGCGCGTGTAGCGCCGCGATCTTGTCGCGTCAGGATCGACTGGCTCGTCCGCTATCTGGATGTCATCTCCGTCGCGGCGACAGTGCGAGGGGGCATCGACTTCCCGGCGGCTGCGCGCTCGCCCGGCGGTTCCACGTGAAACATCCCGTGGGCGACGTGGATGCGATGTCCGCGTGTCCCGTCCCATCCGGTCATTGCGAACACGTCACCGGTGAACGCGATCGACGTGGGAACCGCACAGAGGGCCGAGTGTTCGACGACGATCGTCTGTTCTTCGCCGTCCCGCCCGATCGTGGAGTCGACGGGACGGGAGGTCAAGGCCGGGTCGCCTGCGGAACGCCCAACCCCTCCCCTCCCCCACCGGAAGGGGTGCGGCTCGACACTGTCCGGCGTTGCGCGTTCGAGTTGAGGGACATAGTCGCGGGCGAGGGCGGATAATGGAGAGGCTGTGTTTGTTGATTTCGCGTCATTCGCGGGAGGATGTTTCACGTGGAACCGAATGCTGGAGAGCCGGCCGAATGGGACGAACAAGCGGCGGCACGCCAGGTGTTCGGTGAACGATTCGATATTGCGGAGCGCTACTACAAGTCGTTGGCGACCGACGGTGTCGAGCGGGGGTTGATCGGGCCGCGGGAGGTTCCCCGACTCTGGGAGCGTCACCTTCTCAACTGTGCCGTCGTCGGTGAGTTGATCGCTGAGGGTGAGTCGGTCGTCGACGTCGGAAGCGGTGCCGGGTTGCCCGGCATCCCCCTCGCGATCGCCAGGCCCGATCTCCGTATCACGTTGGTCGAGCCCCTGCTGCGCCGGTCGGTGTATCTCGCGGAGTTCGTCGAGTCGAACGGTCTGGACGTGCTCGTCGTCCGGGGGCGTGCCGAGGAGTCCGGCGTGGTGAAGGAAGCAGGCGGCGCGGACGTCGTCACTTCCCGGGCGGTGGCCCCGTTGGAGAAATTGGCCAAGTGGTCGCTGCCGCTTATCCACGAGCATGGGAGAATGCTCGCATTGAAAGGTTCGAGCGCCGCCGAAGAGATTTCCCGTGATCGCGCTTCCCTGACTCGGTTGGGTGCTGGCAAGCTGGATATCGTGGAATGCGGGGTGGGCCTGCTTCCTGTCCCCACCGTTGTCGTTCGGGCAGAACGTTTACCGAAACGCCGTCAGCGTCGATGACGATGAGCACGGTGGACGAGGGAGTGAGTATGTCGAGTAACGAGCGATTCCCAATTGAAGGAGTAGTCAATGTCGGGTGGGCCTGAATCCGCCGTTTCACGTGAAACAGTTTCACGTGAAACCGACCATCAATCCGACCAGGCGACGAGCTCCGGGAACGGAGACGACGGATTCACGGCCCCCTACAACGGAATCTCCGTCGAGGAGACTCCGATCGGTGCCGCCGCGCACCGCGCGAGCCAGGTGCTGCACCCGCACTCGGTATCTCTTCCGAAGCCACCCGAACGGCGAATCCTCACCATCGCGAATCAGAAGGGCGGCGTCGGCAAGACGACGAGTGCCGTCAACCTCGCGTCCGCTCTGGCGGTTCAGGGACTGACCGTTCTGGTGATCGACCTCGACCCTCAGGGCAACGCCAGCACCGCGTTGGGCGTCGCCCACCACTCCGGCGTGCCGTCCAGCTACGAGCTCCTCCTAGGTGAGGTGACGGCCGCGGAAGCGATCCAGAAGAGCCCGCACAACGACCGGCTGTTCTGCATTCCGGCCACGATCGACCTTGCCGGCGCCGAGATCGAACTGGTCTCCATGGTCGCCCGCGAGGGCCGGCTGAAGGGTGCGCTGTCCGAGAAGGCGCTCGGCGAGGTGGATGCCGACTTCATTCTGATCGACTGCCCGCCGTCGCTCGGACTGCTCACGGTGAACGCCATGGTCGCCGCCAAGGAGGTTCTGATCCCGATCCAGTGCGAGTACTACGCACTCGAGGGCGTGGGACAGCTGCTGCGGAATATCGAACTGGTGCAGGCGCATCTCAACCCCGACCTTCACGTGTCGACGGTCCTCCTCACGATGTACGACGGGCGCACCAAGTTGGCGGACCAGGTGGCCGAGGAGGTTCGCAATCACTTCGGGGACGCGGTCCTCCGCGCTGTCATTCCGCGCAGCGTGAAGGTGTCCGAAGCTCCCGGGTACGGGATGACCGTGCTCGATTACGACCCCGGTTCACGGGGGGCCATGAGTTACCTCGATGCGGGACGTGAACTCGCAGCACGCACCGCGCACATCACGAAGCAGGAGCAGCGATGAGTCAGACGCGTAAGGGTGGACTTGGCCGTGGACTGGCTGCGCTCATTCCTACCGGACCGACCACGACCGGCCCGGGGTTGGGGAATGCCGCCGCCGACGTCGTGATCGGGACGGACCGGCGTAGCGTCCTCACCGCTCCAGCGCCGAACTCGTCGGACTCTGCGACCGACGAGAAGACCGCTCCCGCGTCCAAGGGGAACAAGTCCAAGGGAAACAACGCAGGGAGCAACGGGGCCGACGGCGCATCCGGCAACGGTGCCCAACCCCTCCCCTCCCCCACCGGAGCGGTGTACCGGGAAATCGCTCCCGACCTGATCGTGCGGAACCCGAAGCAGCCGCGTCAGGTGTTCGACGACGACGCTCTCGCCGAACTCGTCCACTCGATCCGCGAGTTCGGGCTGATGCAGCCGATCGTGGTGCGCCCGCTCGAGGACGGCAAGTTCCAACTCGTCATGGGCGAGCGTCGGTGGCGTGCCAGCCAGGAAGCCGAGTTGGAGACGATCCCGGCCATCGTCCGTGAGACCGGCGACGACGCCATGCTCCGCGACGCACTGCTGGAGAACATCCACCGCGTCCAGCTGAACCCCCTCGAAGAGGCTGCGGCATACCAGCAGTTGCTCGAAGAGTTCGAGGTGACTCACGAGGAACTGGCGGCGAAGATCGGCCGCTCGCGTCCCGTCGTCACGAACATGATCCGACTATTGAAGTTGCCGATCCCCGTGCAACGACGCGTCGCGGCAGGTGTGCTGTCCGCCGGTCACGCGCGCGCCCTGCTGTCCCTGGAGGCGGGCGCCGACGCGCAGGAAGTGATGGCGGCGCGGATCGTCGCGGAGGGCATGTCGGTTCGCGCGACGGAGGAGGCGGTGACGCTCGCCAACCGCAACGACGACCAGGCGCAGCCCGCCCAGCGGCGCAAGCCGATCCAGATGCCGGGACTGCAGGACGTCGCCGAGCGGTTGTCCGATTCGTTCGACACGAGGGTCACGGTCAGCCTCGGCAAGCGCAAGGGGAAGATTGTGGTCGAGTTCGGTTCGGTGGACGATCTTCAGAGGATCGTTGGGATGATGGAGGCACAGAAGGCCGATTCGTGAGCGCCTGAGAGAGGCAGAAGTACCCGCGGATGATCCGTCACTGTGACAGCGGCCGCCGGCGGACCGAATCCGGCAGAACTATCGGGGGCGAAACACATTGAATACCAGAGGATGTCGAATGATCTGCGGTAGTGACATATGGAGGCTGAGCTAGCCAGTGTCGACTCACGTCACATCGCTCACTCTCGACGGCTTGGACAAACTCTCCGCCCATGCCCGTCGCTGTGTCTTCTGGGAGATGGATCCGGCGGCGATCCACAGTTCGCGCGGATTCTGCGACCAGGACTTCGAGAAGGAAGCCTGGCTGTCGATGGTCATGCTCGAATGGGGATCGTGCGGTCAGGTTGCCGTCATGGACGGGAAGCCGGTCGGCAGCGCCCTCTACGCTCCCCCACGGACCGTGCCCCGCGCGCAGCTACTCCCGACCGCCCCGGTCGGTGCCGACGCCGTCCTCCTCACGAGTCTCCGGCTCGAACCGGCCGGCGAAGAACAGAACCTCGGGACCACGTTGATCCAGGCCGTCGTGGCCGATCTGGTGCGCCGCGGTGTTCGCGCGCTCGAGGCGTTCGGGATCCGCAATACCGAGGGAACCGGGCCGGTCGACACAACGGGACTGGCCTCCGCCACCGCGGCCCGCGAGTGCTCCCCCGAGGAGTGCATGATCCCGGCGGACTTCCTCGAGGACAACGGTTTCGAAATCGTCGCGCCTCATCACCGGTTCCCGCGACTGCGACTCGAATTGAACCGAGACCACGGATGGAAGGAAGACGTGGAGGCTGCGCTGGAGCGTCTCATCCACTCCGCATCTGTGAGCCTGGTCGACATCGGTGAGCGGACACCCGTCGGAGCGCACTGAGCGCTCGGGCGGGAGATTAGAAGCGTTCGGAGGAAGACAGCTCTTCGGCGAGCAACTCTGCGAACGTGAACGTTCCGGTCGGCTGATCGTCCTGACCGAGCAGGTACAGACGCTTCACGGAAATCAGGATCGCCTCGGCGATGGCGTCGCGCGCCCGCGGGTTGGAGAGAACCGTGGCGTCCAATTCGTTGGTGAGGTACCCGAGGTCGATCTGCACGGTCGGCATGTTGGTCAGACGCAGCAGATCCCAGGTGCGGCCGTGGGTGCGGCAGTCCTGCAACGGCGTCCGCGCCACGATCTCCCGCTGGATGAACCCGGTGAGAACCTGACCGATCATCGACGTCGAACCGTGCGAGTTGCCGAAGTGGAAGCTGGCGACACCGTTCGCGGACGGGCTGGTGTTGCTGTCGCAACGCAGCGAGATCATCAGGTCGGCATCGAAGGCGTTCGACGTGGATGCGCGTTCGACGTCAGTCGGGTTCTCGTGGTGCGGGCGGGACAGGAACGTCTCCATCCCCGTGGCGGCCATGCGACCTTCGAGTCGGCTGGCGAGATCCCACAGGATGTCGGATTCCGAGATCGTGCCGTAGGGGGAACGGACGATGGTGCCGTAGGTGTTGCCGCCGAGGCCCGGATCGATGACGATTCGCTTGCCGCTCAGCTGCGGTCCGGAGCTACGGACCATTTCCTCTTCGCTCATCGCGTGCGGCGACCCACCGGTGACGCGGGTGCCGAGCAATTCGAGCGACCGCAGGGTGGCGGGACCACAGATGCCGTCGGCGACGATCCCGATCTCCCGCTGGAACGAGGACAGGGAGTCGTGGGTCTGCGGGCCGAAGAAGCCGTCGACGCGGCCGACGTAGAAACCGAGATCCTGCAGGCGGGTCTGCAGGGTGGCGACGTCGTCGCCGTAGAGCGGTGCGGACAGCTGGTAGATCAGCGTGCGCGCGCCCAGGCGGTACGACGCCTCTTTCATGGACCGGTAGGTGGCAGGACCCACGATTCCGTCGACGAGGAGCCCACGCTGCTGCTGGAAGGCCCGTACGGCGCTGTCCAGGTGATGATCGAACACGGCGTCGGGGGCGATCCAGTGAGATCCGTTGATGCCCTCACGCCGGGTGCCGGGCACACCGTTGTGCAGGAAACCGAGACCGGCCAGAGTGCCCCGAATCTCAGCGACGGCCGGACCATGGTCGCCGTGACGGAGTCGGTGCATGTTTCAGGGCCTCTCAGTCCGAATCAACGAGAAATACGAATCTCGGTACAAACAAAACGATCGATGTGCCCGGTCGGTCTAGCTGATGCGACTGGAGCACATCGATCGATTGTCTCAGAGATTCCCACAAAATCGGGAATCGCGCTGGGTGTTCGGGTGTCGATCAGAGAACGTCGGCGAGCTCTTTCAGCAGCGCAGCCTTGCCCTTGGTGCCGACGATCGTGTTGATCGGCTTGCCGTCCTTGAACAGGATCAGCGTGGGGATCGACATGACCTGGAAGTCGCGGGCAGCGCCCGGGTTGGCGTCGATGTCGAGCTTCGCGATGGTCAGCTTGTCGCTGTGCTCACCGGCGATCTCCTCCAGGACGGGGGCGATCATCTTGCAGGGGCCGCACCAGGTGGCCCAGAAGTCGACGAGGACGGGTTTGTCGCTGGAAATGACGTCCTGCTGGAACGAATCATCGGTGATGGTGACGGTATTCGACACGGGGATTCCCTTACTCGAGGTGGGTAGGTGTGTGGGTGGCCGGCTCAGGCGTCGACCGGTGAGCCGGCGGCGGCGACGGTGTTGGCGGTGATGTCGCCGCGCTCGGCCAGCCAGCGCTCGGCATCCATCGCCGCGGAGCATCCGGTGCCGGCAGCGGTGATCGCCTGCTGGTAGATGTGATCGACGAGGTCGCCTGCGGCGAAGACGCCGTCCACGGAGGTGGCGGTGGTCGGGTTCTGGACGATCACGTAGCCGGCCTCGTCGAGGTCGACCTGACCCTTGACCAGTTCGCTGCGCGGATCGTGACCGATGGCGACGAACATGCCGGTGACGTCCAGCGTGGACGTCTCACCGGTGACGGTGTCGCGGATCACGAGGCCGGTGACGCTGTTCTCCCCCAGCACCTCGACGGGCGCGGCGTTGGTCACGAACCGGATCTTCGCGTTCGCCTTGGCGCGCTCGAGCATGATGCGGGACGCGCGGAACTCCTCGCGGCGGTGCACGACGGTGACGCTGCGCGCGAAGCGGGTGAGGAAGGTGGCCTCCTCCATGGCGGAGTCGCCGCCGCCGACCACGACGATGTCCTGATCCTTGAAG
Source organism: Rhodococcus sp. T7 (assembly GCF_009872365.1). NCBI lineage: Bacteria > Bacillati > Actinomycetota > Actinomycetes > Mycobacteriales > Nocardiaceae > Rhodococcus > Rhodococcus sp. T7. The sequence goes on from NZ_WXYH01000209.1 coordinate 65,978, forward strand.
AAGAATCCGTCGCACGTGGCGCAGGCGCTGACGCCGCGGCCGAGCAACTTCTCTTCCCCGGGAATCCCCAGGTAGCGGGCTGCGGCACCCATCGCCAGCACGACCGCGTGGGCCTGGTAGGTCTCGCCGTTCACGACGACCTTCTTGATCGGGCCGGTGAGGTCGAGTTCCTCGACGTCCTCGGTGCGGATGTCGGTGCCGAAGCGCTTGGCCTGCTCGCGCATCTGGTCCATCAGGTCGGGTCCCATGATTCCCTCGCGGAATCCGGGGAAGTTCTCGACCTCGGTGGTCGTCATGAGGGCGCCACCGAACTGGGTCCCCTCGAACTGCAGCGGCTCGAGTTCCGCGCGCGCCGCGTAGACGGCAGCGGTGTATCCGGCAGGTCCCGAACCAACGATGATGAGTTCATGAACCGTCGATGGAGTGGTCATGCGGGCCTTCCAGTAGTGAGGGGTGCTCAGTCGTATGGATCAACACAAGACTAAAGGGTGTTGTTCCCGGACTGCAGGTGATACCGGTCGCTCCCCTCGCAGGCCACGTGATCAGCGCAGAGTCTCCCGGATCACGCAGCGCGTGCCCGAGTAGATCGTGGGCATGCACTTGTTGCAGTGGATGCACAGTCCCTCGGCGACGTGCCGGTCGCGGAACTTGTTCACGAGGTCCGGGTCGCGGAGCAGGGCGCGGGCCATCGCGACGAACTCGAATCCTTCGCCGAGCGCGTTCTCGATGGTGTCGAGCCGATTGATTCCGCCGAGGAGGATGAGTGGCATCGACAGGGCGTCGCGGAACTGCCGGGCCATCGGCAGGAAGAAGGCCTCCTCGAACGGGTAGGTCGGAAAGATGCGCGGCCCGTACACCTTCAGTCCCCAGCCCACCAGTTTCGGCTGTGAGGCAACGAATTCCGCCATCGGAACCTCGCCGCGGAAGAAGTACATCCCGTTGAGCAGCGAGCTGCCGCCGGTGAGCTGCATCGCGTCGAGGTGCCCGTCGGCTTCGAGGAGCTGGGCGATGCGGAGACTGTCGTCGAGCCACAGCCCTTTCGGGACACCGTCCGTCATGTTGAATTTGGCGGTGACGGCCACCGAGTCGCCGACGGCGTGGCGCACTTGCTCGAGCACCCGGCGCGGGAACGCCGCCCGTCGCTCCAGGCTTCCCCCGTACTCGTCTTTGCGCCGGTTGAGGTTGGGGCTCATGAACGAGCTGAGCAGATAGTTGTGGCCGAGGTGGACCTCGATCGCGTCGAATCCGGCGTCGACGGCGTTGCGTGCCGTGTTCTCGAAGTCGCGGGTGACGTCGTCGAGTTCGTCCCGGGTGGCACCCTTCACGAGGCCCATCGCCGGCGGGCTGAGGCGAGTGGACGGCGCGAGGGTCTTGGTGCGGTTGGACAGCGTGTTCGCGACCAGACCGGCATGACCGATCTGGGCTGCGGCCAATCCCCCTTCGGCGTGGACGGCGTCGGTGAGCCGGCGCAGGTCGGGGACGCGGGCGCGGTCGAGCACCAGGGTGTTCGCGTGGACGCGTCCGCCGGGTGAGACGGCGCAGTACGCGACGGTCGTCAGTGCGGCGCCGCCGCGGGCGACCTCGGCGTGGAAGTCGACGAGCCGGTCGGTCACCCGGCCGCGCGGCATGACGCCTTCGAACGTGGCCGCCTTCACGATGCGGTTGCGCAGCGTCAGGGGGCCCAGGCGGGCCGGCTCCCAGATGCCGGGGTTTGGTGGTGGAACGGTCATGGTGGTCTGCCTTCGGGGGAAGTGATGGGTGTTCAGGCGAATGTCGCGGCCAGCGCCGCGCGGGCCGGTCGCCAGGTGAGTCCGAGTTCTTCGCGGGTTCTCGAGTCGTCCGTCGGGGTGGCCGAGGTGAGGAGCCAGGCCGCCTCGTAACCGAGCCCGGGGCTGAGGGGTGTGAGCCTGCCGATCACGTCGGCGATCCGCCCTATGGTGCGAAAGGCGCTGCCCGACAGCGGGATGCGTCGGATACGACGACCCGACGAGTGTTCGAGGACGTCGATGAGCTGATTGAACTCGACGAGTTCGCCGCCGCAGACGTACCGGCGTGGACCGCGGCCCGGGTGCATCGCGGCGGCGTGGACGGCCGCCACGTCCCGCACGTCGATCATCTGCATGCCGCCGTCGAGTCGAGGCGCCACCCCGCCGCCGACGATCGCGCCCCAACCTTGTTCGGTGACTCCCTTCGTGGTTCCGAGGCCGGGGCCGACGACGCTGGTCGGGTAGGTGATGACCACGGGGGCGCCCGCGTCCTGGAGCGCGCGGGCGATGCGGTCGGCGGCGGCCTTGGTGCGGCCGTAGGCGCTGCGGCCCGACGCCGTCGGGCTGTCCGGGCCGATGACGGCGTCGGGCGACGGAAACAGGGCGCTGAAACTCGCGACGTGGACGATCGGATCGAGTCCGAGGAAGGCCGCGCGGGTGAGGATCGCGGCGGTGGCCTGCGTATTGATCTCCCACATCAACTGTTCGCGGCGGTCGTCGGTGCCCACCACCCCGGCGGCGTGGAGGAGTGCGTCGCAGCCGTCGAGCAGGCGAGCCACCGTCTCGGCGTCGCGGATGTCGCCGACCACCGGTTCGATCCGTGCGGCGTCGGCGCCGGCCGCGGCGAGCAGGGCGTCGGGAGATTCGGTGGGGAGGACCAGCAGCCGGACCGTGTGCCCGTCGGCGAGCAGCGCCTGCGTGGTGTGGGCGCCGACGTAGCCGGTGCCGCCGGTGACCGCGATCTTCATGTATCCGCCTCGTTCGAATTACGGTGCCACTGGACTCGTAATTAGTACGATATAGCGCGGACGGCTCTTCTGTCCCACAATTCGAACCAATGAATGCAACCGGAACCGGCCGCCCCCGCGACCCTCGGATCGATACCGACGTCCTCGCGGTCACACGTGCGATGCTCGTGGAGTCGGGCTGGGAACAACTGAGCATGCGCGCCATCGCGACGCGGTCCGGCGTGAGCAGGGCGTCCATCACCAGGCGGTGGCCGTCGAAGGCGCACCTGGTTCTCGACGCCATCCTCGGCGCGACACCGGACCTGACGCCGTTCGAGGGCACCGATCGCGAGGGCTGGATCCGCTGGGTGGTGACCGGCAGCGCCGAACTGTTCTCACGACCGGAGGTGCGGGCGGCCACGCCGGGACTACTGGCCGCGATACGGGACCACGACGATCTCCGGACCGCGCTCTGGCGGGGATTCAGCGGGCCGAGTACTCAACTGTTCGGGGGCGCGGACTCCGGGGAGTCGAGCACCGCGACGGCCGTGCTGGTGCTCGCCGCAGGCGCGGCCCTGTTCACGAGCCTGATCGCGGTGGAGGACGACACTCCGGAACTGCGGGCGAAGATCCTCGAGTTGCTCATGCCGGTCGCCCGCTCGGAACCCGAAAAAGGCTGAGGATCAACCGATGTCGGTGACGGCGATGGTTGCCGGATCGCCCGCACCGCACTCGCGGCCGACCACCAGCGCGGTGATCTGCGGCGGAGGCGGCGCCGCCACCAGCAGCAGTACCCCGGGAACACCGTCGACGCGGACCTCACCGGAGCCGAGAAGGGCACGGTCCGAGTCGATGCCGTTGGCGCGCAGGCAATCTGCCAGCCGATCAGGATCCTCGAGCGGTCCGAGCTGCCGCGAACCGATCACGGTGAGGAGGCGTCCGGAGTCGAGGTCCGAACCCAGGTCGAGGACCGCCGGTGCCTGCGAGGTCTCGGAACCGGGCAGGGCAACGGGCGGCGGCTCGGATCCCCGGCCGTCCGGTATGACGACCGCGACGGCCACCACGACCGCTGCCGCCGCCGCGAACGTTCCCGCAGCCGCGGCAGCCCACTTCCGGCGCCGGGCGAGCGGCACGACGGTGGCCTCGGCGGGGGTGTCCCGTTCCGCGGCGAGCGCGCGGTTGATGCGGTCGGCGATGTCGGCGGGAATCGGGGTCGAGACGGAATGGTCGCGGCCGAGCGCACCGAGCTGATCGGTGACCCGGTCGAGGGCGTCGATGACGGCCATCGCCTGCGGGTCGTTGCGGACGAGCGGCCACAGACGATCGCTCAACGACTCGGGCAGCACCCCGGCGTGCAGATCCGCGAGTAGGTCCTCGGAGTAGGGAGGTTCGGGCAGCGCGGCATCGGACGGATCGGATTCACGGTCGGCCATGGCACCTCCTCACCGAGTCATCGTGATCCGGAACATGGTCCGGGACGTCAGGACACTTCCCCGCTCCTATCAGGGTTTGACGCCGCGGAGTCATGATCGGTTCCCCTCCACCCGAAAATATTCGAGAGAGGCGGCCAGTTTCTTCCGGCCGCGGGCGCAGCGGCTCTTCACGGTGCCCTCCGGGACCCCGAGAAGCGCCGCGGCCTCGCTGGTCGACCGGCCCTCGAGGTCCACGGCCACGATCGCGGTCCGCTGATCCGGCGGGAGCTGCGCCAGAGCGCGCTCGACCACCAGGCTGAGTTCCACCTCGGAGACGTAGTCGCGGGTGTCGCGCGGTTCGTCGTCCTCGTCGGCGGACAGGGACACCGCCGGACGGGCCTTGTTGCGGCGGATGCGGTCGAGGCAGGCGTTGACGACGATCGTGTGCAGCCAGCTCCGGACCGCGGCGTCCCGGCGGAACGAGCCCGCGTTGCGATGCGCCGACAGCAGCGCCTCCTGCAGGGCGTCCGCCGCGTCCTCGGTGGTGTAGCTGGTGCGTTTGGCGACGTGCCACAGGTGGTCGTAGTGCCGTCCGAGCAGGGTCTCGAAGGCGTGCCGATCGCCGGCGACATGCGCAGCCAACAGGTCGACGTCCGAGGGCTCACCCTCGGAATCCCCCCGGAAGATTCGCACCGGCGGATGTTAGCTCAGTTCGCCGGTCCGCGAGCATCTGGTGCCGACTACGTGGAGGCGTTGAAACCGATGTCGGCGATGGACGATTGGTTCGTGCCGCGGGAATTGCTCAGGCCGGTGATCCACACCAGGACGTTCTTGGTGGGTCCCTCCGACTTGACCGGGATCTCGGTGACGCCGTTGCCGAGGACCTTCGAACCGAGCACCTGCGTCTGGTCGAGGGTCGGGTTCTCGGACGGGGCGCTGCGGATCTCGACGTTGGTGCCCGGGGTCGGCGAGTTGATCCACACACTCGACAGGGTCGCCGGTTCGTCCAGCGTGACCATCAGGCCCACACCGTTCTTCAGCGCGGGGAACGGCTGGAAGTACGAGTCGGTGCTCCACACGGTGGACGTGTTGCCGTCGATGGCCAGCCGGGCGTTGGCGGCGGAGTCGGGTGTGCCCTGCGGCGAGAACACCGTCGCGCCCGAAGGCTTGATCGGTGCGACGTTCGCCGCCGGGGCGGGCGCGGCGGCGGGCGACTCCGGGTTCGGTGGGGCCTCGGCCGAGGTGGTGAGTCCGAAGTCCTGCTCGGTGAGCGGCGCGTCGGAACTGCTGCCCGTGAGGAACGTCGCGAGCCAGAAGCCCAGCAGCGCCAGCACGATGATCGTGACGACCGCCAGGCCGACCAGCGCGGCGATCATCCGGTTGGACTTCTTCTTCTCCGCCTCCAGCGCTTCCGGGTCGGCGAGAGCGTGACCGGACGGGCCGGGGGCCCGCTGCCCGAGCCGCAGTACGGGGATGAACTCGGTCTTCTCATTGACGACGGACGCCTGATCGAGGATGTGCTGCACGGTGGCCGCCGTGCGGATTCCACCGTTCGGCTCGAGCGAGCGCAGGGCCACCGCGGAGATCTCGAACGGCACCTCCGGCCGGACCACCCGCGGTCCGATGGGCTGCCCGCTGGAGTCGCGGTCGGCGAGGCGCATACCGCCGACGCTGCCCGGGCGCTGCGAACCCGACGGATCACCCGCGGGAGCGGACGGATCGCCTAGCGGCCAGCGGGCGGTGATGAGGGCGTAGAGCATGGCGCCCAGTCCGCGCACGTCGGAACTCGAGTCGGAGTCGGCGAGCGTGGCCGGGAACGCCAGCACGGCATCGCCGTTGATGCTGATCCGGACGCGGTCGGGATGGTCGATGGACAGTGCCCCGCCGGCCCGGTGCGCGGTCTCGGCGGCCGCGGCGAGTGCGCGGATGGCGCTGGCGGCGCCGATCGGAGACGGCTTGGTGTCGGCCATCTCCCGCAGCGAACGGCCCGGAGTCCACTCGGCGACGACGATGCCGCCGGAGCTTCCGCGGACCACGTCGAGGACGCGGGCGAGACCGGGCGAATTGATCCGGCCCAGTCGCAGGGTGCGCGACAGGATTGCCTGCGGGCCTTCGGGACCGGCCGAGGTGGAGCGCTGTTCGGCATCGACGAACGTCAGGGCGACCTCGCGGTCGAGCTTGACGTCCAGTGCCTGCCAGAACTGCAGTCCCCGCGACCCGCCGTGCGGGGTCAGCAGGCGGTAGCGACCACCGGCGACGGAGGCGCCGGGAATGAGCTTGGGGCCACGGGGAGTACGACGCGGGCCCGCTCCGGGCTCACGACCGGGTGCGGGTGTGATCGGGATCACGCCGGTGTCGTAGCTGAGATCCCGTGCGGGTGCGGAGCCCATGTGACGTGTGTCTCGACGCTCGTCCGCGGGCGACTCGCCCGAGTCCTCGGCGGGGGTCTTCGGCGGAGCCTTTTTCGCGGCGTCCGCCCCGGTCTCCTTGCTCTGCGCCGGTTTCGGAGTGTCGGCAGGGCCCGCGGACGCGTCGGCGGGCTTCTTTTGCGAGGTGTCCGCGTCTTTCCTCTGCGGTGTGTCGGCGCCGGCCTTCTTGTCGGACTTCGCGGAGCCGGTGGAGGCCGACTCGGACGAGATCCGGGTCGTCGGGGCGTCGACGCCGTTGGGTGCGGCGGCCGAATCGCGTTCGGACGCTTGCACCGTAGAACCTCCGGCTCTCTTGCTGCCGGCCACGTCGTCGTCGCTCACCCTCACTCCTTCATTTTCGAATGCCCAACTCCGACCGTTACCGGGCGGCGATCCGACCCGCTCGTGTCCAGGGTACGGGAGTCCACCGGGTCGTTCGATACCACGCGGCTGTCCTCCGACGTCGCGCGGTGTGGCACGGACCACGGGAATCAGTTCTGTTTCGGCGTCTGCGAGCGGGTCGACTTCCGGTTCCGGTGCGGCGCCGCGACCGCGCAGGGCGCGGACCTTACGGGTGACGGCGACGGTGATGGACACGATTTCGGGGATCTTCGCGAACCAGAGGATCGCGAACGTGACGACGAGCATCAGCACGCCGCTGATGGCGACGCGGACCATGGAACCCGGTCCGCCGAACAGTTCGCTGAGCCGGTCGAGTTGCAGCAGCCGGTCGGCGCCGAGCATCGCGAGGGCGCCCGCGAGGGACGCGAGGACCACCACCCACACGGTCTTGCCGACGTTCGCCATCTGGAGATTGCCGAGGCTGCGGTGCAGCAGGTACCCGCCGACGAGGGCGCCGGTGATGTAGCCGAGGCCGTTGGCCACGCCGAGCAGGATGACCACCTGGTCGTCACTGGAGGCGATCATCGGGGTGAGCGCGGACAGCGCGATCTTCACCGCGGTGATGCCGAGGACGATCCACGTGGGAGTCCACGCCTGCTCGCGGGCGTAGAAGACGCGGAGCTGGATCAGGACGAGCGAGTACGGAATGAGCGTGAACGCGGACCAGCTGACGGCCTCGCCGAGACGTTCGGCGTCGCCGGACCCGAAGTTGCCGTACCCGTACAGCGCCTGACCGATCTCCGGTCCGGCGAACGTGAGGAACGTGATGATCGGGATCAGGGAGATCATGGTCAGCCGGGTGGCGACCGACAGGTCGTCGACCACGGCGGGGGTGTCGTCGGCGGCGGCGTTGCGGCTGAGCCGCGGCATGATCGCCGTCAGCACCGTCACGCCGAGCACGCCGTACGGCAACTGCAGCAGCAGCCACGCGTTGTTGTAGATCGCGGGACCCGACGCGTCCGCGTGGGACGAGATGCGGGTGGCGACGATCATGCCCGCCTGGCTGATCAGCACGTACAGGATGATGGCGACGGCCATGCCGCCGAACTGCTTGAGCCGGTCGTCGAGGCCCCACAGCGGTTTCAGCGAGATGCCCTCGCGCCGGATCGCCGGCACCAGACTCATCGCCTGCACCACGACACCGAGTGTGACGCCGACACCGAGGACCAGCAGTTTCGGGTCGCTCATCCGGACCGGGTCGAGGGTGATCTCCCCCGGGGTGGCGTAGTAGATCACCAGCACCGTCAGCATCACGACGTTGTTCAGCACCGGAGCCCAGGCACCGGGTTTGAACACCTGCCGGGTGTTGAGGATGGCCGTGAGCAGCGCCGACAGTCCGTAGAACAGGATCGCGGGCAGCAGCAGATAGGACAGGGCTGTGGTGAGGGCCGTGTTCACCTTGCCGTCGGCCGACAGGAACACGTGCGTGGTGAGCACGGATGCCGCGGCCGTCGCCAGCAGCGCCGCCGTTCCGAGCAGCACGCACGTGGCGGTGAACAGGCGACGCACGAACGCGGCACCCTGGTCCGGGTCCTCGCGTTCGGCGCGCACCAGGACGGGCACCACGATCGCGGTGAGCACCGCGCCCAGCACCAGCTCGGAGATCATGTTCGGGATCTGGCTGGCGACGGTGAACGAGCTGGCCACCGACCCACCCAGCAGCGTCAGGACGAGCAGCTGCTTGGCGAACCCGGTGATGCGGCTGACGAGCGTCGCCACCGCGATCGAACCGGTGGACGCCAGCAGACGGGAGTTGCTCTGCTTCTGCGGCGCCGTCGACGGCCCGGAGTCCTGCACCGGAGGTGGCGGCGGCGGGTCGACCCGGATGGCCGCGAACTGCACCGTCGGTGCCTCGTCCGGCCGGATCTCCCGAGCCCAGTGGTCCCGCTCCCACGGCGCGACCCGGGGATGGGAGCGATCGGGAAGCCTCTGGCCCCTACTGGGCAAGTTCCCGGTCATGAACGTTCGTACCCTTCGTCAGCTGGATCCGGCTGGCCGCGGAATCGATGCCACAGCCGGCGGCCGGCGAGGAACAGCAGCAGAGCACCCGCGCATGCTGTCAGTATCGCCAACGCCTGCCCGTACGCGTTGGACCGTACCGTCACGCTGGTCGGCTCTCCCAGTTGCTGTCCATCGGCCGTGGTCAGAGAGAATTTGACGACGAGCTTGCGGGAGTCGTTGGCCTCGGTGGGAACGGTGAGCGTGCGACTGCCCCGCGGCGGCAGCGTGGTGGGGCCGATGTCGGTGATGGTCATCCCGGACGGCGCGTCGACCTGCAGACGGACCGTGATCCCGACCGGGAGGTCGTTTCTGGCGACCAGCAGCAGCGGGCTCTGTTCCGACGCCAGCGTGTAGACGCCGCCCGGCGACACGACGGTGACGGCCCCGAACATGTCGTCCATGGTTTCGGCCACCTCGTCGGCGCGCGTGTCGGACGCTTCTTCCGCGGACCGGCGTTCGTCGTCGCGGCGATGCGCGAGGCTCATCGACCGCACCAGGTCCTCGCGGAGCGGCGCGGTGAACCGTTCCGGCGTGAGTGGGGCCTGCGGGTCGTCGACCAGCGCCGCGTTCAGCGCCTCGATCCGGGGCATCTGCGTGGCGGCGGCGTCGCGGATGTGAGCGGGGACGCCGTCCTCGGCGGCCTGATCCGGGTAGTCCAGGCTCGCGACCTCGGGTGATCCGGGCTGACGGCCCAGCACCGCGGGCAACGGCCGGGGTGTCGCCAGCCCGGAGCGCATCAGCGACGACACCGTCGACAGCAGCGTCTTCGCGTCGTCGGCGCCGGCGGTCCACAGTTGCGGCGGCACCACCATCAGCGATCGGGGGACACCGGCGGCCCGGGCGGCCTCCGGTTCGAGGGCGGACCACGACACCGCCCCGAGCGCGTCCTGCAGCCGGGCGGTCTGGGAATCGTCCGAGAGGTCGTAGCGGGCGCGCTGGGGGGTATAGGACGGAGTCTGCGGAGTCGTCCCCATCGCGGCGAGCGCCGTGCCGACGGACGGATCGAACAGCAGCGCGTCGACGCTTCCGGTGGCCGTCGGTGTCTCGGTGGCCGCCGGGGTGGTGGTCTCCCCGTTCGCCGGGACGGGGGCTGCGGGCGGCGGTGTCGCCTCGATGACGTGGGCGCTGTCCCGGGGCGCGGTCGTGTCGACGGAGTTCGCGGCCACGAGTGCAGTCGTCGCGTCGTCTCCGCGGAGCATCTGCGCCGTCGCGTCGTCGAGTACCCCGGCGTCGCTCCACACGAAGTTGCGCAGCGACGTGACACCGAGCACGTTGTCGACGATGTCAGCGGGGGCGTCGACGGCGGTCGCGGTGAGGTCGGCGTTCCCGACCTCGCCGATCGCGGACAGGTCGGCCTGCGCGAACGGCACCGACGTGGTGCACATGGTCGCGGCCAGCGTCCGGGCGCGTTCGAGCCACGCCGACGCGGCGTCCTTGCCCGCACCCTGGTGCGCGGAACCGGTGGGGTCGGACGGGTCGTCCACCACCAGATAGCCGCGCGTCATGTTCTCGACGGTGATCAGCAGGTCCGGGTCCACCGCCAGGCACAGACTGTCCCGCAGCGTGTGGTCCCGGTCGACGCTCTCCCGGGTCGCGAACTCCGCCGCCCCGAGCAGTTCGTCGAGCCGGCCGCCGTCGTCCAGGGAGGTCGCGAGGTCGTCGTCGACGAGACGCACCGGTTCGGTGACGGAGCCGGCGACGCCCGCCGCCAGCCGGGGGCGGTCGGCGAGGGGCCACATCATGGTGACGGCGACGGGACTGGAGATGTCCGGGGGCACCGCCGGAGTGCCCGGGACCCCGAACACGGGCAGCAGGAACCGGGCGTCGTCGAGGCGGGCGGCGCCGCCGTACTCGGGGGTGCCGTTCACGTTCACCATCAGCGGATACACGCCGGGTTCGGTGATGTCGAGGGAGAGGTCGGTGTCGGAACGCAGCGGCAGCGACAGCGTGAACTGCTTGCTCTGGCCCTCGTCGAGGCGGCCTGCGACCGTGTCGAACATGCCGACCGTGTCGTAGCGGGACTGGTCGAGAGTGAGGGACGTACGGAGACCCTCGCTGCTCGCGACGGCGGGAGCGCGTTGCAACCGCACGCCGACGTCACGGACCGTGCGGTCGCCGATGTTCTTCACCGAGCCCGTGACGGTGACGATCGGGTCGCTGGTGGTGGTGACCGTGGACGGGGTGACGTTGTCGATGTGCAGTTCGAGGAACTCGGGGTCCTCGTCGACGAGCTGGGTCCCGGCGCTCTCCGGCGGCACGGGTTCCTGGGCCGACGCCACCACGGTGCTGGTGGGAGCCAGAACGACCGCGAGTGCGGTCAACGTCACGGCACCGACCCGACGCAAAGCCATCCTCATCCGGCGTCTGGCCCCTTCTGGAGCTTCAGGTCGGAAGTGGGCGGAGTGGTAGTCATCTTGGAGATCAAGTCACCGGCGATTTCTGCGAGTTTCCGTTCGTCTGCGTAGGCCAGGCGTGATCCCAGCTCGGCGAGCGGCACCCACGCTACCTCGGTGACTTCCACGTCTTCGTCCGACAGTTCCCCGCCGAGGCATCGCAGCAGATAGTGGTGGACGGTCTTGTGGACCCGGCGGCCCTCGGTGACGAACCAGTAGTCGATGCTGCCGAGCGACGCGAGCACGGTGCCCTGGATGCCGGTCTCTTCCTCGACCTCACGCATCGCGGTCTGTTCGGCGGTCTCGCCCTGCTCGATATGCCCCTTGGGAAGCGACCACAGCAGCCGCCCACGACGGTCGGTGCGCCCGATCAGCGCGGCGCACAGATTCTCCCGCGGTCCGCCGAGACCGTTGACGACGAGCCCACCCGCCGAAGTTTCCCGCACCGTCCTCATGTGGGGTTTCGCGGGTTTGCCGACGGCGCCGCGCCGCCGCGAGTTGCGGCGACTCCTGTTCGCACGTTCGGCAGCAGACACCCCATCGATAGTAGTTGGCTTTGCCGTTTCCACCGGAACGCCGCACCCGAACCGAGACGCTTCGTGACACACCTGTGGCGAACCGAACCGCGAGGTGACAGCGTGTATGCGTATCCCGCTATTTGCGCACCTCGGTAAGCTTCCTGGACGTGACTGCCCCTTCTCTCGACGACGAGCGCCGTACGCGACTGCTTGCCGGCGCCGCGGTGACGCTGCGCGAGCTGTCCGAAGTCCTGACGCCGCTCGGTGAGAAGTTCGCTTCCGCCGGTCACGAGTTGTACCTGGTTGGGGGCAGTGTCCGGGATGCGATCCTGGGTCGCCTCGGCACCGACCTCGACTTCACCACCGACGCCCGCCCGGAGCAGGTGCAGAAGCTGCTGTCCGGCTGGGTCGACAATCAGTGGGACACGGGCATCGAGTTCGGAACGATCAGCGCCGCCAAGGCGGGTCAGCAGATCGAGATCACGACGTACCGGGCCGACGCCTACGACCGGGTGTCGCGCAATCCCGTCGTCCAGTTCGGGACGAAACTCGAGGACGACCTGGTACGACGCGATTTCACGGTCAACGCGATGGCCGTCCGGATCGGTGCGGACGGCTCGCAGGACTTCGTCGACCCGCTGAACGGCATGAACGCGCTGCTGGCCGGGGTGATGGACACGCCGTCGGCGCCGGAGAACTCGTTCAACGACGACCCACTGCGGATGCTGCGGGCCGCCCGCTTCGTGTCCCAGCTCGGGTTCACCCTGCACGAGCGCGTGCACCGGGCCATCGCCGACATGGCCCCGCAGATCGAGCGGATCACCGCCGAACGCGTGCGGGCCGAACTGGACAAGCTGATCCTCGGCGAGTTCCCCATCGACGGCATGAACGTGATGTGCGAGACGGGTCTGGCCGATTTCGTGCTGCCCGAGGTGCCGCAGATGAAGCTCGAGATCGACGAGCACCACCAGCACAAGGACGTGTACTGGCATTCGCTGACGGTGCTGAAGCAGGCCGTCGACCTCGAGGACGGCGACCCCGATCTGGTGCTGCGGTGGGCGGCGCTGCTGCACGACATCGGGAAACCGGACACGAAGCGCAACGAGCCCGGTGGCGGCGTGAGCTTCCACCACCACGAGGTGGTCGGCGCGAAGATGGTCCGCAAGCGGATGCGGGCCCTGAAGTACTCGAAGCAGATGATCGACGACGTCTCGCAGCTCGTGTTCCTCCACCTGCGGTTCCACGGCTACGGCAAGGGGCAGTGGACCGATTCCGCGGTGCGCCGGTACGTGACGGACGCCGGGCCGCTGCTGCCGCGTCTCCACAAGCTGGTCCGCGCCGATTGCACCACCCGCAACAAGCGGCGGGCGGCCGCGCTGCAGGCGACGTACGACGACATCGAGGAGCGGATCGCCCGGATCGCCGAGCAGGAAGACCTTGCCCGGGTGCGCCCCGACCTCGACGGCAACGCGATCATGGAACTGCTCGGCATTCCCGCGGGACCGGAGGTTGGGAAGGCCTGGAAGTACCTCAAGGAACTCCGGCTCGACCGGGGTCCGCTCAGCCGGGACGAGGCGGAGGCCGAACTCCTGTCGTGGTGGGCCGAACAGCAGGCCTGACCGCTCCGCCGGTCGCTCGAGCGCTCCTCCCTGCACGCCTGAATCGAGTGATGACGGTCACAGGACTCGTCGTTGCCGCGCTGCCGACATCACCACCGCGCCCGCGGCCGGGTGCGAGAGACGTCATCGAACGCTCACCGGGGTTAATCCCGACGAAACACGCCGGTCGGCACCATTGATACAGGTCGTGAGCCAGGTGGACACGCGGCGACCGTGCAGGTGAGGAGCGAGTCGATGCAGCAGCAGAAAGCCGGGACTTCCACAGTGAAGACCGCGTGCTCGTACTGCGGTGTCGGCTGCGGCATGGTTCTCGAGATCGGGATCGATCCCGAGACGAATGCCCGCCGGGTGCTCAAGGCGTCCGGCGACAAGGACCATCCCACCAACTTCGGGCGGCTCTGCACCAAGGGTGCGACGAGCGCGGAGATGCTCGTGGCCGGTGGCCGCATGGAAACCGGGTACGTGCGGGACGAGCGCGGGGAGGCACCCGCCGCGGTGGACGTCGGAGCCGCCATCAGCGAGACCGCCCGCCGGCTGAAGGAACAACTCGACGAGCACGGTCCCGACGCCCTGTCCTTCTATGTGTCCGGTCAGATGTCCATCGAGGCGCAGTACCTGATCACCAAACTGGCGAAGGGTTTCGTCGGGACCAACCAGATCGAGTCGAACTCGCGGCTGTGCATGGCCAGTGCCGGCACCGGCTACAAGCAGTCACTCGGCGCCGACGGCCCGCCCGGCTCCTACCAGGATTTCGACAAGGCCGACGTGTTCTTCGTGATCGGCGCCAACATGGCCGACTGTCACCCCATCCTGTTCCTGCGGATGATGGACCGGATCAAGGCCGGCGCCAAACTGATCGTCGTCGACCCCCGACGCAACGCGACCGCCGACAAGGCCGGCCTGTTCATGCAGATCGCGCCCGGCACCGACCTCGCACTGCTCAACGGCCTGCTGCACCTGCTCGTGCGCAGCGGGCACACCGATCCCGAGTTCATCGCCGAGTTCACCGAGGGCTGGGAGGTGATGCCGGAATTCCTCGAGGAGTACACCCCCGAGAAGGTCGCGGAGATCACCGGCATCCCCGAATCCGACATCCGGCAGGCCGCCCAGTGGATCGGTGAGGCCGAGAACTGGATGAGCTGCTGGACGATGGGCCTCAACCAGAGCACCCACGGCACCTGGAACACCAACGCGATCTGCAACCTGCACCTGGCCACCGGCGCGATCTGCCGTCCGGGCAGCGGCCCGTTCTCCCTCACCGGTCAGCCGAACGCCATGGGCGGCCGCGAGATGGGGTACATGGGTCCCGGTCTGCCGGGCCAGCGGTCGGTGCTCGCCGCCGACGATCGGGCGTTCATCGAGGACCTGTGGGAGTTGCCCGCAGGCAGCATCCGCGCCGAGGTCGGCACCGGCACCGTCGACATGTTCGAGCGCATGGTGGCCGGTGACATCAAGGCCTGCTGGATCATCTGCACCAATCCCGTTGCCACCGTGGCCAACCGGCGGACCGTGATCGAGGGCCTCGAGGCCGCCGATCTCGTGATCACCCAGGACGTCTTCCTCGACACGGAGACCAACGGGTACGCCGACATCCTGCTTCCCGGCGCACTGTGGGCCGAGTCGGATTCGGTGATGATCAACTCCGAGCGCAACCTCACCCTCCTGCAGCAGGCCGTCGACCCGGTCGGCCAGGCGCTGCCCGACTGGCAGATCATCGCCCGCGTCGCCTGCGAGATGGGGTATGCGGACGCGTTCACCTACGAATCCTCGGAGGACGTGTTCGAGGAGATCAAGCGCACCTGGAATCCCAAGACCGGCTACGACCTTCGCGGCGTCAGCTACGACCGCCTGCGGGAGACGCCGGTGCAGTGGCCGAGCCCGCCCGGCAACCGCACCGACCGCAACCCGATCCGCTACGTCAACGACGGCGTCAGCCAGAACCTGCTGTCGGCTCCCGACGGTTCACTCCCCCGCCTCGCGTTCGCCACCGCGAGCGGCAAGGCCGCCTTCTTCCCGCGCCCGCACATGCTGCCCGCGGAGATGCCCGACGACGACTACCCGATGGTCCTCAACACCGGGCGCCTGCAGCACCAGTGGCACACCATGACGAAGACCGGCAAGGTCGCCAAGCTCAACAAGTTGAACTCCGGCCCGTTCGTCGAGATCAATCCGATTGATGCGCAGAAGCTGTCGATCTCCGAAGGCGACAAGGTGGAGGTCGCGTCCCGGCGCGGCCGCGCGGTGCTGCCCGCCGTCGTCAGCGACCGCGTGCTGCCCGGAGGCTGTTTCGCCCCGTTCCACTGGAACGACTCGTTCGGTGAATACCTCAGCATCAACGCCGTCACCAACGACGCCGTCGACCCCACGTCCTTCCAGCCGGAGTTCAAGGTGTGTGCCGTCTCCCTGACCCGGGTGGCCCCGGTGTCCGAGCCCGCGGTTCCGGAACCGACCGGGGCGCTCACCCTCGCCAGCGGCTCGCCCGCCGCCGAGATGAGCCACATTCTCGGACTGGATGATTCGGCTTCCCCCAGCTTCGACGAACACGAGCGCACGTACCTTGCAGGACTGCTGGCGGGTCTGCAGTCCACCGAACTGCAGGGCGTTCCGGTCCTTCCGCGCACCGCGCCGATCTCCGGGTCGAAGAGGGTGTGGCTGGACGGTCTGATGGCGGGGTTGTTCTCCCGCTCCGCCGTGCCGGACGGCTCCGCGGCGCCGGAGGCGAGTCCCGCGAACGCTGAATCGGTCCAGCATCCCGTGGTCGTGGTGTGGGCGTCGCAGACCGGCAACGCGGAGGAGTTCGCCGCCGAATGCGCCCGCCAACTCGAGGAGGCCGGCCACGGCACCCACCTCACCAGCATGGACGACTACGACGTCGCGGGCCTCGCCGACGTCCGCGATCTCCTGATCATCACCAGCACGTTCGGGGACGGCGACGCCCCCGACAACGGCAGCAGCTTCTGGTCCGCACTCAGCAGCGACGAGGCGCCGAGGCTGGCGCAGACCCGTTACGCCGTACTGGCCTTCGGCGACTCGAACTATGACGACTTCTGCGGGCACGGCAAGCGGATCGACGCCCGGTTGGAGCAACTCGAGGCGAAGCGGCTGACCGAGCGCGTCGACTGCGAACCCGACTACGAGGATCAGGCGAACCAGTGGCTGACCCAGGTGCAGAACCTGGTCCGCGAGCGCGCGGCCGTCGGCGGCGCCCCGGCCGCGCCGGCGCCTACCAGGCCCGCAGCGAAGAAGGCGGCCACGTTCACCCGGAAGTCTCCCCTGGTCACGCGCTTGACGAGGAACATCCCGCTCAGCGCGGCCGGTTCGTCGAAGGACGTGCGGCAGTTCGGCTTCGACGTGAGCGATCCGGAATTCTCCTACGAGGCGGGCGATGCGCTCGGTGTGTGGCCCACCAACAGCGACGGCGTCGTCGACGAGTGGCTGAAGGTCACCCGGTCGATCCCGGACACCCCCGTCACGCTGCCGGACCTGCCGGAGATGACCCTGAGGGAGGCGCTGCGCACGAAACTCGAGATCACCAAGGTGACCCCCGAACTACTGCGGTTCGTGCAGAGCCGCACACAGGACACCGAACTGGCGCGACTGCTGCGCCCGCACAACAAGATCGCGCTCCAGCAGTGGTTGTGGGGACGGCAGTCGATGGACGTGCTGGCGCAGTACGAAGTCGACGCGGACGCCGAGGAGTGGCTGGGCGTGCTCAAGCGCCTCCAGCCGCGGCTGTACTCGATCTCGTCGAGCCCCAAGGTGGATCCGGGTGAGGTGCAGCTGACCGTCTCCGCGGTGCGCTACAACCACGAGGGCAAGAACCGCTCCGGGGTGTGCTCGACGTTCCTCGCCGATCACTGCGACGACGCGGACGTGCCGATCTTCGTGCAGAAGTCCGCGCACTTCCGTCCCCCGTCGGCCGCCGACGCGCCGATGATCATGGTCGGCCCCGGCACCGGGATTGCACCGTTCCGCGGATTTCTGCACGAACGCAGGGAATTGGGTCACACGGGTAAGAACTGGATGTTCTTCGGTGAGCAGCACGAGGCTACCGACTTCTACTACCGCGAGGAGATGGAAGCTATGCACCGCGACGGATTTCTCACCCACCTCGATGCGGCGTTCTCCCGGGACCAGCGGCAGAAGATCTACGTGCAGGACCGCATTCGCGAGCACGGCGCCAAGCTGTGGGGCTGGATGCAGGAGGGAGCCTCGCTGTACGTGTGCGGCGACGCCAGCCGGATGGCGAAGGACGTCGACGAGACGGTCCGCGAAGTCGTCCGCACCCACGGTCGCCTCGACGAAGAGGACACCGAGCTTTACATGAAGCAGCTGTCCACCGACAAGCGCTACGTGCGGGACGTGTACTGATCGCTCGCCCCCGGAAGGTTACGTGGACGCGAGCCAGCTGTCGGTCTGCTGCTCGGCGATGGAGACGAGCCGGTCGTATCCGAGGTTGATGTCGACGAGATGGCTGTTGAACAAGGGCAATTCGTTCACGTGCTGGGCCGAGGGGTCGGTGAGGTGGAACTTGTAGTCGTGGTAACCGTTCACCTCGGTGCACCGGCCGACGGCGCGTTCGGCGCCCGTGGTCCACGTCGATGCCGACGTCGGTGCACCCTGCGGGAACGAGGTGTATCCCAGCAGCACCGAGATGATCCCGAACGCATAGGGGGCGCTGGGGATGGTGACGCCCACGGGATCGGGGTTTCCGCTCAGCACGGCGGGGTCGGTGCAGGCGACCTGATAGCCGGGCCCGCTGGGCAATCCCATCGCCGCTGAGAGGGCGTCGAAGGAACTGTTGCCGAACAACGACAGGGTGGGATCCGCCACCGCAGTGGAATATGCAACGACGCAGCCCGATTCACCCTGCCCGGTGCACACGGGAATGTTCTCGAAATCGCCGCCGACCGTGCTGCCGCGGGCGGTGAGGACGTTGCCGCCCATCAGGAATGCCCCCACGAGCTGCCGGCGGAGAGCGGGGTTCGGGTCGATCTGGTCGTGGATGAGTTTGCGCAGCATCATCGTGCCCTGCGAGTGGCCGATGAGGATGACGCCGCGCCCGTTGTTGTCGTGGGCGAGGTAGTCGTTCCAGGCGGCGAGCACGTCGCCGTAGCCGGTCTGGGCCAGGGGTGCGCCGGCGAGCCCGGCGGCGATGCCCGGCACGAGCGTCATCTGCCGGTAGATCGGGGCGAAGACACGGCACCCGCCGGCGAATCGCGCGGCCTGATAGCTGGCGATCGACTGCACCTCGGGCTGCGCCGTCAGGTCGGCGTTGAGGGCGAGCTGGTCACTGACGGTCGGGTAGACGTAGAAGCAGTCGACCGGCTTCTCCGCCTCGTCGCCCGGTTCGGGGGAACCCGTGACCTCCCCGGTGCCCAGGTCGGTGGTGTCCGAGGGGAGGTCGCACGGATCGGCACCGATGTGCGGGCTGCACAACCACTGCACCGGTGCAGGCGACAGGACGGGTTGCGCAGTCGACGGTGCCGCGAGACCCACCGCGCCGACACCGACCAGCAACGTCGCACTCACCGAGCACGACAGCCTTCTCCATACCGACACGGGTACCGCCTCACGTGATCCAGGTAACACTTCGACAGGGCCGACTATGTATACCAGCCGGTAACGTCTATTTGAAGACCCCCGGCCTACTCCCCGCCGTCCGCACTACCTTCCGCGAGCAAAGCCGCATTCTCGGAAGTTTCCGCTTGTTGGATCCGCATATGCCGACATAGCATGTCCGTTATGACGCATGCGCGGACGATCTCCGAATGACGGGAATTCGGATACGGCAGGCGGCGGAACTCCTCGGCGTCAGCGACGACACGGTCCGGCGGTGGATCGACAACGGCAGCCTCGCGGCGGACAAGGACGAGTCGGGCCGCAAGGTGATCGACGGTCCCGCCCTCGCCGAGTTCGCGCGCGCCAACGCGTCGAAATCGCCTGACCTGCTCGGATCGGAATCCTCGGCGCGTAACCGATTCACCGGCATCGTCACCGCGGTCGTGATGGACAAGGTGATGGCCCAGGTCGAGATGCAGTGCGGGCCTTTCCGTGTCGTTTCCCTGATGAGCAGTGAAGCTGTCCGCGACCTCGGGCTCGAGCCCGGCAAGGTCGCGGTAGCCGTCGTCAAGTCGACCACGGTGATCGTCGAAACTCCTGGAGGAATTTCATGAAGATGTCCTGGCGCCGGGTCACGACGGGGGCTGCCGCGGCCGCACTCGGTCTGGGCCTTCTCACCGGTTGTGGTTCGAACGACGACAGCGGCGCCGGCGCCTCGGGTTCGGCCGAGTCGACGTCCGCGGCCGCATCGGGCGGCGACATCACGGTGTTCGCCGCGGCGTCGCTGAAGGGCACGTTCACCGAACTCGGCCAGATGTTCGAGACGGCGAACCCCGGTTCCCACGTGGAGTTCAGCTTCGCGGGTTCCTCCGACCTCGCCGCGCAACTCGACCAGGGCGCCACCGCCGACGTGTTCGCGTCCGCCGACACGAACAACATGACGAAGGTCGTCGACGCCGGATTCGTCGCGGGAACCCCCGTCAACTTCGCGACCAACACGCTGACCATCGTGACGGCACCCGAAAATCCCAAGGGCATCACGTCCTTCGCGGATCTGAACCGTGAGGGCACGCTCGTGGTCACGTGTGCCCCGCAGGTTCCGTGCGGTTCCGCGACGCAGAAGGTCGAGACGGCTTCGGGTGTCGACCTCGCCCCCGTCAGCGAGGAGTCGTCGGTCACCGACGTGCTGAACAAAGTGACGGCCGGTCAGGCGGACGCCGGACTCGTGTACGTCACCGACGCGGCAGGTGCGGGCGACAACGTGACCGCCGTGGCCTTCCCGGAGGCCGCGCAGGCGGTGAACACCTATCCGATTGCCGCGCTGTCCGCTTCGAAGCAGCCGGAGGCGGCGCAGGGCTTCATCGACCTCGTCACCGGACCCGAGGGCCAGGCGGTGCTGGCGAAGGCCGGATTCGCCCAGCCGTGATCCGAGCGCCGAGGGTGAAGGTTCCGTCCGGGCTTCCGGGCTGGATCTTCGTGCCCGCAGCGGTGGGCGGCCTGTTCGTCGTCCTGCCGCTGTTCGCGATGCTGGCGAGTGTCGACTGGACGCGATTCTTCGAACTGGTCACGTCGGAATCGTCACTCGCGGCGCTGGAACTGAGTCTGCGCACCGCCGCCGCGAGTACTGCCCTGTGCATCCTGCTGGGTGTCCCGATGGCGGCGGTGCTGTCCCGCAGCAGCTTTCGCGGTCTCCAGGTGCTGCGGTCGCTGGTGCTGCTGCCCCTGGTGCTTCCACCGGTGGTCGGGGGTATCGCCCTGCTCTACACGTTCGGCCGGAAAGGTCTGATCGGGCAGCACCTCGAGGTCGCGGGCATCCACATCGCGTTCACCACCACGGCCGTGGTGCTCGCACAGACCTTCGTCGCGCTGCCGTTCCTGGTGGTCAGCCTCGAAGGGTCGCTGCGGACCGCGGGCAGGCGGTACGAGCACGCCGCCGCCACGCTCGGTGCGAGTCCCACCACCGTCTTCCGGCGGGTGACGCTCCCCCTGGTGCTGCCCGGACTCGTGTCGGGTTCGGTGCTCGCGTTCGCGCGGGCGCTCGGCGAATTCGGGGCGACGTTGACGTTCGCGGGCAGTCTGCAGGGCGTCACGCGGACCCTGCCGCTCGAGATCTACCTGCAGCGTGAGACGGACGCGGATGCGGCCGTGGCGTTGTCGCTGGTGCTGGTGATCGTCGCGGTCGTCATCGTGGTGGGTTCGCGGGGCTGGGCGTCGAGGGCGGCACTGTGACCGGCCTGAGCGTCGAGGCTCGGGTCGCCGCACGCGGCGTCGAGGTGGGATTCGACCTCGCCGAGGGTGAGGTGCTGGCCGTCCTCGGACCGAACGGCGCAGGCAAGTCGACGGCGCTGTCGGTGGTGGCGGGCCTCGTCCGCCCCGACGCGGGACGGGTCGAACTGAACGGCCGGGTGCTCACCGACACCGAGCGCGGCATCGCGGTGCCGCCGCACCGGCGCGGTATCGCGCTGCTCGCGCAGCAGGCACTGTTGTTTCCGCATCTGACGGTGGCCGCGAATGTGGCGTTCGCGCCGCGCAGTTCGGGCCGCGGACGCCGGGAGTCGCGGGCGGTCGCCGAGAAGTGGCTGGACGCGGTCGATGCGACCCAGTTCGTTGACCGCCGCCCGCACGAGTTGTCCGGCGGGCAGGCGCAGCGGGTCGCGGTCGCCCGCGCGCTCGCTGCGGAACCGCAGGCACTGCTGCTCGACGAACCCATGTCCGCCCTCGACGTCGCTGCGGCCCCCGCCCTGCGGGTGCTGCTCCGGCGGGTGCTGCGGGAGGGCGACCGGACAGCGGTCGTGGTCACCCACGACGTCCTCGATGCGCTGGCGCTGGCGGACCGGGTGATCGTCGTCGAGGGCGGACAGGTCGTCGAATCCGGTTCGGTGCGCGACGTGTTGACGCGTCCGCGCAGTGCGTTCGCCGCGCGGATCGCCGGACTCAACCTCGTTCCCGTGTTCGCGGCGCAGGACGGGTTCGAGACCGAGACCGGCGTCCGGATGCACGGCCTGCTCGACGCCGATTTCGTCGGGGGTGCGCCGGCCGTCGCGGTGTTCGCACCGCATTCGGTGGCCGTGCACCGGCGGTCTCCGGAAGGCAGTCCGCGCAACGTCTTCCAGGTGACCATCTCGGAGATCGAGGTGCGCGGACCGACGGTCCGGGTGCGCGCCGCCGAAGCCGGGGGCCGGCTGGAACTGAGCGCCGACGTGACCGCGGCGTCCGTTGCGGAACTCGATCTGGTGCCGGGCCTGGACGTGTATTTCGTCGTCAAGGCCACGGAAGTTGCGCTTCACACCGTGCGTACTTGTTAACGTCCGGCGGTTGATGTGATGGAAAAGGGGCGGGGGGCTCCCGCTCCTCATGGTTCCCAGCGGACGCTGGGGGTGTCAGACCCG